>DATFNV010000621.1:0-18441 GCA_035266225.1 Gemmataceae bacterium
TATCGTTTCGCGAAACGATAAATCGAGGGCGGCCGCTAAACGGCAACGATTACGGCTTCTCGTCGCCCTTCTTCTCGTCGAACTGCACGTCGAGATGCATGTCGCCCCAACTTTCGGTCGGGAACAGCTTGTAGCCGCCGCGGATCTTGCCGACCAACCCTTCGAGGGTCGCCACCTTGCCGTCAATCAGGGTGGTCTTCAGCAAGGTGTAGGTCTGCTCCTCGCCGTCCTTGGTGGTGACGCGACATTCGGTGTCGTCGCCGTCGTAGCCCACTGCCACCAGGTGAGCCATCTTGCTCACGTCCAGCTTCAGCGTCTTCTTGAACGGCAGGGTGGGCAGCAGGCGCTCGCTCTTGTCGGCCAGGCGATAAAGAGGTTGCAGATCGAATACATCCTCTGAGGTCTTCTTCTTCTTGTACTCCAGGGCGATGAAGGCGGGCCGACCCTTGTCCTCGCCGCTCGGCTTGGGGGAAGGGAAGCGGATCGCGCGGACGCCCTTGGGCACGCCGGCCTGGTACTTGACGTCGGCGATTCCCGCGTCACCCTTGTCCACCTCGGCCTCGATGGTGATCGTGTTGATGCCGACGTATCCCGTGGACCCGGTCAGCTGTAGGTCGCCGTCGGCCTTCTCGCTGAGGACGATGTTCGCCGTGACGGTCTGCTTCTCGCTATCGTACTCCAGCGCTCGCAGGTGCTGCGGCAGCAGAAGCGTCAGGACGCCCTGCTTGAGAGGGGGCGACTTGTCCTCGCGGAACTCGATCGCCTCGGGACCGGCGTCGGCGGGCTTCGCCGGCTTGTCGGCCGGCTTCTCGTCCTTCTCCTTGGCCGGGGCCGCGGGCGCGAGCCAGCCGAGCGGGCGCGTGCCGGCGACGAATTTCCACGACTTGAGTTTCTGCTCCTTGCCGTTGCTGTCCACGACGACGAGTGTCGGGGCGGCGGCCGGCGGTGGGTCGGCGGCCACGACGGCGGCGCACGCGAGCAGCACGGCGGGCAACGTGTTCCAGGGCTTCATCGGTGGGATTCTCCAGGGTGGGGCACCAGTTCGGGGGCTGTCAAGTATCGTCCGGCAGCGCGGGGGCAAGATCAAGCGCAAAGCGCGCAACGGCGCGGGCGGGCAGGAAGCATTGCCTGTGGCTGTGATTCCATCTATACAAGATGTAGCGCGGGCTGTCCGCCGCGTGCCACCGAAACGAGGTCCGATCATGCGTAAGCGTCCCCTGACGAAAAAAGTGAAAAAGGCGCGCTTCAGCCGCTGCCCGAAGTGCCACAAGCAGATCCGCATCCACCAGGTGCGCTGCGTCACCTGCCACCAGAAGTTGCGCTAGGCGCCGGGACTCCGACGGCGCGCGGCCAATATCTCCCGTCCAGCATCTTGCATTGTTCCCGCTCGTCGGCAATAATCGTTACATTCCTCCGTTCCAGCGCCGAGGGCTGTCGCGATGGCCTCCCCTGACGAATCCGCGGACGACGTCTTCTGGCCGGGCGGCGGCCTGCGCCTGGAGTTGCTGAGCCCCTCGGCGGCCACCGCCCTGCGCGAGGCGATCCGCCTGGCCCGCGAGACGCGCTGGGACAGCCTGCGGAGCCCGCACGTCTTCATGGGCTTGCTCGCCGAGCCCGACGGCTGCGTCTGCGACTGGGGCACTCGCCTCCGCGCCGACCTGCCCCGGCTCCTCGACCAGTTCCAGGAATTGTTCCACCAGGACGACGGCGATCCCGAGCCGGTCCTCCTGCTGCACCGCGAGTTCCTGTCCGACAACGTGATCCGCCTGCTGCGCGAGGCCTACGGCCGTGCCCTGGAGAACCGCCGGACGCGCACCACGCCGATGGACCTGCTCATCAGCCTGCTCAGCGCCCACAACAGCATCGTCGCGGAGTGCTTCGAGCGCATCGGCATCCCCGCGACCACGCTGACGAAACTGGCCGTCATGGCGGAGCAGCAGGGCGACAACGTCGGCCGAGGCCGACGCGAAACCTGACACCCATTCCTACAGCTTTCCCAACCGTTACCTCCTGCCGCGCGCCGCGGATTCCGCGCCGCGGGGCGCCCATCGTCCCGGAGCGGGCCGTTTTTCATCAAGTACAATGAGAGTGGACAGCGAAAGGAGGCTCGCCATGAACGGAAGGCGATCGTGGTTCTGCTGCGCCCTCCCCCTGGGCGCACTTGCGCTGGCGGGTTGCCAGCACTGTTGCGGCACCCAGTCGTGCTACTCGCCCCCCCCGGCGGTGGTCCGCAGCGCGTACGTCCTGCCGGCGCATCCCTTGGCGCCCTGTCAGGCCTGTCAAGTTCCCCCCACCCCGCCCGGGGCAAATCTCAGCCCGCCCGTGGTGACTCTCAACCCGCCCGCGCCGATCAACCACGCCGGCGGCGCGTTCCAGCCGATGCCGGGCGGCCCGCTGCAACCGGCGGGGGGGCCGACCAGCGGCCCCGAGGTTAGCCTCGGCGTACCCGTCCCCATCGTCCCGGAGCGCCAGCGCGAATCGGCCCGCCCTAACGTCCCGCAATCGCCCGAGCCTCCGAAGGCTCCCCCCCTCGACAAAGGGGGCGGGCCGGACGGCGGCGAGAGGCCCCGCAGCTCGCCGGTGCTGCCGGTGGGCATTGCCAACTTCGCCGAGGCGATGCCGGGCGTGGCCTCGGGCTTGCGGCCGCTGTCCATCGACGGGGTCGATTGGCTCAAGACGAATGGCTACAAGGCCGTGTTGCTCATCCGCGCCCCGGGCGAGGTCGATGACGGTGACCGGCGCCTGATGGGACAGCGCGGCCTGAAATATCTCAGCCTGCAGCTATCGCCGAAGACCCTCATCCCCGAAGTCGTCGAGGCATTCAACAAAATCGTCGCCGACCCCGCCAACCGACCGCTGTTCGTCTACGACAAGGACGGTAGCCTGGCCGGGGCGCTGTGGTACTTACACTTCCGCACCGCCGATAAGCTGCCCGACGACGAGGCGCGGAAAAAGGCCGCGGCGCTCGGACTGAAGGAAGACACCACCGGCCCCAACGGAGACCTGTTGCTCGCGATCCAGGCGTTCGTGCGCGACAACCTGAAGCCGTAAGCTCGCCGCTTGCGGCTTGGCAGGTCGAACGTGCGAAGCCGCAAGCGGCCCCCTCGACAAGAGGCGCCCCGGCGGATGAAATAGTCTGCTGTCGCCCGCTTCCCGAGGATTCCGTCATGCCCGAGCCGCAGCCGTCCCTGGGCCAAAGTGTCCCGCTCGTCCCGCCGCTGTATCAGTCGTCGGTCTACACCCTCCCCGATCTCGACGCCCTCGACCGCATCATG
The DNA here is from genome assembly GCA_035266225.1 of Gemmataceae bacterium. Taxonomy (GTDB): domain Bacteria; phylum Planctomycetota; class Planctomycetia; order Gemmatales; family Gemmataceae; genus DATFNV01. Next base: position 3,276 of record DATFNV010000621.1, read on the forward strand.
AACGCCCAGGCGCCGGGCTTCATCTACGCGCGCGACGGCCACCCCAACGCCCGCCAACTCGCCGAACAGATCGCCGCCCTCGAAGGCGCCACCTGGTCCATCGTGTGCGGCTCCGGCATGGGCGCCATCAGCGCCGCCGTCCTGTCCACCGTGAGCCAGGGCGAACGCATCGTCGCCAGCAACCGCCTGTACGGCCGCACCACACAACTGTTCGTGGAGGAATTGCGGCGCTTCGGCGTCCAGACGACGCTGGTGGACACCAACGACCTCGCCGCGGTCCGCGCTGCCCTCGAGCAACCGGCGCGGCTGCTGTTCGTGGAAACGATGTCCAACCCGCTGCTGCGCGTGGTCGATCTGGAAGCGCTGGCGGAACTGGCCAAGGAGCGCGAGTGCCGGCTGGTGGTGGACAACACCTTCGCCACGCCGGTCCTGTGCCGGCCGCTCGACTACGGAGCCGACTCGGTCATGGAGAGCCTGACGAAGATGATCGGCGGACACAGCGACGTCACCCTGGGCGCCCTTTGCGGCCGCGACGACCTGCTGCCGGAGACGACGCGCACGGTCAGCATCTTCGGCCTGGCGTCCAACCCGTTCGACTGCTGGCTGGCACAGCGCGGCCTGGCGACGCTGTCCCTGCGGATGAAGACGGCGTCGGCGAACGCGGCGGCGCTGGCCGACTGGCTCGCGGGGCAGCCCGGCGTCGCGCGCGTCGTCTACCCCGGACGCAACGACCACCCCGACCACTCCCTGGCGCAGCGCCTGCTGGCGGACGCTTACGGCAACATGCTGTGCTTCGAGTTGGAGGGCGGGCGCGAGGCAGTCAATGGCTTCATGCGCCGGGCGAAGGGAGTGCCGTTCAGCCCGTCGCTGGGCCACACGACGACGACGTGCAGCCACCCGGCGACGACGTCGCACCGCTACAGCAGCCCCGCAGAGAAGCGCCGCCAGGGAATCGGCGATGGCTTGATTCGCCTCTCGGTCGGCGTGGAGGAATTGAAGGAGATCCGGGCGGAGATGGCGAAGGGACTCTGACACGTGGATGACCTGATGATCGACACTGTCGCGATCCACTCGGCCGACCAGAGCCTATTCCTGATCGGCTACGTCCGCGACCGCCCCGTCGCCTGTGGGGCCCTGCGGCCGGGTGTTCGCTCCTTGAGGAAAGTCCGCACCAATCCAGCGTCAGCGTCCGACTGGGCCGGAGTCAACGGCCGATCGTAGTCGATCCGTTCGTCATAGCGGCCGAGAGTGTAGATGCTGTCGAGGAGTGGTTGCAGATCGAGAGTGAGGTCGGGCTCCGGGTAGAGCAGCGGCACGGGGATGGTCGGCAGACGGTGCTGAAAGTGGGCCTTCCAGACGCGGCAGTAGGGCGCGTTGAAGGCCCGGCAGACGAGCAGGGTGTACGGGCTGTCGGGCCAGTGCGTCAGCATGGGCATCTTCTGACCGCCGCGGAGCAGGTCGAGTTCGATGAAGTTGGCGCGGCCGAGCAGCATGGCCTGGCGCTTGCGCTCGTAGACCAACCAGCCTTCCGTCCCCCGTCGTTTGTTGGACGGCGACAGGATCTCGAGGCACGTCACGAGAATGCGTTCCTCGCCTTCGGCGTAAATCTCGACGAACGTCTCCTCGAACTTCTCGGCGACAAACGCCTGCATCGGCACGGACTCGGCTTCCTCGGGGGACGCCGCCACAGCCACCCCGCCTTTCTTCTTTCGCGGCTTCTTTGCGGTGGTGGGGTGGGTGACAGTCACGTCGGGCTTGGCGAGGTACTCATCCTTGCCCTCGGATTCCATCAGGACAACGTAGCTGCGGACGGCGGTATCGATGGTATAGCCGCGGGGCAAGATCTGCCCAAGGGCCACATCGATCTTGTTGATGAGCCGGTTGTGGAAGCCCTCCCACAGGCCACAAGCCTCGATGTAGGGATCTATGCCGGGGAACGGTGATTTCATGCCGGCGACTCCGCAAAGGCACGGGCGACCCACTGCGAAGCATACCGCGGACGGTAGGCGATATCCACGCCAGTTCGTGGGAACTTCCGTTCACTCCTCGGCCCAGCGCCGCAACAAGCCGCGAAGGATCAAAGGGGTTGGGAGTCGAATCGATTCGACTCCCAACCCCTTCGCCGGCCCTCGCCGGCGCTCGTCGCGTCGCGATTATTCCTCGGTGGCGCAGGCCGGCTGCAGGGCCGGGGTCTCCTCCGCGGCCTGTCCCTCCCCCGGCGCCGGCGCCTCGGCGACATGCGCCGGGGCGTTCAGTCGCACCTCGGCGTCCTGGTGCGTGCGGAAGCCGGTGCCTGCCGGGACCAGGTGGCCCAGGATCACGTTCTCCTTCAGCCCCACCAGGTAGTCCACCGGCTGCACCCAGATGATGCGCTTGCCGCCTCGGCCATCACCGCCGGGTCGCGCGGCCGCCGCGCCTCGAAGATCTCCGTGACGCGCGGCAGGCCGCCGGTGACGTCCTGTGTGCCGGCCACCTCCCGCGGCGTCTTGGCCAACAGCGAGCCGGACCTTATGCCTCATCTTACCTCGTCCTGCGCCCATTCCCGCGGGGGCCATACGGCCAGGACCAGCCCGTTCGCCGTCGCGAGTTCGCCGAACGCCTTGACCAGGTGCCGGAACGACCGACATCTCCTGAAGGTCGGTTGCATGTCAAATCAGGCGGTCAAGGCCGGCTGGTCCGCCGTTTCGTGATAAGGCGAGCGGCAGCAATTCTGCTCCCCTGCGTGCCGTACTCGCTGGTGAGGGCGGCCGGAGAGGACCGATCTGTCGGCCGCCTCGCCGTGGCCTGCGGACTTGCCCGGAAGGGGCTTTGTATCGGAGTATTGTGTCAACTCGGGGGGTGGGTGAAACAATACTCCGTTGCAGCAAGTCGTTACAAGGCCATTAGTTGCGCCGCGCGGCGCGAGTATTGTGTCACTTCCGGCGGGTGTGAGAGAATACCCCGGCAGCGGGTGCGGCACCGCCCGGCGGTGGGACAGAACTCCCTGCGGCATCTTGGACTTCCCGCAGTTTGCCCGGCTCGATCAAGTACCTGCGCATCCTGGAGAGGGCGCGCAAGACAGGCGGAAAACTGGTCTCGCGCCCGACCAGGGGGAGGCCCAGTGACGCCGGCTCCAGTGACGGCTTCAGGCCCTCGACGTTCGAGCGGAAAGTCTTGGGGCGCCGGTCGAACCAGGCGGTTACACCGCCCTCCAGATGCACGACGCACTGCTCGCGCAGAACCTCGAAGCCGTAGTTCTTCGTGGCCCGCACCTCGAAGGCGTAACGGGCCTGCTGGATCTTGCCGTTGAGGCGGCCGAGCACGGCGCCCAGGCCCAGGTTTGGAGGATAGCTCCTTCCCGAGGTGCAGTTCCGCCCGACGGCGATCCCGCCCCGGCGGTCGAAAACCGACTGGAGCGACGAGGACATCGCCTCGGGCAGGAAATCGAGGGCGTCGCGGAAGTTGCTCTTGCCCGAACCGTTGCGGCCGACCAGGAACGTGGGATTGTCGAAGGTGACGGTTGCCGCCGGGATGCTACGGAAGCGTTTGAGGATCAAGGATCGCAAGATTGGGTCCATGTGCGCTACCTTGGACAGGGAAACGCAGATATTTTACGCTCCTTGCATGAGAAATGTAGACTGTCCCCTTTTGATTCACGGCAGCAGGATCAGCAGCGTGAGCGCAAGGGAGAGGGCGAGGGGCTGGCGGCGTTTCGGGGCGCCTGCACCGAGTGTGTCCATACGTCAGTGCCTCGTCATACGGCCGGAGCGTCTCCTCGGGCCTCACGGCAGGGAAGTCTATCCGCGCCGCGGAAGGATGGGGAACGGCCGAGGTGAAATCGTGAGGATTCGGCGCGGAAGCTGCGGCAACTTTGCGGGGGAGGCGCAGAGAAGCGGCGGCCACGCCTGGGGAGAACCTGGCGTGGCGGCCGGCAGGGTCGTTGCGGCTTCACCCGTTGCTCGCTTGGCGCTCGCGTCACCTCGCGGGGGTGAGGTGAGCGCCAAACGAGAAACGGGGCGGCCGGGACGTCGGACAGGATTGAGTCTGACGTGAAGCGCTCGAGCGGGTAAACTTCGGGTTGGGGGAGGCATCGCGACGGCCCGGCGCCACTCCGGCCGCGCCGGCGTTCCTTCGCCTCGGCGGGTGTGCGAGGAGCGTTTTCGTTTCACGGCCGGTGAAACGAATCGCGTTTCCCGAAGTCTTTGTCCCTCCACGCCTTGCGCCGCCGACAACCCATTCGTTTCACGCCTTTGATAGACACACTTCGGGGGGGGCCATGAAACGATTCGGCAGGGAGGAAATTCGGCCGCGTCGATGGGCGCTGTGAACCTCCAGTTCAACCGGGCAGAGGCCCCGCCCTACTGTCACCCGGGTTTGAACCCGGCCGGTTCCTCTGGGACCATAACGCCGCAAGTCCTTTGATACTAGAGCCTTATATAAACTGTTACCTCGCCTTGCCCCTGCGACCGCGCCCACATTTTTCGCACTTTTCCGGTATGTCAATGGCAAGGATCCTTGAGCAGTCACAGGCATCGCGGATCGTTCCAGCTGGCTCCATCTCATGTACTCCCAAAACCGTAGGCAGAAGGGTCAAGGGGTCGGGAGTCGAATCGATGCGACTCCCGACCCCTTGCGTCGAGCCTGTTCACCCCTCTTCGTCGGGTGTAAATCGCTCATGCAACGCCAGGAGCAGGTCGTAATCCCCATTGTCGGCTGCTTTGATCGCCTCGATGTACTCACTCCTTACCGGCGACTCTTCGCTCAGGGCCGTCCCGGGCCACTCGGTGGGTTCGTGCCCGTGGAGATAGAGCCAGAGGTTAGCCAGCGCCCGCGACCAGCGCCCGTTGCCGTTCTCAAACGGGTGGATGTGGACGGCTTGATGGTGCAGCATGGCCGCCTGTTGGAGCAACGGCTCGTTCGCCCAGTAGGGTAGGTCTTGGCTCAACCCGTAGAGCCTCTCCTCGATAAACCGTGGCTCGATGCCGATATTGGTCACGGACGTGCGCAGTCGGCCCGCCCATCCCCACACGTCCTCGAACATCTCCCGGTGAAGCCGGAGGAACCACGCGTAGTCGAAGGGGGCCTCTTTTCGGGTGAGAGGCCCCCCAAAGTACCGGGACAGGGCCTTGGTGATGTTGGCGGCCTCGACCTTGTTGAGTTGGCTCCGGTAGACAATGCCCTTGACCTTCAGCTCAGAGAAGTCTGTGATGGGCGTTTCGCCCGGGATCGGCTTGAAGACCGGCATTGTTTCATCCACACTTGCTTCCGAGGTTTCGCCCGAATTTCCCTGGCGGCTGTCTCAACAAGCTGGTCGAGATGCTTCGGGTCGGTAATGCCCTGCGACTCCAGAGCCATCGTCCCTTGCACCATGCGCACGATTTTTTTCGCCCGCTTCTGGACCTCTTCCTCGATCAGCTTTTCCGGGTCCTGGATGCTAACCTCTACTACAGCCCCCAACACACGGGCAATTGCCAAGACGCTTTCCAGGCTGGCCGAAGTCTTCCGCTCCTGGAGAATGCGGCAGACAGTCGCCCTGGACACCTGGGCCAGCTGTGCCAACACTTGCAAAGGCATCTTCAACGCTCGCCGCTGCTTATCGAGGGCCTCCAGCCAATCGTGTATGTTTGTCACCTGCATGGCCCACCTCTTTCTCTTTCAAGATGGTATCGTCCGCGAGAAGCGAAGTCAACGGAAAAATCTCACGAATGAGACGTTTCCCACCCGCGCAGACAAGGCGAACTTGTCGATGACAGGGATGTCGTGGGACGAAACGACGACGAGGCGTCGTCGCTTCCGCGGCGTCGCCCCCGCGGCCGAACAACGTCGGCTCCTCCGGCGGGGCGGCAACCATGCAGACGGGAAATCAACGGGGTCGGGCGTCGAATCGATTCGACGCCCGACCCCTTCGCGGCGCTCGCGGGTTACGCCTACTCCTCGGTGGCGCCGGCCGGCTGTAGGGCCGGGGTCTCCTCCGCGGTCTGACCGTCGCCCGTCACCGGGGCGGCGGCGGCGGCGGCGTGCGCCGGGGCGTTGAGGCGCACCTCGGCGTCCTGGTGCGTACGGAACCCGGTGCCCGCCGGAACCAGGTGGCCCAGGATCACGTTCTCCTTCAGGCCCACCAGGTAGTCCACCTTGCCGGCCAGCGCCGCTTCCGTCAGCACCTTCGTCGTCTCCTGGAACGACGCTGCGCTGATGAAGCTGTCCGACTGCACCGCCGCCTTGGTGATGCCCAGCAGTTGCGTCGAGCGCGTCGCCGGCGTCGGCGGCACGAACGTCGGCAACTCCCGACCCTCCGCCTCCAGCCGCGCCCGCTCCTCCTCGAACGCCTCCTTGCTGACGATCTTGCCCGCCTCGAACTTCGAGGAGCCGGCCTCCTTGATCTTGACGCAGTCCTTGAGCCGGTCGTTGACCGCCTGGAAGGCGAACTTGTCGATGACGATGCCCGGCAACAGGCCGGTGTCGCCCGTCGTCTCCACCTTCACCTTGCGCAGCATCTGCGACACGATGATCTCGATGTGCTTGTCGTCGATGTCCACGCGCTGGCTGCGGTAGACCGACTGCACCTCGCGCACCAGGTACTCCTGCACCTTGTCCACGCCCGAGATACGCAGGATGTCGTGCGGCACCAGCGGGCCGATGACCAGCGAGTCGCCCTCCTTGACGTAGTCGCCGGTGTGGACGCGCAGGTGCTTGCCGTGCGGCACCTGGTGCTCGCGCTCCTCGCCGATCGACTTGCCGGCGTCGTCCACCGGCTGCACCCAGATGATGCGCTTGCCGCGCTTCTTCTCGCCCAGGCGGACGATGCCGGCCACCTCGGCCATCACGGCCGGGTCGCGCGGCCGCCGCGCCTCGAAGATCTCCGTCACGCGCGGCAGGCCGCCGGTGATGTCCTGCGTGCCGGCCACCTCCCGCGGCGTCTTGGCCAACAGCGAGCCGGCCAGCACCTGCTGCCCCGGCCGCACCTCCAGGTGCGCCTTCTCCGGCATGTAGTGGAAGGCCAGCGCCTGACCGCGGTCGTCCTCGATGATGATCTGCGGGTGCAGGTCGCCCTTGTGCTCCATGATGACGAAGCGCTCGGCCCCCGAGACGTCCTTCTCGCGCCGCAGCGTCTCACCCTCCACGATGTCGTCGAAGCGGATGCGGCCGCCCACGTCCGCCAGGATCGGCGTCATGTGCGGGTCCCACTTGCACAGCACCTGCGCGGGCTGTACCTGCTGGCCCTCCTCGACCAGCAGCACCGAGCCGTTGGGCACCGAGTAGTCTTCCAGGGTGATGCCCTTGGGACCCAGGACGTGGACCAGGCCGTTGCGGGCCAGGGCGATGCGCTCGCCCTTCTCGTTGGTCACGGCGTTGAGGCGCTCGAACTTGACCGTGCCCGCCCGCTTGGCCTTGACCTCGCTCTCCTCGACCGAGCGCTTGGCCACGCCGCCGATGTGGAAAGTCCGCATCGTCAGCTGCGTGCCGGGCTCGCCGATCGACTGGGCGGCGATGATGCCGACGGCCATGCCTTCCTCGACGAGGTTGCCGGTGGCCAGGTCCATACCGTAGCACGACCGGCAGACGCCCAGCGGCGCCCCGCAGGTCATCGGGCTGCGCACCAGGATCTTGTCCAGGCCCAGCGCCTCGATCTTGCGCGCCTGCTCCCAGGAGATCATCTCGTTTTCCTTGACGATCCCCTCGCCGGTGATGGTGGTGATCGGGCTGCGCGAGACCCGGCCGCGGATCGACTCCGACAGCGAGCGCTCGATCTCCTCGCCCTTGTACACCACCCCCTTGGGCACCCCCTGCGTGCTACCGCAGTCGTGCATGGTGATGACGACGTTCTGGGCCACGTCGGCCAGCTTGCGCGTCAGGTAGCCGGAGTCGGCCGTCTTCAGGGCCGTGTCGGCCAACCCCTTGCGGGCGCCGTGCGTGGAGCTGAAGTACTCCAGCACACTGAGGCCCTCGCGGAAGTTCGCCTTGATCGGCGTCTCGATGATCTGACCCGAAGGCTTGGCCATCAGGCCGCGCATGCCGGCCAGCTGGCGGATCTGCTCGACGCCGCCGCGCGCCCCGGAGATGGCCATCAGGAAGATGGGGTTCAGGTGCGGCACCACCCGCCCCTTGTCGTCGGGCCGGCGGTCGTGCGCCAGGTCGTACATCATCGTCTTGGTGATCTCGTCGCGCGCGTGCGTCCAGTAGTCGATCACCTTGTTGTAGCGCTCGACGTCGGTGATGATGCCCTTCTGGTACTGCCTTTGGACCTTATCGACCTCCTTCTCGGTCTCCTTGAGCAGGTGCTCCTTGTTGCTCGGCGTGCGCAGGTCGTCGGTGGCGAACGACAGGCCGGAGCGCGTCGATTCGCGGAAGCCGGTCTCCTTCATGCGGTCCAACAGCTCGATCGTCTCGCGGCGGCCCAGCAGCTGGTAGCAGTCGGCGATGATGCGTGCCAGCTGCTTCGACGACAGGGCCAGGTCGTAGAACGCCATCTTCGAGTTGAGGATGTCGTTGAACAGCACCCGGCCGACCGTGGTGCTGACCAGGCCGTTGGGCGTGCGCGGGACGTCCTCGGTCTTGGTCTTGTCCAGGACCTTGATTTCGCTGAAGACGCGCTTCTCGATCGGCAGGCGCACCTGGACGCGGGCGTGGACGCCGACCTTCTTCTGGGCGAAGGCGAAGAAGAGTTCCTCCGGGTCCGCGAAGACCATGCCGTCGCCGGCCTCGATCGCCTCACCCGGCTCGCCGCGGGAGGCCGTCAGGTAGTAGCAGCCCATGACGATGTCCTGACTCGGCGAGATGATCGGCTGGCCGTTGGCCGGGCTGAAGATGTTGTTGGTGGACATCATCAGGATGCTCGCCTCCACCTGCGCCTCGATCGACAGCGGCAGGTGGACGGCCATCTGGTCGCCGTCGAAGTCGGCGTTGAAGCCCTTGCACACCAGCGGGTGGATGCGGATGGCGTTGCCCTCGATCAGCACCGGCTCGAACGCCTGGATGCCCATGCGGTGCAGCGTCGGCGCCCGGTTGAGCAGCACCGGGTGGTTCTTGATGACCTCCTCGAGGATGTCCCAGACCTGGTCGTCCTTGCGCTCGAGCATCTTCTTGGCCGACTTGATGGTGTCGGCGTGCCCCAGTTCCTTGAGGCGGCGGATGATGAACGGCTGGAACAGTTCCAGGGCGATCTTCTTGGGCAGACCGCACTGGTGCAGCTTCAGCTCGGGGCCGACGACGATCACCGAGCGCGCCGAGTAGTCCACGCGCTTGCCCAGCAGGTTCTCGCGGAAGCGGCCCTGCTTGCCCTTGATCATGTCGGTCAGCGACTTCAGCGGGCGGTTGCTGCTGCCGAGCACCGGGCGCTTGCAGCGGTTGTTGTCGAAGAGGGCATCGACCGACTGCTGCAGCATGCGCTTTTCGTTGCGGATGATGACTTCGGGGGCGTTGAGGTCCACCAGCTTCTTGAGGCGGTTGTTGCGGTTGATGATGCGGCGGTACAGGTCGTTGAGGTCGCTGGTGGCGAAGTTGCCGCTGTCCAGCAGCACCAGCGGCCGCAGGTCGGGCGGGATGACCGGGATGCACTCCAGGACCATCCACTCCGGCTTGTTCTGCGGGCCGCCGAGGCCGGAGTCGCGGAGCGACTCCACCACCTTGAGGCGCTTGACCAGGTCGCGCATCTTCTGCTTGGACGACTTGCCGCCGGTCGCTTCCTTGTGCATCTCGGCGGCGAGCGCCTCGCGCAGCTCGCGCGACAGAGTCACAAGATCGAGCTTCTCCAGGAGCTTCTTGACGGCCTCGGCGCCCATCTCGGCGACGAAGCCATCGCCGAGCGTCTCGCGGGCGCGGCGGAACTCGTCCTCGCTCAGAAGCTCGCGCTCCTGGATCTTCTTGGTGGTGCCGGGGACGACTTCGCCCTTGCGCTCGCCGGCGTCGGTGATGACGTAGTCCTGGAAGTAGATGATCTTTTCCAGGCTGGTCGTCTTCATGTTCAGCAGGGTGCCGAGGCGGCTCGGCATGGCCTTGAAGAACCAGATGTGGACGACGGGGGCGGCCAGCTCGATGTGGCCCATGCGCTTGCGGCGGACGCGGCTGTGCGTGACCTTGACGCCGCAGCGGTCGCAGATCATGCCCTTGTACTTCATGCCGCGGTACTTGCCGCAGGCGCATTCCCAGTCCTTCTCCGGGCCGAAGATCCGCTCGCAGAACAGGCCGTCCTTTTCCGGGCGGTAGGTGCGGTAGTTGATCGTCTCGGGCTTCTTGACCTCGCCGAACGACCAGGAGCGAATGTCGTGCGGGCTGGCGAGGCTGATGCGCACGGCCCCGTAGTCGTTGATCCGGTCGTAGGTGGTCTCGCCGGCGGTCTGATTATTCGTCGTCATGGCGTAGCCCTCCATATCCAATCCCACGGGCTTGCCCCGTGGATCGTTAGGTTCGCTGCTAAGGACGAAGAAAAGAGAAAACCTCTTCTTTCCTCTCCTTGCTGTAGCAGCGAACGTGAGGAACCACGGGGCAAGCCCGTGGCATCCCCGTTAGATCCTCTTCTTCTCCAGCTGCATGTTGAGCGCGAGGCCGCGGATCTCGTTGGTGAGCACGTCGAAGCTGGCGGGCGTGCCGGCCTCCAGCGTGTTCTCCCCCTTGACCATCGACTCGTAAATCTTGGTGCGGCCCTCGACGTCGTCCGACTTCACCGTCAGCAACTCCTGCAGGATGTAGGCGGCGCCGTAGGCCTCCAGCGCCCACACCTCCATCTCGCCGAAGCGCTGGCCGCCGAAGCGGGCCTTGCCGCCCAGCGGCTGCTGCGTGATGAGCGAGTACGGACCCGTCGCCCGCGCATGCACCTTGTCATCGACGAGGTGATGCAGCTTCAGCATGTAGATGTAGCCGACCGTCGTCGGCTGCTCGAAGCGCTCACCGGTACGGCCGTCGTGCAGGTAAGCCTTGCCGCTCTCCGGCAGGGCGGCCTCCTTCAGGCACTTGCGGATCTCCTCCTCGCTGGCCCCGTCGAAGACCGGCGTGACCGCCTTGAAGCCCAGCTTGGCCGACGCCCAGCCCAGGTGCGTCTCCAGGATCTGGCCGACGTTCATGCGGCTCGGCACGCCCAGCGGGTTGAGCAGGATGTCCACCGGGGTGCCGTCGGCCAGGAACGGCATGTCCTCCACCGGCAGGATCTTGGAAATCACCCCCTTGTTGCCGTGCCGGCCCGCCATCTTGTCGCCGACCGAGATCTGCCGCTTGGTCGCCACGTAGATCTTCACCATCTGCTGCACCCCGCTCGGCAGCTCGTCACCGCGCTTCAGCGAGTTCAGCTTGCGCTCCTTCTCGTCGGCCAGGAACTGGATGCGCTCGTGGTGCTTGTCGTAGATCTCGCGCACCTGCTTCATCTTCTCCGGCGAGCGCAGGTCGAGCTGCTCGAAGCGGAAGGCGACGGCCTGCTCGGCCAGCGTCTTGTCGTCCTTCTCCGACGCCAGCGGCTTGGCGCTGTTGGGGTCCTTCAGTTCCTTCTTGTCCAGGACTGTCCCCAGCTCGGCTACCAGGTTGCGGAATTGGTCGGCGATCGTCTTGTTGAAGCGGTTCTCCAGCTCCTTCTGCTCCTTGTCGAAAGCCTTGCGCTCCTCGTCGGTCATGCTCGCCCGGCGGCTGAAGCGCTGCGTGTCGATGACCAGCCCCTCGACGCCCGACGGCACCTCCAGCGAGTCATTCTTGACGTCCTCGCCGGCCCGGCCGAAGATGGCGTGCAGCAACTTCTCCTCGGGGGTCAGCTCGCTCTTGGACTTCGGCGACACCTTACCGACCAGGATGTCGCCCGGGACCACGAAGGTGCCGATGCGGACGATGCCGTGCTCGTCGAGGTTGCCCAGCGACTTGGGCGAGACGTTGGGGATGTCGCGCGTGAACTCCTCCTTGCCGAGCTTCGTCTCGCGGATCTCGATCTCGAACTCCTCGATGTGGATCGAGGTGTAGGTGTCGTTCTGCACCAGCCGCTCGCTGATGATGATGGCGTCCTCGAAGTTGTAGCCGTCCCAGGACATGAACGCGACGAGGACGTTGCGGCCCAGCGACAATTCGCCGTACTTGGTGGCGGCGCCGTCGGCAATGACCTGGCCGGCCTTGAGCTTCTGGCCCATCTTCACCAGCGGCTTCTGGTTGAGGCAGGTGTGCTCGTTGAGGCCGGTGAACTTGCGCAGCGTGTACTCGCGCTCGTCCACCTTGATGCGGTTGGCATCGACGTAGGTGACGGTGCCGCCCTTCTCGGCGCGGACCACCATGCCGCTGTTGCGGGCCACGTCCTTCTCCAGGCCGGTCGCCACCAGCGGCGCCTCGGTCACCAACAGCGGCACCGCCTGGCGCTGCATGTTGGAGCCCATGAGGGCGCGGTTGGCGTCGTCGTGCTCCAGGAAGGGGATCAGGCCCGCCGAGACGCCGACCATCTGCTTGGGCGAGATGTCGATGAACTGGGCCTTGTCGGCGCCGACGGGTCCGAAGTCGCCGCCGAAGCGGGCGATGATGCGGTCGGTGGTGATCTTCTCGCCGTCGCTGGCCGTGTCGGCGGGGGCGAGGTAGGCCAGCGACTCCTCGTCGGCCCGCAGCCAGGCCACGTCGTCCTTGCCGGTGCCGAGCTTGCGGTTGGCGATCTTGCGGTACGGCGTGATCAGGAAGCCGTACTCGTCCACCCGGGCGTAGATGGACAGGTGCGAGATCAGGCCGATGTTGGTGCCCTCGGGCGTCTCGATGGGGCAGATGCGGCCGTAGTGCGAGATGTGGACGTCGCGCACGTCGAAGCCGGCACGCTTGCGGTTGAGGCCGCCGGGCCCGAGGGCCGACAGGCGACGCTCGTGGGTCAGCTGCGAGAGCGGGTTGGTCTGGTCCACCACCTGCGACAATTCGCCGCGGCCAAAGAAGTATTCGATGGCGGCGCTGATCGATTTGGGGTTGATGAGCGTGCGCGGCGTCATGTCCTGTTCCTCGCGCATGCTCATGCGCTCCTGCACCGTGCGGCGCAGCTTCAGGAAGCCCTTGCGCAGTTCGTCGGCCGCCAACTCGTCGATGGTACGGACACGGCGGTTGCCGAGGTGGTCGATGTCGTCGATGTGCCCCTCGCCGGAGCGCAGGCGCATGACGTAGCGGATGGCGTTGAGGTAGTCCAGCGACTGCAGCGTCATCTCCGTCTCGGCGATGTTCTGGTCGAACTTGCGGTTGATGCGGAAGCGGCCGACCTTGCCGAGGCGATAGCGGTTGGGGTCGTGGAACTTCTCCTTGAACAGCTCCCGGGCCTTCTCCAGCTGCGGCGGGTTGCCGGGGCGCAGGCGCTGGTAGATCTTCAGCAGCGCCTGCTCGTGCGACGGCTGCGCCCCGGCCCCCTTGCTGGCGGAGTCCTCCTTCAGCGAGTCGATGATTAGGCGGTCCTTGACCTTGCCCAGGACGCTGACCGACTCCACCGAGCCTGCCGGGAGGGTGAGGAACTTGTCGAGCAGCTCGGGGGTGATCGTTTCGCCGGCGTCGAGGTAGACCTCGCCGGTCTCCGAGTTGATGACGTCGTCCACGGCCGTGGCGCCAGTGAGGCGCTCGCGATTGTCGGCCGTGACCTTCACGTCCTCGACGGGGTAGAAGGCGCGGAGGATCTGGCCGTCGGACGAGTAGGCGGGGTCCATCGCCCGCAGCAGGGTGACGGCCGAGAACTTGCCCGACTGGTCGATACGGACGCCGAGGGTTTCTTTCTTGGTGACGTTGATCTCGATCCAGCTGCCGCGCTCGGGGATGACACGGCAGGAGTGCAGGCGGCGCTCGCCCTCCATCTCCTGGGTGAAGTCCACGCCGGGGGAGCGGTGCAGCTGGCTGACGACCACGCGCTCGGCGCCGTTGATGATGAACTCGCCGCCGCCGATCATGATGGGCATGTCGCCGAGGTAGACCTCTTCCTCGACCGGCTGCTCCTTGTTGAGGCGCAGCCAGACGCGGAAGGGCCGGCCGTAGGTGAGGCGGAGCTGGCGGCACTCGTCGGGGCCGTAGCGCGGCTTGCCCAGCTCGTACTTGATGTAGTCCAGCGACAGGTTTTTGTCGTAACTCTCGATGGGGAAAATCTCGCGCAGCACGCCTTCGAGTCCGGTCGGGGTGCGCCGCTCGGGAGGCGTGTCGAGCTGAAGGAAGCGCTCGTAGGAGCGCAGCTGGATGTCGCACAGCGGCGGCACTTCGGAGGTGTCGCCGAAGTGGCCGAAGTTCCGGACCTGTTCGGGAACAATCGTGCGTTGGGCCGGGATTGGCATGGCTGTTGTTCCTCTCCAAAGCGATCGGGCATCAGGGCAGTCCGCAGCAGCGCGCTCGGGCACGGCCCCGCGAGGCCGGGGAGTCGCGGCGAAAGGCCGCGGGTCACGGGCAGGGGACGGGGCGGGCTGCGGTCAACACTCTCCGCGCTTCCCGGGCGCGGAATGAGGGACGACTCGATCTCCGCCGACAGGGGTCGAGGCGGGGCCGAGGGTAGAGAGACTGGCTGAAGTGTGGCACGCTGTCTTCCACCGGGGTCAATAAACGGGAGCGCCGGACGGGAGTCCGGGTTTCAGCGGTCCGCGGGGAGACGTTCCGTGTCTGCCGACCGGGCCGCCGCCGTGCCTCTGCTCTGGCTTCATGCGTCGAAAAGCGATCCCGGCCGTCCGAGCCGACAGCGGAAAAAGAGTCTGGGAGGTCGTGGTCGTCTTTTTCCTTGCTGTGGGTTCAGGCGGCCGGGATAGTTTGTATCGCGGGCCAATCAGCATTGTACCATGCAAGTCAAGGGCCAGTCCACAAGAAAAAGAAAAATTCCGTGGGACCGGGTTTGACCGCAGGATGCCACGGGCTTGCCCCGTGGTGCCTCACGCTTGCGGCTACTAGGAAAGAGAAAAAAGACTCTTCTCCTTCCTAGTAGCAGCAATCCTAACGATCCACGGGGCAAGCCCGTGGGATTTCACTTCAGCGACACCTTGGCGCCGCCCTCTTCGAGCTTCTTCTTGAGCGCCTCGGCCTCGTCCTTGCCGATGTTCTCCTTGACAGCCTTGGGCGCCCCTTCGACGAGGTCCTTGGCCTCCTTGAGGCCCAGGCCGGTGATTTCGCGGACCACCTTGATGACGTTGATCTTCTTGGCGGGATCAGCCAGGCCGTCGAGGGACACCGTGAACTCGGTTTTCACCTCGACGACCGGGGCCACGACGGCGGTCGGGGCCGCGGCCAGGGCGACGCCGCCGGC
>DATFNV010000622.1:0-4260 GCA_035266225.1 Gemmataceae bacterium
GGGCGGCGCTCGTAGTGACCCGATTTATCGGGTCGTGTTCGTCATCGACCGCATCAATGCGGTCACTACGAGCGCCAAGAGAGGGCCGCCCCTACACGGAGACCACCCCCCGAATTTTCCCAACTCCCCTCTTGCATCCGGCGCCGTGGGCGGTTAGTGTACTACTATCACAGTACACCTCGGCCGTTGGGTTGGCTGATGATCTTCAACATTCAACGCGAGTCGCCGGTGCCGATCTACGAGCAGATCATGGCCCAGGTCACCTTTGCGGTGGCCTCCGGCTCGCTGCGCCCCGGCGACTTCATCCCCAGCGTCCGCGACCTGGCCTCGGACCTGGTCCTCAACCCGAACACCGTGGCCAAGGCCTTCGTGGAGCTGGAGAAGCGCGGCGTCGTCGAGGGCCGGCGCGGCCGGGGCACCGCCATCGCCGCCGAGGCAGTCCCCCTCTGTCGGAAGGAGCGGCTGCGGCTCGTCCGCGAGCGGATCCGCGCCGCCTTGCGCGAGGCGAGCTTCAGCGGTATGGAACTGGAAGAGATCAAGCAAGTCGTCGAAGAGGAGCTGGCCCTGGCGCGCGGCGGGCAGTTCCGGGAGAAGCGCTGATGGAACCCGTCATCGAGATCGACGGACTCACCAAGTGGTTCGGCAACAAGCAGGCGGTCGGCGGCCTGACGCTCGACGTGCCGCGCGGGGCCATCTTCGCCCTGCTCGGCGAGAACGGCGCCGGCAAAACGACCACCATGCGCATGCTCACGGGGCTGCTACGGCCGGACGCCGGCCGGGCGTCGATCCTGGGCGAAAACCCCTGGGTCGATGCCGTCCGCCTGCGCCTCCGCGTCGGCTACGTCCCGGAGCGGCCGAAGTTCTACGACTGGATGACGGTCAGCGAGATCGGCTGGTTCACCTCCGGCTTCCACCCCAAGGGCTTCCTGTCGCGCTACCGCAAGGTGAGCGACCGCTTCGACCTCGACCCGGCCGCCCGGCTGGGCCACCTGTCCAAGGGGCAGTACGCCAAGGTCGGCCTGTCGCTGGCCCTGGCCTCCGACCCACGGGTACTGCTGCTCGACGAGCCGACGTCCGGCCTGGACCTGCTGGTGCGGCGCGAGTTCCTGGCGAGCATGGTGGACCTGGCCGGCGAGGGGCGCACCATCGTCATCTCCAGCCACCAGGTCGCCGAGGTCGAGCGCGTCGCCAGCCACGTCGCCTTCATGGCCGGCGGGCGCTTGCTCCTGAGCGGCACGCTGGACGAGGTGAAGGAACGGTTGGTGCGGCTGCGGCTGTACTGCGACGGGCTGCCGCCGTCCACCCTCGGCCTGGGTCACGTGCTGGAACACAGGGGCAAGGTCAAGGACGTGCAGCTGGTCCTCCTCGACCCGGATCGCGAGGCGCTGGCGGCCCTGCGGGTAACGCCCGGGGTCCGGGCGGTGGAAGAAACGCCGCTGTCGCTGGAAGAAGCCTACTGCGCCCTGCTGGAGCAGAAGGAGGACCTGCCGTGATCGCGTCGTTGCTATGGAAGGAGTACCGCGAACACCGCTCCGTCTGGATCGCGATGACCCTGCTGGCCGTGGTCAGCCTGGCGGTGGCGATTGAGGCGCTGATGCCGCAGGGGTGGCGGGCGGCCTCGCAGGACACCGTCGCGGCCGTCGTGGGAGGCGCTCTCATCCTGACCGGGATGTATGGGCTGGTGTGCGGGGCGATGATGTTCGCCGGCGAGCGCGAGTCGCGGGGCATGGCCTTCCTCGACATCCTGCCGCTGGGCCGCCTCGAGTTGTGGTCGGTGAAGCTCCTGGTGGGAGCGGTCTTCGTCTTGCTCTATTCCGGCGTGGTGATCGCGACCGGCGTGGCCCTTGGCGTCGTCGGCCGCAACGCCATCCCCGTCGGCTGGATCGTGGTGTTGCCCATCGTGGCGCTGGAAACCTACGTCTGGGGTCTGTGCGCCTCGACGTTCTGCCGCACGGTCCTCACGGCGGTCGCCCTTGCGGCCCTGCTGCCGCTGCCGATCCTGTGGCTCATCTCCGGCATGTGCCTGGCCATGCACGGCCCGTCCGAGCAGACGCGCGACAGCCTCGGCGCGATGGCGATTGTTGTTCTCGTCCACGGCATCGCGACTCTGGTCGCCCTGGGCGTGTCGCTCGCCGCCTTCGTGGATCGCGATTTCGAGAAGCGCTTCATCCTGAAACCGACTTCGTCGTCGTACGGCACCGTCGCGCCGAAGCACCAGCCGCGCCGCTACGAGGTGCTGCTGTGGCTGGCCCTGCGCCAGGGTGGCATCCTGGCCGGGATCCTGTGCGTGCTGGGGTTCCTGCTGGGGCTGACGCTACCGACGGCCGGGGCGGGGCTCTGGCCGGTCGGGTCGCTGTTCCTGGGCGTGGCCTGCGGCACGGCGGTCTTCGCGGGCGAACAGGGCGAGGGGGCCTTCAAATTCTGGGGCGACCAGCGCCTGCCCGTCGGCTGGCTCTGGCTGCGGCGCACGGCCCTCTGGGCGAGTGTCGTCGCCGTCGTCGCCCTCCTGATGCTGCTGGCCGCCCTCCTCCACGCCGGCGCGCAGCGGGACCGCTTGCCCAGTGCGCCGGGCCTCCTCCTCGACCGGTTGCTGGGGCTGGCTCCGGAGGCGTTCGGACCGATGGGGTCGTTCGTGTTCCTGCTGATGTGGCCGGCGTACGGCTTCGCCTTCGGACAACTCTGCTGCCTGGTGTGGCGCAAGAGCGCCGTGGCCGTGGTGGTGGCGGTACTGGCCGGGGCCGGGGCCGCTTCCGTGTGGGTGCCGTCGCTGCTGGGCGGCGGGTTGCAGCTGGTGCAGGTGCTGGGCGGACCGCTGCTGCTGCTCGGGGCGTGCCGGCTGGTCCTGTGGGACTGGGTCACCGACCGGCTCAAGACGCGGCCGGCGGCGGCGCGGCTGGTGGGTGGTGTGCTCCTGTCCTGCGCCTGGGTGGCGGCGAACTGCGCGTACCGGGTCGTGGAAGTCCCCGGCGGCGGCGAGCCGTTCGACCGGGCGGTCCTGCAGGCTCGCCTGGCCAACCCGGAGGAGGGCCGGGCTGGGCAGAAGATTCGTGAAGAGGTTCGCGTGGCCGACGACCGCGAGCGCGCCGCCGAGGTGCAACAGGGCTTGCCCGTTGGCGCCGGACCGGGGTTCCGCCCCGCCGCCAATTCGACCAAGCGCGAGCAGGTCGCGCGCGTGATCGACCTGGGGTGGGCGGCGGCCACTCCCGAATTTGAGAACTGGCTCGAAGCCATGACGGCCGGGCCGTGGCCCGACCGGCTCGCCGAGGCCGTGAAGATGCGGCTGGGGGTGCTCATCGACCCGCGCGACGTATCGACAGGTCGTAACGACGCGGAGAATTGCCGCAAGGCCGCCGAATTGTTGACGGCCCAGGCGCTCCAGGTCCAGGCGCGCGGGGCGGACGACAAGGCGCTGGAACACCTCGTGACGGTACTGGCCCTGTCGCGGCACCTGCGCCACGAGGCGCCGCCGTACGCCTACCTGGAAGGGGTGGAAACCGAGCGCGTGGCCCTGGCTGGCTTGCGGCACTGGTTGGAGCGGCTTGGGCCGAAGCGGGAACTGCTGGACCGGGCGCTGGACGAATTGACCGCTCACGAATCGACCATGCCGCCGGTCACCGAGGCACTGGCGGGGGCCTACCTGCGCTTCCGCTCCAGCCTGGGCAGCGGAGGCCGGGCTGGCGTGCCGGTGAGCGGCGAAATGGAGGCGATGCTGATGCAGGTGCCGTGGGAAGCGGCGCGGGCGCGCCGGCTGACCGACATCGTCTTCGCCGGCCGGCGCCGCATGGCCGAGACGGGAGAGGTCCTCCCGGTGTCCGACGAGGGTCAACTCGCCGACTGGCTCCCGGATCGTGATGGGCCAACGGGCGAGCGCCTGGAGGGGCTCGTCGGCTCGTCATGGCTGGCACACTCCCTGCCCCTGACGGCGGCGGTGCAGCGCGCGGCGCAATTGGGCCAGTGCGACGTCCGCGCCGCCCGCTTGCAGGTCGCGCTCGCGCTGTACCAGTGCAAGCACGGAAAAGCGGCGGTATCGCTGGACGACCTGGTGCCCGCGGTCCTGCCCGAGTTGCCCGACGACCCGTTTCGGCACCGACCGTTCGGCTACCGGGTGTCCCAGGAGGAACGGATCACCTGGCGCCGTCAATTGGTCGGCGGCGGCGAGGAGTTTACGCGCCTGGTGCCCGCGGGCCAGGGGATTCTGTGGAGCGCCGGACCGGATGGGACCGACGACGGCGGAACGCGCCAGTGGGAAAAGGATGCCAG
>DATFNV010000623.1:0-22602 GCA_035266225.1 Gemmataceae bacterium
CCCGCAAAGGCACCCCTCACCCCCGACCCCTCTCCCCGGAGTACCGGGGCGAGGGGAGAAGAGGCGCTCATGGCCGAAGAAGACCTCGGGCAAGAACGAACCGAGGCCCCGTCGCCGCGCCGCCGCGAGGAGGCGCGGAAACAGGGCCAGATCGCCGTCAGCGCCGACCTGAACGCCGGTGTCATGTTGCTGGTCGCCGCGATCACCCTGGCGATCACGGCGCGGGTGATCGGCGGCGGCCTGCTCGACGGCGTGCGCTTCGACCT
This sequence comes from Gemmataceae bacterium, assembly GCA_035266225.1. Taxonomy (GTDB): domain Bacteria; phylum Planctomycetota; class Planctomycetia; order Gemmatales; family Gemmataceae; genus DATFNV01. Next base: position 267 of record DATFNV010000623.1, read on the forward strand.
GGCGCGGCCGTACACGTTCAACATCGACATCCGCGAAGTGCAGGCGATCTTCGCGGGGGTCTTCCTGCGCACCCTGCGGACCCTGAGCGCCCTGCTCGGAGCGCTGTTCGTCGCCGCGGTGCTGGTCGGCTTGCTCCAGAGCGGCTTCGCCTTCTACCCGGACGTGCTGTCGGTGCGCTGGGATCGGCTCGACCCCTCCAACGGGATCAAGCGGATCATCTCCCTGGGGTCAGGCGTCAGGGCGGTGACGGCCGTGCTGAAAGTCGCGGTGATGAGCGTCCTGGTCTACGTCGTCCTGCGCGCGCGGCTCGGCGAACTCGGCCGCATCGGCGACGGCACTCTTCCCGGCGCCGTGGCCCTGGGGTGGGCCATCGTCAGCCGGCTGTTCATCAGCATCGGGGTGGCGCTGCTGGCGATCGGCGTGTTCGACTACCTCATCCAGCGCCTGCGCCTGGAGCGGCAACTGCGGATGACGCGGCAGGAAGTCAAGGAAGAGCAGAAACAGGAGGAAGGCGATCCGCAGATCAAGGCGCGCATCCGCCGGCTGCAGCGCGAGGCCGCCCAGAAGCGGATGTTCCAGGAGGTGCCGAAGGCGACGGTGGTCATCACCAACCCGACACACCTCGCCGTCGCCCTGCGCTACGACCGGGCGACCATGAGCGCCCCGAAGATGGTGGCGGTCGGGGCCGGCCACGTCGCCGAGCGCATCGTCACCACGGCACGCCGGCACGCAGTGCCGGTGGTGGAGAATCGACCGCTGGCACAGGCGCTGTTCCGCGTCGGCAAGCTCGACCAGGAGGTCCCGGCGGCGCTGTACCAGGCCGTGGCCGAAACGCTGGCGTTCGTGTATCGCTTGCGCGGCACGATCTAGCCGCTTGCGGCTTCGCAGTCCGTGCGAAGCCGCAAGCGGCAAAGTTTCTTACAACATACCCGGGTACGAATCGGGAGTATGTCCTCATGGCCAGGGCCGGTACGAACATCCCGCTCAGCACGCCTTCGATTCTGGCGCAGCGCAGCGAGCTGGTCCTGTCGATGGCCATTCTCGGCGTGCTGGTCGTGTTGCTGGTGCCGTTGCCGACGGTCCTGCTCGACCTGCTGCTGGGCTTCAACCTGGCCATCACCGTCCTGCTGCTGCTCATCACCCTGAGCGCGACGCGACCGCTCGACTTCTCGGTGTTCCCGTCGCTGCTGCTCTTGATGACGCTGTTCCGGCTGGCGCTGAACGTCGCCACCGCGCGATTGATCCTCCTGCAGGCCAACGCCGGCCACATCGTCGATACCTTCGGCCGGTTCGTGGTCGGCGGCAACCTCGTCGTCGGCTTGGTGGTGTTCCTGATCCTGGTTATCATTCAGTTCGTGGTCATCACCAAGGGTGCCAGCCGCATCTCGGAAGTGTCCGCCCGCTTCACCCTCGACTCGTTGCCCGGCAAGCAGATGGCCATCGACGCCGAGCTGAACACCGGCGCCATCGACGACAAGGAGGCCCGCCGCCGCCGCGAATTGCTGATGCGCGAGACCGAGTTCTACGGTTCGATGGACGGGGCCTCGAAGTTCGTCCGCGGCGACGCCATCGCGGCCGTCATCATCACGGCCATCAACCTCGTCGGCGGCATCATCATCGGCATGCTCAAGGGGATGCCCATCTCGCAGGCGATCAGCCGCTACTCCATCCTGACCGTCGGCGACGGCCTGGTGTCGCAGATCCCGGCGCTGATCGTCGCGACCGCCTCGGGTATGCTGGTGACGAAGGCGACGACGCAGTCGGGGCTGGGGCAGGAGATCAGCGAGCAGGTGACGCTCAGCAGCCGGCCGCTGCTGGTGGGTGGGGTGATCGTGCTGGCCTTGGCTCTGGTGCCCGGCCTACCGTGGTACGCCTTCATCCCGATGGCCGTGGCGCTGTTCATCGCCGGGCGCCGCCTGGCCGCCCGCCAGGCGAAGGCCGCCACTTCCGCCGAGGGACAGGCGGGGGCGGCTGCCGCCGGCGGCGCCCCGGGCGGCCCCGGCCGGCCCGCGGCCGAGATCCCGCTGGACGACTTCTTGCAGGTGGACCGGGCGTGCGTGGAGATCGGTGCTCGCCTCATCCCCTTGGTGGACCCGAAGCGCGGCACCGGGCTGATCGACCGCATCGGCGGCCTGCGCCGCGACCTGGCCCGCAAGAACGGCTTGTGGGTGCCGCCGATCCGCGTCCGCGACAACATCCAACTCGACGCCGAGACGTACCGCATTCTCGTCGGCGGCCGCGAGGTGGCGCGCGGGCAGCTACGGCCGGAGCGTTGGCTGGCCATCGACCCCGGCAACACGCGCGTGCCGGTGGACGGCGAGCAGACGCGCGACCCGGCCTTCGGCCTGCCGGCCCGCTGGATCGCCGAGAACGACCGCCAGCGGGCCGAGCTGGGCGGCTTCACCGTGGTCGATGCCCCCAATGTCCTCGTCACCCACCTGGGCGAGGTGGTCCGCCGCCACGCCCACGAACTGCTCAGCCGCGAGGACCTCAAAATCCTGGTGGACAAGGCCCGCGAAAGCTCGCCGTCGGTCGTCGATGAATTGATCCCCAATGTTTTGACGATGGGGCAGATTCACCGGGTGATGACGCTGCTCCTGGAGGAGCGCGTGCCGATCTCGAACCTGACGCGCATCCTGGAGAGCCTGGCCAACCACGCGCCGACGACGAAGGACGCGGTCGAGTTGGCCGAGCGGGTGCGTGTCGATCTGGGGCGGGCCATCTGCGACCGCTTCCGCGACGATCAGGGGCGGATTCACGCGCTGGTGCTCGACCCGCGCCTGGAGCTGGACCTGCGGCGGGCGATCCACGAGAAGACGCTGGTGCTCGACCCGTCACGCCTGGAGAAGTTGATCGTGCGCCTGGCCAACGAGTGGCGCAGGGCGACGGCGAAGGGGCAGGAGGTGTCACTGCTGGCCGACGCCAGCCTGCGGCGGCCGCTGCGGCAGGCGCTGGCGCGGTCGCTGCCGGACCTGGCGGTGGTGGCCTACCAGGAAGTGCCGGGCGACCTGATGCTGGAGCCGGCCGCACTGGTGAAACCGGAGGACGTGGCGTGAGCGGCGACTTGTCGTTTCGCGCTCGCGCGACCGGGGAGGAGGCGTCATCCCTCATCGCGCGAGCGCGAAGCGACAAGTCAAAACGTGGACTATATTAGGATGGCCCCGCACTCCGTGCTGGGCCGGCGCCGGGGCCGGAGCCCCTTGCCACCCTCCACACCGAGACGCCGTGCCAGTCATCACCCGAGCCTACACCCAGCTAGCCGAGCAAACGCGGCGCCACGAGTTGATCGAGTCGCACCTGGGTCTGGTGCGCCACATCCTGGGCAAGCTGCTCGCCCAGCTACCGCCGGGGGTGGACGTCGAAAACCTGGAGTCGGCCGGCACCCTCGGCCTGGTCGAGGCGGCCGGCAAGTACGATCCCGAGCGCGGCATCAAGTTTGAAACTTATGCTTATACGCGAATCCGCGGCGCCATCCTCGACGAGCTGCGCCGCAACTGCCCGCTGCCGCAGCACGTGCTGGAGCGCGTCGCCCGGGTGCGCAAGGCTTACGAGATGCTGTCGCCGGGATCGACGGCCGAGGAACTGGCGACGGCGGCCGGGCTAAGCGACGACGAATTGGCTGACTGCCTGGCCGCGATGCGCCTGACGCGCATGACCTCGTGGGAGGCCGGTGACCCGCTCGACGCCCGCCTCGCCGACCGCGGCGAGGCCCCCGACGTTTTGGCCGAGCGCGCCGAGCAGAAGGAACTGCTCGCCGACGCCATCGAGGCGCTGCCGCAGCGCGAGCGCCTGGTGGTGACGCTGTATTACAAGGAAGACCTGCGCCTGAAGGAGATCGGCACAGTGCTCAAGCTCTCCGAGTCGCGCGTGTCGCGCGTGCTCAACGCCGCGATCTTCCAGATGGGCGAGTACATGCGGGCGCGGCAGGCGTAATCGTCGAGTTGTTCGTGTTGAGTTTTGACTGTTGAGTTCAATTGCACACTCACAACGGAAAACCCAAAACTCCAAGGAAGAGGCTCCCCAATGGAACGCATGGAACGGCTCGAGGGCGAGTACGTCACAAGCAGCGTGGTGCCGGGCCGCAAGGTGCTGGTCGGGGAGGGCGCGGCGGCGGTGATGATCGTGCCGCCGCGGCTGCAGCCGGCGTCCCCGGGCTGCGCCCCGCAGATCGAGTTGGTCCGCGACGGCGAGGTGATCCAGGCCATCGACGTGACCTGCAGCTGCGGCCAGAAGATCCGCCTGCGCTGCCTCTACGAGGGGCCGGTGGCCGGCGGATGAATTTGCCGGTTTCTTCAAGGAAACTCACCCCATCCAGCCGATCTAAGCGCTGGTTCGCCCGCACGACCGACACGGACGGCAAACTCCCTGGGAGGAGTCCCATGCGAAACCACGGACGGTTTCTCCTTCGCGGTGCCCCGGCGCTTTGCTCCCTGCTCCTGGCGAGCGGTTGCTTCCTACCCGGCAATTTCGGCGTCAGCAGCGAGCCGACGGCGTCGGCGAACAAGAAGATTGTTGGGGCGCCTCACACCCTCATCGGTCCCGTGGCCTCGTCCAATACGACTGGCCCGGTGTCAGGCCCCGGACCCGCTCCCATCCTGCCGCTCAACCTCGCCGGGCCGGAATCGCCGAACGACTTGATCTCGTTGCAGGCACAGAAGCTCAATGATGCCGATCAGGAACACCATCTGCTCGCGGCGCGACTCGCCGATCTCGAGTTGATGCTGCAAGACAGGGATAAGTCGCTGGCGGAAGCGACCGACGAGATCCGGAAGGCCAGTGAGGACATCAACCGCAAGCTCCTCGACGTCAAGCGCTACAAGCAGGACAACGCCGACCTCCTTGAGCGACTGCGAAAGTCGGAGCAAGAAGTCATCGACCTCCGCAAGCAGCTCATCAAAATGATGGAGAAAGAGGAGCCGCCCGGCGGGCCCCCCATCGAGCCCGACCCGGGCAAGCAGCCGTAAGGACGGCGCCCCGCTCCGGTGCGACTTGCCCTCGCCGGGCCGCGCTGTTGGGGCTATAGTTGCGCTGGGAAGGAATCCAGCACCCCCTCGGGAGGATCCGCCGCATGAGATCAGCACCCTGACCGCTCCCCCGGAGAAGCCGTAACAATGGCCAAGATCGCAGCCGCCCCGACCGCCGCCGCCGCCGCCGTAGAGCCTGCGCACAAGGCCGGCAAGTCGAAATGGGTCGTCGCGGGGGTCGTCGGAGTGCTGGCCCTCGCGGGCGGAGCCGTCACGCCAATGTTCGCCCATTTCGGCAGCGAGGCCGCCCCCGTCGAGCAGGAGGCCAGCGGCAAGCACGACCCCAAGCACGCGCTCATCAGCTTCGACTCGGTCGTGGTCAACGTCAACGACGGCCGCTACACGCGCTACCTGCGCGTCAAGATCGCCCTGGTCGTGGATGCCAGGGATGAAAAGGGTGTCAAGGAAGCCCTCGAGAAGGAGAAGCCGTTCCTGCAGACGTGGGTCCTTGGCTATCTTCAGGACCGGACGATGGAGCAGCTGCACGGCAGCGCCGGCATGAACCGGGTGCGGCGCGAGATTCGCGACGAGTTCAACCACCGGATTTTCGGCGACGGCCCGGAGAAAATCAAGGACATCCTCTTGCCCGAGTACAATTTCCAATGAGCCAGCCGCAGCCGTACGACTTCGCCAAGCCGGGACGACTGACCGCCGACGTCGAGCAGCGCGTCAGCAGCTGGCTGCGCGCCGCCGCCGCCCTCGCCGCCAAGAAGGCCGCCCGGCACCTCCCCTTCGCCCTGGAGATTACGCTGGGCGGGCTCGAGGTGCAGCGGCCGGCCGACGGGTTGGCGAGGTTGCCCGAGGCGGCGGTCGGCTACGGCGTGTCGATCAACGGGCCGGCGCTCAACGGCCTGGTCGCCCTGCCGCGGCCTTTGGCGCTGGCGGTGGTCGGCGCCATGCTCGGCGAGGTCGGCTCCGCCCTGCCCGACGACCGCGACCTGACGATCGTGGAGCAGGACCTGTGCGAGTTCTTCGCCGCCGAGGTGCTGGTCGGCAGCCTGCAGGAGACGTGGCTGGCCGCGGAGTCGATCCCGTTCCGGCCGCGGCGGCGCGAGCCGCACCCGCGCTGGACGCGCATCTTCCCCCCGGACGATAACGTCGTCGTCAGCCCCTTCCTCATGAAGGGCCCCTTCGGGGAGAGCGAATGGTACTGGCTGGCCTCCCAGAAACACCTGCTGGAGCAGCTGGCCCTGTCGATGCCGGGCGGGGACAAGATCAAGGCCCCTGGCCCGCCCGAGCCGGCGCGTCTGCGGTTGCTGGTCGAGGAATTGCCGGTCGAGTTGACGGTGCTGCTGGGAACGGTCGAGTTGTCGCTGGCGGAGTTGGCGAAGCTGAGCGTGGGTGACGTGGTCATCCTGACCCAGCGCGTGTCGGAGCCGTTGATGGCGTACCTGGCGGGCGAGAAGAAGTGCAAGGGTTGGCCGGGGCGCGTCGGCTCGCGGCAGGCGTTCGAGGTCGAGTCTTTCCTGGGGGGCTGAAGCGATGGCGACAACTACTGGGCCGGGCACGGCCGCAGGGGGCGAGACGGTGGATCAGGGGGGCGGCTCCGACGTCGTCGCGCGCGTAGCACAGTTCGCCGAACTGACCGGCCGCCCCGGCTCGCCGGGGGCTGGCGGCCTCGAGGGACTGCAGGACGTGAACGTGACGGTGGCGGCCGAGTTGGGCCGCGTCACGCTGACCATCGGCGAGGTGCTCAAGCTCGGCGTCGGCAGCGTGCTGGAACTGCACCGCTCGATTAACGAGCCGGTCGATCTCATGGTGCAGGGCGTGCGCCTGGCACGCGGCGAGGTGGTCGTCGTCGATGACCGTTTCGCCATCCGTATCCGCGAGGTCAGCGAGCCGAAGAGGCGCCCATCAGGCGTTTAGCGGCCGCCCTCGGGGCGGCGCACCTCGCGCGCTCGCTGCGACCGCATTCCTGCTGCCGGCACGCCCGATCAACCCGATCAATCGGGTCACTCCCAGCGCGAAACGGACTGGCCACCCCCACCGCCCCTGGGGTATCCTCTGGTTGCGCCCGCAGCTTCGAGGATTCCCCCATGACTCTCCCGCGCGTATTCGTCCTCTCTCTCACCGCCCTCCTCCTCCCATCCATCACCCGCGCCGCCGACCCAGACTGGGTCGAGCCGATGAAGAAGGTCCACGCCCGGTTCAGCGGCCCGCGCGGCACCTTCGCCCAGTTCGGCGACTCGATCACCGTGACGATGGCCTTCTGGGCGCCCCTGGCCTACGAGCCGAAGGGCCTTGACGAGGCGACGGCCAAGGCCCTGAAGCGCGTCAAGGCGTATCAGCAGGCCGACTGCTGGAACAAGTGGAAGGGCTCGGCCCACGGCAGCGAGGGCGGAATGACCATCCGCTGGGCGCACGACAACGTCGAGAAGTGGCTGAAGAAGCTCAACCCCGAAGTCGTCCTCGTCATGTTCGGCACTAATGACCTCGTACAACTCGACGAAAAGGAGTACGTCGCGAAGACGCGCGAGGTGGTGAAGCGCTGCCTGGACAACGGCAGCGTGGTGATCCTGAGCACCATCCCGCCTCGGAGCGGCCAGCTCGACAAGGCGGGGAAGTTCGCCGGCGCGGTGAAGGGACTCGGCAAGGAGCTGAACGTGCCGGTGGTCGATTACTTCGCCGAGGTGCTGAAGCGGCGCCCGGACGACTGGGACGGGGCGTTGCCGAAGTTCAAGGACGCGCCGGGGGGCGAGTACGAGGTGCCGACGCCGATCGCCCGCGACGGCGTCCACCCGTCCAACCCGAAGAAGTACCAGACCTACGACGAGGAGGGGCTGAGTCACAACGGCTACGTCCTGCGCAATTACTTGGTGCTGCGCGCCTACGACGAGGTGATCGGCAAGGTGCTCGACGGGGGAGGCGACCTGGCGAAGGCCGTCAGCTTCTATGCCTCGTTCGACGAAGAGGTGCGCGGCGACGTGGGCGGCGGCGGGCTGACCCTGCGCACACGCTCCGGTTTCCCCGACAAGGGAACCGTCACCTTCGAGGAGGGATTCAACAGCAAGGTGTTCCGCATCGCGAAGAACAAGGGCGTCAGCGGCGGCGCCCTGGAAGTCAGCGACGTGCTGCCGAACAACGGCCGCGTCTTCTTCCCGGTGAAGGGCCATCTCGCTTACAAGAAGGGCGGCTGGGGCGGGGCGGTTTCCGTCTGGTGCAACACCGACCCGAACACTCTGCTGAAAACGAAGTTCTGCGACCCTATCCAGATCACCCAGAAGGGGGCCAGCAACGGCGGCATCTGGTTCGATTTCAACGACGCCAGGCCGCGCGACCTGCGCCACGGGTCATTCCCCGCCCTTGCGGAGGCGGAAAAACCGATGAGCGAGGACGATCCGAAGGCGCCGATGGTGCGCCTGCCGAAGATCGACTGGAAGGCCGGCGACTGGCACCACGTCGTTTTGAGCTGGAAGAACTTCGACAGCGGCAAGCCCGACGCGGTGTCGGCGCTGTACATCGACGGCCAGCTGATCGGCGAGGTCAAGGACCGGGCCATCGCGATGGGCTGGGACGCGGAGAAGGCCGGCGTCTACGTCGGGGTGAATTACATCGGTTTGCTCGATGAGCTGGCGCTGTTCAACCGTGCGCTGACGGCGGCGGAGGTGAAGGAACTGCAGGCGAAACCGGGACTGCTGTCATCGTTGAAGAAGACGCCCTGACGGATCGGGTGCGTCGCGTGAGACGGATTGACCGGAGCCGGCCCCTTCGGGATACTGAGGGCCCCTTCGGGATACTGAGGGCGGCGGTGATTCCCCCCTCGGACTATGGGAGGCAACATGAACCTCGAAGACGACACCCCGACGCCAGCCGTGCCCGAAGAGGTCTACCAGAGGCTGTGCATTGAAGAGAAACGCCCGGCGCCGCCGACTGACCCGGCGCGAGCGCGCCGAAGAGGCGGAGGGGCGCGCGGAGAAGGAGCGCAAGCGGGCGGAGCGGATGGCGGAACAGTTGCGCGCCCTGGGGGTCGAGCCGCCTGCCGAGGATGCCTGAACCCTGGTAGGGTCGTCTTGCCGCACGGTTTTTTCAGGAATTCTCGCGGAATCGCGCGCCGCGGCCGCCTCGCCTTGCTATAATGTCAGTGTTGGGTGGGCGTGTGCCTATCCGTGTTGGAAGATAACGAACTGCCGAACCGCCTTTCTGTTTGGCCTTTCTTGGTGATTCCGCTCTGAACAACTCAGTTTCACAGCCTCCAGGATCGTCAAGCCAGTCGTGTCGGTGAGCGACAGCGTCTCTCCCGTCCCGCGGCCGTCGTCACTCCGTCGGGAGGAGTGCCTGGCGGCGTGGCGCGAGGTGATCGCTCCAGCGAGGTTCGCCCCTGTCTTCCAGGCCGTCCCCGGACGGCTGTGAATCTGTTCCGTTAGTGCAGGCCGATGGCCTGACGAAAAGGATGATCATGAGCAAGAATCTGTACGTGGGAAACCTTCCCTTCAGCACCACCGCCGACGACCTCCGCGAGGCGTTCGGCCAGTACGGCAGCGTGACGCGCGCCCAGGTCGTGGAAGACCGTGAGACCGGCCGCTCGCGTGGCTTCGGCTTCGTCGAGATGGCCGACGGCGGCGACGCCGCCATCGACAACCTCAACGGCGCCATGTTCCAGGGCCGCACCCTGACGGTCAACGAAGCCCGCCCGCGCGAGGAGCGCCCCGCCCGCCAGGGCGGCGGCAGTCACGAGCGCAGCGGCACCGGCGCCGGCCGTCGCTGGTAAGCCCGAACGCCCACGCCCCAAGCAACGCCCGCGCCCCCGCCGTCCCGACCGGCGGGGGCGCGGGCGTTGCTGCATTTACGGCCTTCTCCCACTGTTCGCGTCCGCGAGAGACGTCGGTGATACCCTGACCGTGCGGGTGGCCGTTGTCGGCGGCAGAAGTCCTTGGCAGGCAGGCCCGTTGCTATTGGTCTGACTGACCCTGCCGGGGAGTGCATCGCGGCATCGCCCTGGCCGGCTGGCGGCCGTGGAAGGGCGGAAGGGCCAAAAGCGACCCCCAGTGTGAGCCGGGGTTCTGCGCGGAGTGCCTGAGCCAGGAGGCCCGCGGGCGAGGATGAACCCGCGGGCGTTCTCCTCGCACGCCTCTCGTCAAGCGAGGAGGTTGACCAGCGAGCCCGGCGCGCCGGGGGCAGCCGGGGTTTTGCTGGGGGCAGTCTGTGTGGCGGCGGCCCCGGTGCCCTGCGATTGGGCGAGTTGCTGGAGAAGGTTGCTTGACGCCTTCCGCCCCTTCCCCCCCTTCTTGCCCCGGTGCGTGCCGTGCAGTCCCCCGGGGGGCTTCCCCCCGACGGGCGCGGTGTTAGCCGGCGCGGCGTTAGCGGGCGCAGCGGCGGCGGCAGAGATGGCCATGATGATCCCCTTTGGCGCAGTGTGATCGGAACAAACAAGAGTAGGCCACGCGACGGCGACTGTCCATTCCCTCCCCGCACCTGCCGCCGGAGGCGCGGCCACTTTTCCAGTGGGGCGAGGTGCGCCTTCCGGGGAAGGAGGGCGCGGCCGACCACAATCACAGCCACTGTTCCAGATAGCGTTTGCTCTGCTTGAGGGAGCGTTTCCGATCCGCCAATGATCCTTCGTAGGCCCGGTCCTCCACCTCGATACACACCGGGCCCTGATACCCAGCGTCCGTGAGCGCGGAGAAGAACGGCCCCCACGGCACGTCTCCCATCCCGGGCAGCTTCGGCGTGTGCCAGGCCAACCCCAGGATGCCCACCTCGTAGAGCCGGTCGTGGTCGATGCGCGCGTCCTTGGCGTGGACGTGGACGATCCGCTTGCCGAAGTCGCGCACGCAGCGCGGGACGTCGATCATCTGCCACACCAGGTGCGACGGGTCGAGGTTCAGGCCGAAGTAGCCGCTCGGAACCTCCTCGAACATCTTCCGCCAAACCGAAGGCGAGATGGCCACGTTCTTGCCGCCGGGCCACTCGTCCTTCGAGAAGAGCATCGGACAATTCTCGATGCCGATCCGCACCCCCGCCGCCTCCGCCTGCCGCACCAGGTCCGGCCAGACGGCGCGGAAAGCCGGCCAGTTGTCCTCGATCGACTGCTGCCAGTCGCGGCCGACGAAGGTGTTGACGACGCTCACGCCGATCTTCGGGGCGGCGCCGATCACCTTCTTGAGGTGCTCGACGACGGTGCGGCGGTGCTCCGGGTTGGGGTCGAGCGGGTTGGGGTAGTAGCCGAGGCCGGAGACGGCGACGCCGTGCTTGTGTACCAGGTCGCGCACCCGGCCGGCGTGGTCGTCGCTGAAGTGGCTGACGTCGAGATGCGTCACGCCGGCGTAACGGCGGTCGGCGGCGCCCGGCGGCCAGCACATGACCTCCACGCAGGCGAAGCCCTCGTCGGCAGCGAAGGCCAGCACCTCGTCCAGAGACAGGTCGGGCAGGATGGCGCTCACGAACCCCAGTTGCATGACGAACCCCCCAGGTACAACCACGATCCTCACGGCCCCTTGCTGATCTTCACCTTCGGCAGGGCCTGCTTCAACTCCTTGATGCCGTCGTCGGTCACCATCGTGTCGCCGACCGACAGCGCCCGCAGCCGGGTCAACTCTTTCAACTGCAACAGTCCCTTGTCGGTCACGTCGTTGTAGTTCAGGCTCAGCGACTCCAGCGCCGCGCAGCCGGCGACGTGGGCCAGGGCCGCGTCGTTGATCCGGGCGCGGTCCAGGAGCAGCGTTTGCAGCCCTTTCAGCTCCTTCAAGTGGACGAGGGCCGCCTCGTCGAGCTTGTTGTAACTCAGGTCGAGTGCCTGCAGCGCCTTCGCGTCTTTCAGGGACGCCAGCCCTTGGCCGGTGACCTGTGTGAAGGCCACGTTCAGGTCGCGCAGGGCGGGCAGTCCCTTCAGATGCGCCAACCCATCGTCGCTCACCTTGGTGGTCCGGAGCACGAGGGTGTGGAGTTTCGTTAACCCTTTCAGGTGGGCGAGCCCCGCGTCGGACACGGACGTGGACAGCAGGTTCAGCGATTCCAACCCGCTCAGGCCGCCGACGGACTCCAGGCCGGCGTCGCTGACCTTGCTGTCGTAGAGCAGCAATGACTTGAGACCGGTCAGTCCCTTGAGGGGAGCGAAGCCGGTCCCCGTCACGGCGGTGTGCGACAGGTTCAACGTGCGCAGGCCGGTCAGCCCCTTGAGGTGGGCGAGGCCGGCGTCCCCGACCGGCGTCAGGTCGAGGTTCAACGACTGCAAGCCTTTCAGCCCGGCCAGGTGAACGAGGTTGTCGTCGGCGATCTCGTCGCCAGCCAGGTCCAATTCGCGGAGGTCGGTCAAGCCTTTCAGATGTTCGAGGCCGGCCCCCGTCAGTCGCATGCTTGCCAGGGAAAGGGATTGCAACTTGTCCAATCCCTTGAGGTGGACCAGACCGGCGTCTTTCACCTGGCTGCCGCTGAGTCGCAGCGACTGCAGCTTGACCAGGCCGCTAACGTGGGCGAGGCCAACGTCGGACACGCCGGGGGCGCCGAGGTTGAGCTCGCGCAGGGCCGTCATCCCCTTAAGATGAGCCAGGCCGGCGTTCGTCACGGCGGTCGCGCTCAGGTCGAGGTCTTCGAGTGCCGTCAACCCCTTGAGTTTCTCCAGCCCCGCGTCGCCGACCCGGGTGCCGGACAGGTTGAGCACCTTCAGCGCGGTCAACCCCTTCAGGTGGTCCGCCGCCCCGTCGGCGGTGCGCGTCACGCGCAGGTCGAGCGATTCCAGCGTTGGCAGATCCTTGAGCGGAGCGAGGTCGGCGTCGGTCACCGGACGGTAGGCGAGCGACACGGCGACGACCGGCTTGCCGGGTTTGGCGTCATCGGTGGTCAGCTTGGCGCCGAGCTTCTTGAGGGCGGCGACGGCGCGGTCCTGGGCGGGTAGCCGCGGTGAGCCGAGCAGGATCACGCCGCAGGTCACAAGCAGAGGCAGGCGGAATCGCATCGCGTTGTCTCCTGGGGCTCACAGGTCATGGCGTCGGGCCGGCGAGGCCGTGGATCTGGTGGACCCAGACCCGGAACTGGCGCAGCAGGGCGTTCTGTTCCACCTGCCCGCGCAGCACGAGGAGCCGCAGAAGGTCCGCCGACGAGACGTTCGGGAAAAGTCCGCTGTTGGGGCGGACGTCATAACCGCCGGTCGCGTTCAGGATGTGGAAGGAGAGACTCTGGCCGTCGAAGCGCCACACCTCCGGCACGCCCAGCGCCGCGTAAATGCCCATGCGGTTGAGCGAGCTGGCCGTCACGTCTACCTCGATCGCCAGGTCGGGTGGGGGATCCGTCCGCAGGTCGATACGCAGCTTGCCGCGAACCTGCGCCTCGTGGGTGATCCAGAAACATTCGTCCGGCTCCAAACCGCGACGGCGTCTCTTTCGGCGAAAGGTGGTCGAGCCGCCGCTTGCAATCGGTAGGCCGAGTTCTTCCGTGAGAACTACTACCATGAGCCCGAGGATAGAGCCCCAGCTTTCATGCCCGAAGGTGAGTGTCATGATCTGCAGCGTCCCGCGGTCGTAAGTGAGACGAAGCGATGGCCGCTCATCCAAGGCGCGCAACAGGCGCGTGTACGTCTTCCAATCGACATTGTGCAAGACCAGCCGCTGCCCGACCGGTATAGACACCGTCGCCATCTTCCACCTCCACTTCTCCCGTTTAGCGGCGGCTCGCAGGGCCGCCCGTTGGCCAACGGGCGGCCCTGCGAGCCGCCGCTAAACGAATACCGTCACCCCCCTCGGCCCAGCGTAAGAACCTTCCCTAACTCCGTCAACAGGCCCACGACTTCCTCCACGTCAGCCGCCGTCGTCCGCCAGTTGACGAAGCAGAAGCGCAGCGCCACGCGCCCGCGCAGCCGCGTCGAGGAGATGAACGCCCGGTTCGTTTCCCGAAGCGCCTCGACCAACGCCAGGTTCAGGCGGTCCAATTCGCCGTCGCGAAACGCAAGCCTCGGGGGACGGTAACGGAAACAGACGATGCTCAATTGCCGCGGCGACATCACCTCGAACACCGGCGATTGTTCCAGCAGCGCCTGTGCGAAGTCGGCCAAGCGGCAGGAGCGCTCGACCAGGCCGCGGAACCAACCGACGCCCAGCACCTTTACCGATAGCCACAGCTTCAGCGCCCGGAAGCGGCGCGTCAGGGCGATGCCGCGGTCGGCGAAGTTCACCTCGTCCTCGGCCGGCTCCACGTCCTGCATGTAGTCCGGCCGCATGGCAAACGTCTCCGCCAACCGTCGGCCGTCGCGCACCAGGACGCAACCTACCTCGAACGCCTGGCCGAACCACTTGTGCGGGTCGAGGGTGATCGAATCGGCCAGGCCGATGCCGTCCAGCGCCGCCCGCCCCTCGGCGGTGAGCACGGCCGCCCAGCCGTAAGCGGCGTCGGCGTGGAGCCAGAGTCCCTCGGCACGGCACGCCTCGGCCAGCGCGGCCAGGGGATCGACGGTGCCGGTGTTCGTCGCCCCGGCGTTGGCCATCACCGCCCACGGCAGCAGGCCGGCGGCGCGGTCCTCCGCCACGGCGCGCCGCAGCGCCGCGGGCGGCAGGCGGAAGCGGTCGTCGGCGGCGACCGGGCGCAGCTGATCGGGGTGCAGGCCGATGACCTTCGCCGCCCGGTCGATCGACCAATGGCGCTGCTCGGTCAGATACAGCACCGCCCGGCCCCGCTCCGCGAAGGAGAGCCGCTCGCGCGCCACGAGCAGCGCGGTCAGGTTCGCCTCGGAGCCGCCCCCGGTGAGGAGGCCGGATGCCTCGAGGGGGTAGCCGAGGAATTCCTTGAACCAGTCGAGGACGAGCAACTCGACCTGCGCCGCCCCGGCCGCCGCAAGCCAGACCCCGGCGAAGAAGTTGCTGCCGGCGCAGAGCAGGTCGCCGAGCACCGACAGGAAGGTGAGCGACGAGGGGACAAAGGCGAGGTAACGCGGGTGATTGATGCGAAAGCAGTAGGCCGCCACCTTGGCGTCGAACTCGGCCAGCACCTCGGCGAAGTCGCGGCCGGCTTCGGGCGGCGGCTCGCGCAGCAGCGCCTCCATCTGCTCGCGGGAGGCGCTCGACCCGATGCCTTGCTCCGACAGCGTGGCGTCGTGACGCAGCAGCCAGGCCAACGCCTGCTCGGCGCAGGCGCGCAGCGCGGGGCCGTCGGGGTGGGTCAGCGGGCCCGCGCACAGGCGGCGCAGCTCGTCGAGGGATGGCGCGTCAATCGTGGTGAGCCTGGCGGTAGTGCTCGGCGGTTAGCTCGGGGGCGATGTGCCAGCCGCAGCCGTCGCAAGTCGGGGGCTTGTCGTAACAGCCGTCGCAGTAGAGCGGGCCGCCGTGGAAGAACTGCTCCAGGCGCTGGCGGGGCTCGGCGTCGAGGGCGCCGGGGTCGAGCGGCAGGCGAAGCTCGCTGCCGCAGCCGTCGCACTGGTGCAGGTTGTTCTGGTCGATGACCGCGGCGTAATGGTAGTGGACGCCGCGCGGCACCACTCCTTTACCGTTGCGCAGCGGGCAAGCCATCCCCAGCCGGGCCTCGATGGCCTTGCGGATGAAGGCGCTCTTGTTGTGCAGGTCGGCCAGCTCCCCCTCGACCTTGAAGGCCACCACGGCCGTCTTCTGCGGCTTGCTCTGCGGGGGCTTGCGCGGCATGTCGGAGCCCTTGTGAAACCCGGTTCCCTCTCTCCCCAGGTAGTTTACGCCTCCCGTCCGACCGCCGCAACCCGGGCCCGGGTCGGCCGCAGTCCGGATGGAACCGTTTTCACCTTGCGGGAGGGCCAGGCGGCGTGTAGTCTGCACATACGGGTGAGTCAGGTTGCGCGCCTTTAAGCGGCCGCCCGGGATGTCTGACCCGAGAAGAAGGCCGTGGGCGCGTCGAAATGGGCCGGTCCGAATCGGCCCCCGCACTACGCGAGCGAGTGATGGTGACGCGATGACCGCCCGCTATTTCCTCTCCTACAGTTCCGGCTACGGACATCTTAAACAAAGATTCATCCAGCTGATGGACTCGCTCGGGTTACAGGCTGACGTTTTCGATGGCCCAGATGAGCACCGGGTCCAGCACGTCATCGAGACCCGCATCAATAACGCCGACGGGGTGGTGGTCTTGTACGGCCCCCACGAGAGGCCCAAGAAGGGCGCCAAGAACTGCTCCCCGGCCCATTACCCTCACGACGAGGCTCTTTTTGCCATCGGCGCGAAGAAACCCCTTGCGCTGATCGTCCACCCGGGGACCCGGGTGAAGGCCAGCGTCATGGATCAGCAGACGCCGGCCCAATTTGACTTCTGGGAGCCGACCAGCTTTCAAGACAATGTCCACCACGTCATCAAGCACCTCCTAACGCTTAAGGACAAGGTGGAGTGCTCGCGCTCCCACGCCCGCTTCCGCGAAGCGGCCGCCCGGGAGGACACCATCTTCCGGGGCTACCTGCACTCGGGCTCCGTCATCTTCCACCAGGTGTGCGACGAAGTCCGCCAGATCATCAGAAAGCCCGGGGGGATCATTCCCACGAAGTACCTCTTTGCCCACGCCGACAGCTACCGGTTCTACGAGGAGCTTGTCGGCGCGCCCGGTTACACGATTGCCCTGGGGGGCGAGTATTTATTGTCCGCGAAAAGCGGCCCAATCGCGGACCGCCTCGCGGCCGCGGCCGGGAAGAACAGGAAGCTTACGGTTGTTTCCCTGGGCATCGGCGTCGGTCGGAAGGAGGAGTGTCTCCTCAAGGCGCTGTGCCTGAAGGGGGTAGCCGTATCGCTCTTGGCCATCGACATCAATCCGGCGTTCCTCCATTCCTCCCTGTCCCGCTTCCGGCAGAAGGCGCACGGGGCGCCGCTGGCCTACCAGTTCCTGATCGGGGACTTCGACAAGATCGGGGACCTTGGGCCCCTGATCTCGAGTGACGAGCCCGTGTTGTTCCTCGCGCTCGGCGGGACATTCGGCAACCAGGACGAGTGTGAGTTCCTGGCCGCCCTCCGGGCGGCCTCCGGGTCGGAAAGCTACCTGCTCATGGATTATCAAACGAAGGAGTCGTTGGCCGGGGACGACAAGGGCGGCTACCTGAGTGACGCCAACAAGCAGTTTATTCAGAGCATTATCCGGGTGTTTTGCGGGGAGGAGGTGAGGGAGGATCAAATCGACGCCCCCTTCGACCGGGAGATTCCTGAACTCGGCTATCGCCCTCACCGCCGGTCTCTCAGCTCGGTACCTGGCTCGGATACGATTGTCATGGCCGGCCAAACCGTACTAGGGCAGAGACGATTGGTCGGCTGGTCCACGAGGTATGACAAGGACTCACTGCAAAAGTTCCTGGAGGAGACGTGCGACACCGTCCAGCCGTTCCACTCGAACGACATCACGCACACGTTCATGTTTCTATGCAAACTGCGCCCGCCCGCGGCCCGGTAGCGCCGGCCTCCCGTCAACCCGGGACACAAACCCAGCCCCCCGCGCACGACAGAGGAGAGACCTTCCCCCATGCATAGCGACCCTCGTTCCCCGGGGCTGAACCTGCGCGAGTTCACCCTCTGCATGATGGGACACTCGGCCTTTCAGTACGTCTACGCCGGCCTGGAACTGCGCCTCTTTGAACTCCTCGCCGGGCGCCCGGGCCTGACGCGCAAGGACGTCGCCCGCGCGCTGCGGCTGGAGTACCTCCCGAGTCGCTGCCTGCTCCTGGGTCTGACGGCGCTCGGCTTCCTGCGGCGGTCGGGCGAGTCGTACTCCAACGGCCCTCTCGTCGCTGACCTCATCAAGAGTGACAAACTGGACCTGCTAAATAAGTTCGCTCGCTTCCAGGCGCGGATCGTCTACCCCGGCCAACTCGACTTCCTCGACTCCCTGACCTCCAACCACAACGTCGGGCTGCGGCGGTTTCCCGGGGCGGGGAAAGACCTGTACACCCGGATCACTGAAGACCCCTCTCTTGAGGCCGTTTTTTTTGACTTCATGAGTGCCTGGTCGGCCGAAAGCCTGCCGCTTTTGCTCGACGCCGTCGATTTCTCCGGCTGCCGCTGCCTGGCCGACGTCGGCGGGGGCGACGCCACCATCGCGGTTGGCCTGGCCCGGGCCTACCCCGACCTCGCCGTTCGGCTCCTGGACATCCCCCCGGTCTGCGCCCTGGCCGAGGAACGCATCCGGGGCCACGGCCTGGCCGACCGGGTTCGGACGGTCTCCAGTAGCGCGTTCCAAGACGAGTTCCCCTCCGGCTGCGATTGCTTTCTCTTCGCCCACTTCCTCGTCATCTGGGCACCCGAGCAAAACGTTGCCCTGCTGCGCAAGGCTCACGACGCCCTTCCCCCAGGGGGGCGGGTCGTCATTTTCAACTCGATCGCCTCCGACGAGGAAGACGGCCCGTTGTTCGGCGCGCTGGACTCCGCGTATTTCATGGCGGTCCCCGCGCCGGGAGGCCTCATTTATTCCTGGATAGATTACCAGGGCTGGCTGCACACAGCCGGCTTTGATGATGTCCAGCGCATCCCGTGTCACTCCTGGTGGACGCCGCACGGCGTCCTCATCGGAGTCAAAGGGTGAGCGCACCTGGAACGACAATCCGAGGAGAGGGGAGCGATCAGGCCGCCGGCGGCCGGGTGCCTCACGACTCGGCGTTCCCCCCGCGATTAGGACGAGCAATTCGACCTGTGCCGCCCCGGCGGCCTCGAGCCAGACGCCGGCGAAGAAGTTGCTGCCGGCGCAGAGCAGGTCGCCCAGGACCGACACGAACGTCGGCGCCGACGGCACGAAGGCGAGGAAGCGCGGGTGGTTGATGCGGAAGCAGTAGGCCGCCACCTTGGCGTCGAACTCGGCCAACACCTCGGCGAAGTCGCGGCCGGCTTCGGGCGGCGGCTCGCGCAGCAGCGCCTCCATCTGCTCGCGCGAGGCGGTCAGGCCGATGCCCTGCTCCGGCAGGGTGACGTGGTGGCGCAGCAGCCAGGCCAGCGCCTGCTCGGCGCAGCTGCGCAGCGCGGGACCGTCGGGGTGCGGCAGGGGAGCGGCGCACAGTCGGCGCAGTTCGGGCAGGGAAGGCGCGTCAATCGTGGTGAGCCTGGCGGTAGTGCTCGGCGGTCAGTTCGGGGGCGATGTGCCAACCGCAGTCGTCGCAGGTGGGGGCCTTGTCGTAACAGCCGTCGCAGTAGAGCGGGCCGCCGTGGAAGAACTGCTCCAGGCGGCTGCGGTTCTCCGCGTCGAGGACACCCGGCTCGAGCGGCAGCGGCAACTCGCTGCCGCAGCCGTCGCACTGGTGCAGGTTGTGCTCCTTGAGGACCGCGGCGTAGTGGTCGTGGGCGCCGCGCGGCACCACGCCCTTGCCGTTGCACAGCGGACAGGCCATGCCGAGCTGGGCCTCGATAGCCTTGCGGATGAAGGCGCTCTTGTTCGGCAACTTATTCAGCAGGTCGGCCAGTTCTGCCTCGACCTTGAAGGCCACCACGTCCGTCTTCGGCGGCTTGCTCTTCGGCAGTTTGCGCGGCATCTCGTTGCCCTCGGGAGGGAACCTCTCTTCTCTGTTGACAGTGTACTCGCCACGTCCGAAGACCGCAAGCCGGGCCGACGGCGCGAGGAGAGCGCCGCCCCGAGGCCGGAGGCTCGACGAGAAACGAAACTGCCCTCTAGACTTCCCGGGGGCGCATCGGGTAGGCTCAACAGCCGCCTACGGGCTCGCCTCGGAGCAACGATTGATGCACGCGCGCTTGAGCATTGAAGCCGGCGAAGGTACCCCGACCCTCTGCAACCTCTCCCCCGACCGGGTCGCCACGCTGGGCCGTAACCGCAGTAACAGCGTCATCCTCCAGGACAAGCACGCCTCGCGCTGGCACGCGGAGGTCGTCTACGAGGAGGGCCGCTGGGTGATCCGCGACTCCGGCACCCTCAACGGCACCCACCGCAACGGCGAGCGCCTCCAGCGGCCGACGCCCCTGATGCACGGCGACGCCATCCGCATCGGCGACACCGTCCTGCGCTTCCTCCTCGAGGGCGAAGCGGACGTCGCCGCTAACCCGACCCCGGTGGAGGTCGAATTGCCTGCGGAGCCCGACACCGAGGAGCCGGGCGGCAAGACGGTCCTCCTGCCCGACGAGCTGGGCGCCCTGTGCGCGTTCATGAAAGCGTCGCTGCGCGACACGGCCCCCCAGGCGCTGGTCGGCCGGGCGCTGACGACCCTCCTCAATCAGACCCAGGCCACCACCGCCGGCTACCTCGGCTTCGACCCGGACGACCTCCCGCGCCTCGTCCTGCCGCACAAGGCACAGCTCGACGTGCATCTCAGCCGCCAGCTCACCCAGCGCATCCTGCAGCACAACCGCACGGTCTGGCTCGGCGCCGAGGGGGACGACACCCCGGAAAGCCTCATGTCGGTCAAGGACGCCGTCTGCCTGCCGCTGCCGGGGCGCGACGGCCGGCCCGTCGGCGCCCTGCACGTCTACAAGACCGGCCGCGGCTTCAGCGCGCGCGACGTGAGCTTCTGCGAGGTGCTCGCCGGCTTCCTGGGCAACTGCCTGCAAGTGCTCCGCGCCCGCCGCCAACTCGAGGCGGAGAACTGCCGCCTGCGCGTCCACCATAGCGGCGGCGACGACGCCATCCTTGGCGACAGCCCAGCGATGGCCAAGTTGCGCGAGACGATCGCCCGCGTGGCGCCGGGGCCGGGCAACGTCCTCGTCGTCGGCGAGAGCGGCGTCGGCAAGGAACTGGTCGCCCTCGGCCTGCACCGCGAAAGCCCGCGCCGCGACGGGCCGCTGGTCATCGTCAACTGCGCCGCCATTTCGCCCACGCTGCTGGAGTCGGAGCTGTTCGGCCACGTCAAGGGGGCCTTCAGCGGCGCCGACCGCACGCACCCCGGCTTTTTCGAGCAGGCCGACGAGGGAACGCTTTTCCTCGACGAGATCGGCGAGTTGTCGCCGGAGTGCCAGGCCAAGCTGCTGCGCGTGCTGGAAGGGAAGGGCTTCCGGCCGGTCGGCGGCACCGCCGACGTGCGCAGCGACGTCCGCATCGTCGCCGCCACCAACCGCGACCTCGAGCGCGAAGTCGAAGAGGGGCGCTTCCGCGAAGACCTCTTCTACCGCCTGCGCATCCCGATCCGCGTGCCGCCGCTGCGCGACCACGCCGAGGACATCCCCGCCCTGGTGGAGCACTTCCTCGGCCGGCTGTCCGTCGAGTACCGCCGGCCGGTGAAGCTGACCGAGGCGTCGCTGCGGCGCTTGCAGGAGTATTCCTGGCCGGGCAA
The DNA here is from genome assembly GCA_035266225.1 of Gemmataceae bacterium. GTDB lineage: Bacteria > Planctomycetota > Planctomycetia > Gemmatales > Gemmataceae > DATFNV01. The sequence continues at coordinate 21,412 of DATFNV010000623.1, forward strand.
CGTGCGCCAGCTCCGCTCCGTGCTGGAGAACGCCCTGGCCATGAGCGCCGGTGACACCATCGACGCCGACGATTTGCCGCTCGGCCCCGGCCGCCGCAAGCAGACCGAGGGTCAGCCGAAGCTGAACCTGGAGGAGCTGGAGGCCGACGCGATCCGCCAGGCGCTGCGGCAAACCGAGGGCAACAAGGCGCAGGCCGCCCGGCTGCTTGGCATCCACCGCGACACGCTCATGCAGAAATTGCGGAAGTACGGGATCGAGAAAGAAGGGGGATGAAAGCGCTTTATCGTTTCGCGCTCGCCTCCCCCCGCAAGCGATCCGCGAGTCACCCGCAACGTCAGGCGAGCGCGAAACGATAAAGCGCGGCCGGCGCGAAAAAACAACACCCCCTTCCCCCCGCCTGTCGTTTCGCGAAACGGCAAGCGGGGGGAAGGGGGTGGGATGGGACGGAGGACGCGCCTGTTACACGCGTCCGCTGCTGTCCACGGGCTTGTTGACGACCACTGGGGCAGCGGCCGGCGGGGTGGCGTCCTTACCGTGGATGGCCTCGAAGACTTCCTGCCGATGCACGGGGATGTCCTTGGGGGCCACGATGCCGAGTCGCACCTTGTCGCCCCGGATCTCCACCACCGTCACGGTGATGTCGTTGTTGATCACGATGCTTTCGTTTTTTTTCCTGGACAGTACTAACATCGCCGCCTATCCTTCTCTAGGTCAAAAGGGGCCGTTCCTTTGAAGCTGGTTCCCACGCTATCACCATTGCACCTGGGGAGAAGTGATACGCGCCGGTGAAGATCCCCTTCCCGTGTCAGAACCAGACGCGAGTCTCCGCGGGCGGCGTCCGATCGCTTCGGTCCTCACCGAAGTGGGCACGGAACCTTAGCGCTGCTCTGAGACTCCATCACTAATCACTCTATCTATCCCTCCCAACCCCGTCAAGGGGCGGCACCGGTTTCATCGCTCTTTTTTACCGATTTGGCACGAGTCTTCCGCAGCCTTCGCCGGCCCACGGATGCACACCGGCCGGTCCTCCTCAACCGTCGTTGCACCGGCGACACCGTTGTTTTTCCTAATCTTGCCCGCCGCCCCCAACCGCCCAGGCTGCCGCGCCGAGGAAGGGCGCGGCCCGAGCGTCATGGGCGCAACTGGCCGGTCGGAGACACCGGCCGATTGTCGATCCGGCGGCGAAGGGG
>DATFNV010000624.1:0-3270 GCA_035266225.1 Gemmataceae bacterium
CCTTCTTCGAGGTGACTGAAAAATGCAAAATACAGAATGCAAAAGGCAAAAGGCAAAATGACCATCTTCCCCGCACCCGACCCCTCTCCCCGGAGTACCGGGGCGAGGGGGGCAGTCAGTCGATATGCCCATCCGCGTGGCCAATGTCCGCCTGGCCATCGACGAAGCCGAGGCGGCGCTGCCGGGGCGTCTGGCCCACATCCTGGGCCTGGCGCCCGGTGCATCGCTGCGCTGCCGTATCCTGCGCAAATCGCTCGACGCCCGTTCCCGCGACTCGCTCCAGTTCGTCTACAACGCCGAGGTGACGCTCCCGGACGACGAGGCAGGCGTGCTGGCGCGCGCCCGGGCCTCCGTCCGCCCGCCCATCCAGGTCGATCTCCACGCCGAAGAACCGTTCGTCATGCCGCCGCCCGGGGCGGCTCCGTTAGAGCAGCGCCCCGTCGTGGTCGGCTCCGGCCCCGGCGGGCTGGTGGCGGCCTATTTCCTCGCCCGGCACGGCTACCGCCCGCTGGTGCTGGAGCGCGGCCGGGCCGTGCGCGACCGCATCCACGATGTCCGTGCCTTCGACGAGGGCGGCCCCTTCGACCCCGAGAGCAATTACCTTTTCGGCGAGGGCGGTGCCGGCACCTTCAGCGACGGCAAGCTCACTTGCCGCAACAGCGGGCCCGACGTCCGCCGCGTCCTGGAATTGTTCGCCGAGTGCAAGGGCAAGCCGTCCGTCCTGTACGACGCCCGCCCGCACCTCGGCAGTAATCGCCTCCCCGCCGTGGTCAAGGCCATCCGCCGCCGCGTCGAGGACCTCGACGTGCGCGACGGCCGGCTGTTCGGCCTGATGACGTCGTCGGGGTACGTCGCGGCGTCGGTGGTCCTCCTGGCCATCGGCCACAGCGCTCGCGACACCTACGCCATGCTGCTGCGGCGCGGCGTGCCGATGGTGCCCAAGCCGTTCCAGCTCGGCGTGCGCGTCGAGCACCCGCAGGAGACGGTCAACCGCGTCAAGTACGGCCCCACGCGCCTCGAAGACCGCCTGGGCGCCGCCGACTACACCCTGGTGGCCCACGGCCGGCACGACGTGTTCAGCTTCTGCATGTGCGCCGGCGGCTACATCATGCCGAGCGTGTCCGAGCCGGGCTACTTCTGCACCAACGGCATGAGCCTGTCGAAGCACGACTCGCCGTTCGCCAACAGCGGGTTGGTCGTCACCATCGACCCGGAGGAGTTCGGTGCCCCGGACGTGATGGCCGGCGTCCGCTTGCAGCAGGTCTACGAGAAGAGGGCATTCGAGATCGGCCGCGGCGAATACCGCTGCCCCATCCAGCGCGCCGCCGACTTCCTCGCCGACCGGCGGACGCGCGGCGTGCCGCCCAACAGCTACCCGCGCGGGGCGATCGCCGCACGGGTCGCCGAAGTGGTGCCGCCGTTGGTGGTCGAGGCCCTGAAGAGTGGATTGCCGATCCTGGATCGGAAATGGCAAGGGCGCTTCCTGCCGGAGGCGACGCTCGTGGGGCCGGAGTCGCGCGGCAGCGCACCCGTTCGCATCCCTCGGCACGAGGAAACTCGCGTAACGCCGGGAATCGAGGGGCTGTACCCGGTGGGGGAGGGGGCGGGCTACGCGGGCGGTATCGTCAGCGCCGCGGTGGATGGGCTGCGGTCGGCGAAGGCGATCATTGCGACGTATGCGCCGCTCCATCTCGTGTAGGACTGGTGCCAGAGGACGCTCAGTCGCCCGCCCACGACCGCCGGCGACGTCCTTCACCGACCGCGACCCTGTGCTGGGGCGGCAGCTGTACAAGGGGCGGAGCGGGTGAGGCAGGGCTTGACTCGCCGCACAGCGGTGTAATAAAAAGCAACGAGGCTGCCACGGGCTTCGGAGGGCCGGACATGGCGGAAGTTCTCTTCATCTGGGATATCGAAGACGACCCCGAAGGGAACGTGCAGCACATCGCCGAACATGGCGTGACGATGGAGGAAGTGGAGGAGGTCGTGTCGGCTCACCACCGTACAGGCTCAACCAGTCGGAGTAGTGGCTCACCCATCGCCTTCGGCTGGACCGTGACCGGGAAGTACATCATCGTGGTATACGAACATATTGAGAGCGACCCGCTTACCATCCGCCCGGTCACGGCTTACGAAACGAATCCGCCACGGGGGAAGAAGGGGAAAAAACATGGCCGTTAAACGCCTGCACTTGAAAATCGAGCGGACCCCGGAAGAGAAGGCCCGCATCAAGGAAATTCGCGAGCGCTTCCAGAGGGAGCGCCCGACGATGGAAGAGTTGGTCGCGTCCGGCGAGTACAACGAGCCGATTCCGCAGGGGGCCTACCTGGAGCTGCGCCGGCTCATGCACCAGCTGCGCAAGGAGCGGGAGCGACAGGGCCTGAGCCTCGCGGACGTGGCGGAGCGCTCGGACATCGACAAGGCCGCCCTTAGCCGGCTGGAAACCGGGCAGCAGATCAACCCAACCATCGATACTCTCTGGCGCTACGCCCACGCCCTCGGCAAGGACCTGGCCTGGGCCGTCGGCGACCTGTGCCGAACCGGCCAGGACGCGAGCACGACGCTGTCCCAGGTCGAACGGGCGCTGGAGAACGCGACGGACCTTCTGCAAGAGGCGATGAAGCGACAGACCTCGCCGGGTGAGTCTCACGGGAACTCATCGCCGTCGGGCAAGAAATCAGCCCCGGCGCGGCCTGGTGCCAAGGTCAGGAAGCCGAAGGCGCGGAGTTGATGTCGCAGTTCGATCCGGCGTTGGGACGGCAGCTGTACAAGGGGCGGAGTGTGTAAGAACGGCTTCTCGCGCGAGATGAGGCCCCGAGTTTACGCGCCTTCCCCACTCAACGGTAGTGTGTGCGCCTCCAGTTCCCCGGTCGCGTGCAGACCCTTCAACACTCTGTCGATTATCTCGGCGCTCAACTCGCTGACGACGATCCTATGCGGGACGCCAAGATGCACCCGGACACGGGTGCCTTCCACCCAATCGCCGCAAGCAGTGAGCGCTTCCGGGGTCGCGAAGAAACACCAGCGCTTGCGTCCGTCGCCGAAAGTGATGGTGACCTCAACACAATAGGTCAGCGGTTGGGTGATCGGGTCATCGATGGTATACTGGAGCATCAGCTGAACTCCACCCGCAGATACGTCAAGTCGCCCTGCCCCAGCTCGAACAGCACCGCGTCCCCGCTGACGTTCGCTTCCATCTGCACCTGCCCCCGCGCGTCCACTACCACCGCCCGCTGCGGGTTCCGCGCGCAGCGGAACTCCGCGTGCGCCCCC
>DATFNV010000625.1:0-41560 GCA_035266225.1 Gemmataceae bacterium
AGATGGGGGCGTCGCGCTGCCGGGCCCGCTCCAATTCTTCGAGGACCAGCACGCCCGCCCCCTCCCCCAGGACGAAGCCGTCGCGCTGGCCGTCGAAGGGGCGCGACACCTCGTGCGGCGCCCGCCCTGCCCGGCTGACCGCGCCCAGGGCGGTGTAGGCGAGCAACAGCAGCGGGTCCATGCGGCTGTCGGCGCCGCCGGCGAGAACGACGTCGGCGTCGCCGCGCTGGATCAGGCGGAATGCTTCGCCGACCGCCTGCGTGCCGGCGGCGCAGGCCGTCGTGATGGTGCTGTTCGGCCCCTGGGCGTGGTGAACCATCGAGATGTGGGCGGCGACCATGTTCGGCAGGTACTTCAGCAGCCACAGCGGGAACAGCGACCCGGCGCCCAGCTGTCCGAGGCGGTCCACGACGAGTCGGCCCTCGGCGTCGCACGACTGCGTGAGCAGCGGCGCCACCTCCGGCAAATCGATCGGCACCAGCCCGGTGCCCATGACGACGCCGACGCGCTCCGGATTCTCGCGCGACCACTCCAGGCCGCTGTCGCGCACGGCCAGAGAAGAGGCGGCCACGCCAAAGCGCATGGCCCGGCCCATGATCTTCAGACTTTTGCGGTACTCGGCCGGGATGAGCGGCACGATGTCGAAGTCGGGCACTTCCGCGGCGATCTTGACGGGATGATTGGAGGCGTCGAACAGCCGGATCGGGCCGACGCCGCTGCGCCCCTCGACGCACGCTTCCCAGAAGGCGTCCTTGCCGACGCCGTTGGGGGCCACCACTCCCAGGCCCGTCACCACCACTCTGCGCATGAACGCGCCCCCTGCAACGAGGGCCGGCACACCTTCTCCCGCGCCGGCAACCTCTCCCTCGCCCCGACGCGCCCTCCGTGCGGACCTCCTGTGCGTGACTTGACCGGGACGAACTTGCCAAAACTGCTCACTTTCACCATCTTATCCAGACTTCCCCGACAGAATCAACGGATGACCTACGCCCGGAAGCACTTGCGCTGGCAGAACGGGCGGTATTCTCCGCAAATTCGACTTGCCGTTCGCCGTCCGCGTCTTGGCTCTTTGCCCGGCTGTCGCTTGCTTGCCCGTCCGACCCGGGTGATAATGCGCCTTCGCATTGTTTTCTCGGGTGGCAATCCTGGCGTGGGCCTCGACCCCTGCCGGCTGGGCCCGGCCCGCTGGGGATTCATTGCATTCGTTGCGCACGGCCGGTATCGCGCAACGAATCCCGCGCCGCGCAACGAATGCAACGAATCGCGGCGGCGCGACCCCAGAGGCCAGCCCCTGCGCACGCACCACTCGGCCAGGGGAACATCGGCCACGCTGGATTCAGTAGGTCAGCCGGGGACTGGCCAAGAAAGACGCGCTGGCGCCTCTCTTCTCGCGGGCGACCTGCTTCACCTGCCGGGCCAGGCCGGCAGGGGTCGGACCCGAGGTAAGTTCGCCAGCCGAGTTTTTTTCGGATTTCCGCGGCGCGATCGGGCCGGTTCCGGTACTTGAGTCGTGGAGCAACCTCATGACGAGCGCCGGCCCTGATCCTGAGCAACTCTTGTCCCTCTCCCGGTCGGGGCAGGACCAGGCCGTGGGGCGGCTGCTGGAGTTGTACCGCAACTATCTGGGCCTGCTGGCCCGGCTGGAGACCGGCCGGCGGCTGCAGGGCAAGGTGGACGACTCCGACCTGGTGCAGGACACGTTCCTGCAGGCCCACCGCCACTTCGCCCAGTTCCGCGGCACGACGGAGGCCGAGCTGATGAGTTGGCTGCGGCAGATCCTGGCGGACGTCGTGGGCAAGCTGGTGCGCCGCTACTACGGCACGCGGCGGCGCGACGTGCGGCTGGAGCGGGACCTGGCCGCCGAATTGGACCAGTCGTCGCGGGCGATGGGAGAGAGGCTGGCGGCGCGGCAGAGTTCGCCCAGCCAGCAGGCCGCTCGCCGAGAGCAGGCGGTGCTGCTGGCCGACGCGCTGCACCAACTGCCGGAGGCGTACCGAGAGGTGATCATCCTGGCCCACCTGGAGGGCCTGGCCTTCCCGGAGGTGGCCCGCCGCATGGGCCCGCAGCGTGGACAGCGTCAAGAACCTGTGGGCCCGGGCCGTGGCCCGGCTGAGACGTGTACTCGGGGGTTCGTCATGAAACAGATGGAGACGGGTGCGCCGGCAGCAACGGCCAGTCGCAGAGCAGCAAGCCGCACCACGGGGGGGAGAGGAGAACGTGACGTGCAGCGCCAGCAGCCGGTACGGCTGGCGCTGCACGCGTCGCGTTTCTGCAAGCGCCGAAGGTGAGCGCGGGCTTCGGATGGCCCGACGGATCCCTAGTTTTTTGTCAGAAGGTAGTCGCCGTCGGCGTCGATGCTGGCTGTATAGCCGGTCACGTTGTTCGAGGCGGCGACGTTGCTGACGCTCCCCCCCCCGAAAGTTAAGATCGGGTAGAACTCCCCCGGCCCAGCGCCGGTGCCCACAAATGCCACCGTGAGTATCGTCCCTGTGGCCCCAACCGTCACGTTCCCGGTGACGAGGATCGAACTGCCAGTCGAGGTGGTGAGATTGTACACGAGGCTCACGGTACCGCCGCTCCAGGTGAAGTTGCTGTCGAGTGCGAGGAACACGTTCGGGTCGCTGCCATCGCCGACCTGGAGGAGCCCACCACTCATCGTGAGTTTCCCCGATATCTTCGCGGTGCCGTTGTTGCCATCGGTTTGGATCGTCCCAGCCGATACGTTGATGTTGTAGGGTGCAGCGAGCTTGGCGCCGACGCTGACCTGGATCTTGCCGCTGGTCTGAACGATGCCCCAGTGTGGGGCGGCGGGATCGCCTCGGTCGAACTGCAGGGTGCCGGCATCGACTTGCAGGATGGCGCCGCTCGCCTCGTTTGACACTGAGTCGGCGATGTCGTATTGGTCGCTGCTGGCAGTGGTCTTCTCAATGGTGCCGCTGTTCAGGATCGTCGTGACCGTGGCCGTGGGCGAGGGCAGGACCAGCCCGCTGGTGTTGGTCACGGTAATGTTGATCCTCCCCCCCGGTAAGTTCTCGATGGTCGGCGTGATGTCCAACTCGACCGGGTAGGTGTTCGCGAGCTTCAGCGTGCCGCCGTTGCTGACGTTGTCACCAAGATGGACGGTGGTGTTGGCGGTGGTGTTCGTGAAGTCCACTTCCGCGCCCGAGGAGATGCTGAGGATGCCGACCCAGAGGCCGGTACCCGTGTAGTTGATGTTCCCGCCCGACCAGGCGAACGTGCCCCCGGAAAACATGAGGCTGGTGCCAATTGGCCCGGAGCCGGCGCCCTGCACGATCGTGCCGGCGTTCATGCTGCCGCCGGTGTTCATGGTCAGGTTCTGGTTCAGCGTGATCGTCCCCGTGTAGTTGTTCACGGTCAGCGTCGCGATGGTCAGCGCCGCTGTGCTCATCGTCACGTTGTCGTTGCTCTTACTGCTATCGAACGTGACCGTATCAGTCGTCCTTGACTTGCCAGGGTAATCGCCAGTTGCGCCGCCGGACCAGTTCCCAGGGGTCTCCCACTTTTTATCACCGCTCCCGTCTGTCCAGGTGAAGGCGCTGGGTGTCAGGCGCGCCTCCAGTTGCTCCACTTGCAGGAGCGTACGGTGGGCGTCCGGGCGTTTGCGGAACGTTTTCGGGCTGCCGCGGGCGAAGACTGCGGCAGCGTGATCGAGGAGCCACTCGAACGTGTTTCGCATGATGACGAGTTCGCGGGGCCGATTCACTTAGCTGACGAGCGCCCCGCCGGTGTCCTTCGGCACCGCTGAAAGCGGATTGGGATCCCTTCCGAACGTCGGAAGACGTTCCCTTCAGTCCCTTCTTGATTTGGCGGTCCACGGGCGAGGATGCGTATCATTTGCGCTGCGCGGCCGACAGACGGGCCAGCGCCGCCATCGCTTCATCGCGCAGCCGACCCTTTGGCCCCTTGTCCGCGAGCGTCTGCAATACCGCGCGGGCCTCGGCCGTGGCAATCAATTCGAGAACCTGCACGCCCCGTATCTCACGCAATTGCTCGCCGGAGGACTGACTATCCTCGCGGGAGGCCACTTTCTGAAGTAGTCGTCCGACCCTATCGCGGACTTCCGCCGAGGACTGGCGGGCGAGGGCTTCGCGCAGTGGCCCTTCCGCTGCCTTCCCCAGTCGCTCCAGTTCCGCCGACGCCTTCTCGCGCACGTCGAATTGCTCACTATCCAGGTCGGCAATCAGGCGCGGGATTTCGTGGTCTCCAAGGCCCAGGGGCAATTTTTCGCGTAACAGAGGCACGATCTGCTGGGGAACGGCGACCAGTTTCCACAGCGCCGCGAAGGCTTTCACCGCATCTTCGTCGCGGAGGTTGCCCCAGAGGGCCTCGATTTCACGTTTCTCCAGCGGCTTTCCCGGGGCGGCACGGACGGCCGAATAAGCGGCAATGTCCCAGACGAGCGCCGTACCGTCCGTGCTCCCCGACGCTAGCTTTTTCGTATCCGGGGAGAAGGCGAGGGAAAGAATCGGGCCCCGATGGCCCTCAAAGCAAGCCAACTCCCGCCCAGAGGCAATGTCCCAGAGGCGAACCGTCTTGTCCCAGCTTCCCGAGGCCAGCAGCTTGCCGTCGGCGGAGAACGCCGCCACTTTAACCGGTCCGTCATGTCCCCGGAACCGGGCGACGAGCTTTCGCGACGCCATTTCCCACAGGCCGACCGTCCAGATAACAGGCTTGCCTTCAACGTGGCCAGCCGCCATCATCCGGCCGTCTGGGGAAACGGCGATGGTTGAGGCGGGCCATGCCCCCTTTTTCGGCATCCCCTCGAAGGTTCCGACCCGCTTGCCGGCGATGGGGTCCCATTCTTCCAGCGCTGAACCACCGATGCTCCGCAGCAGTGTTTTCCCGGCCGGGTCTATGGCGAGAGAGGAAGTGGATTCGCCCAGGCTCTGCGTGACGCGCCCCAATTCCTTACCCGAAGGCTGGTCCCACATGCGGATGGGATCGCCCGCCCCTATGTATTTTGTGTAGGCTAGCCGCGAACCGTCAGCAGACAGGGCAACCAGTATCCCGGAGCTGCGCTCGTCCGCGAACCGGCGAAGCTCCTTGAGCGCAGGCAAGTCCCAGAGTCGAACCGTCCCGTCGCTGCTCCCGGTGGCGAGGGTCTTGCCGTTAGCGCTGATGCCTGCTGCAGAAATGGGCTCCTGATGGCCTCGCAGTTGGCGCAGCTCCTTCCCGGTCGCCACGTCCCAGAAGCGCACCGTGCTGTCTCCCGTCGTGATCAGTTCTTTCCCGTCGGAGGAGAAACCAACGAATACGACCTGGGCCGAGTGTGCTTCTTGCGGGAACAGGTCGTTCCCTTTTTGCGTTTCCCAGGCCCGGATGCGGACGTGTTGCCACTCGGCGGCGATCAGGGCCTTGCCGTCGGCCGTGAGTACGCCCGAGTAATATAAGCCCGGCGGTAGGGCCAGCGCCCGGACTTCCTTGCCATCCACCATGTCGTAGATGTGCGCGACTTTTTCATCGTGAACGGCGAATTCTTTGCCGTTAGGCGGCGGCATCAGGATCCCCCGAACGAGCCGGGTCTCCTTCCCCGTCGCCATGTCCAGCCAACGCACGGCCCCCCAATTGCCTGCGACAACCGTCTTGCCGTCGTTCAACATGAGGACGGTCGTCGGGTAACTCCCAGGGTGCCCCGGGAAGGTACCCAGTTCCTTTCCACTTTCCACGTCCCAGACGACGACCTTGGCACCGCCCGCCCCTGCTAATCGTTTCCCGTCCGAGGAGAATGCAATCGCATCGACGTACACTTCACTCTTCCAGCGATCAATTTCATCGCCGCTGTCCACGTTCCAAAGCCGGATCAGCTGATCGCCGCCCGATGTGGCCAGAAGCTTGCCGTCGGGAGAGAAGGCAACACCAGCCGCATGGCCATCCGATTGGCCGTTTGAAGCTACCTGGTGATGCTTGACCAGCACGTGCAGTTCTTCACCCGTGTGTACGTTCCAGACCCGAACGGTCGCGTCTTCGCAGCCTGCCGAGGCCAGGAGTTTGCCGTTCGGAGAGAACGCCATGTGCCCGCCGACTGAGCGGCGCCCTAGGCGCCTCAATTCCTTGCCGGTGGTTAAGTCCCACAGACAAATGGAACGCTTGAAGCGGACGTCGCCGGACCCAGCAACGCCATGTCCGGCCGAAGCAAGCATTTTGCCGTCCGGCGACACCGCCAAGAAGGCCACCGGCGTCTCATTCCTCAGCCGCATGGTGCCCATGCGGCTGAAAGCCCCCTTGGGCAACGGGTCGCCGAACGGGTCGGTGCGCGGCGCTCCTTCGCTGCGGCTTGCGCGGCTGCCCTCCGCGGGGGGCTCGCCGTTCACCGGCCACGGTGGCGCAAGAACTGCCACGATCAGCAACCACCAACGAACCCGGCGCGCGAACATAGCGAAACCCTCAAGTGACCCCGGGCGTGAGCGGCGTCCGGGTAACCTGGTCGGCGTCTGATCGACTTCCCTCCACGGGAAGTCGGCGAAGGATGGACCTGGTCAAGGCGTTGCCCTTCCGGCGTGAAGGCGCCCTGGAAGCTGCCTCACAAGGGATAGCTCCGGCCAAGGCCCGATCGTGACAGCGCGAAATGAAGAAGGTTCCGTGAGACACGCGCCGCGTTGTCACTCGAGATACGCGCGTGTCTTCAGGAGAATGCGGTGTTTGAGTTGCCTGGCGGTCGCCGCGGACTCGTGCAGTGGCGCGTCATCCGGGTGCGGTTCGACGAGCCCGTCGTGCCAGTAGGCTGCTTCGGCCGGCGTCAGCCGCGAAAGGAGTTCGGCCAACTCCAGGTCCAGGTGGTCCGGAGTATCGGCTCTGTGGGTCGCCCTTTCCCGGCCCGCCGCCCGTTCATGGCGCAGGCGCCTTCGCGTCGCACGGAAGTCCCGCCGCAGGAAGACGCACGTCAGGGCCGTCAGGTAGTTCTCCAGGCTCCCCCGCTCAGCGTCGTACGCCTCCAGCAAGTGACCGCCGCTTTCCATGAGCGACAACCACAGGCCCTGGGCGGCATCCTCCAGGCGTTCGGGACATCGGAGTCCCCGCCGCCGCGCCCAGCCGCGTAACTGTTCCTCCACGGCGTCCTGGTAGGTTGAGATCAACAACTCCACGGCTCCGTCATGACCCATCACGCATCGGTGGACCAGGAGCGCCTGCTCGTGGAGAAGAGTACCGTGGCTCATGACAACCTCCGTGGACCGGAAGGCGATGCGAGCGCCACTGGGCTTCGTTGCCTGGCGACGGAGGACTGGAACTCGTTCAGGGACCGGCCGACTGTGGCGAAGACCTCGCTGGCGGCACCCGATTCGCCGATCCCGGGTCAGGGGCTCCTGGGTCGTACGGCGGCGTCCATGACCAGCCGCGAGTGGGCTGGTTGCGCCCTAAGGCGAAATGAGTCGGCACGGCGTGCCCAGCCTCGGCCGCGAATTGGGAATGTACCAGAGCGAAGGCGCGGCCGCAACAACTATCTATACGGATTGTCAGGTAACAGACAGACGCGCGAAAAGGGAACCGGAAAGGCAACAAATCGGCCCGTGAGCCCTCGCCGCCAAGCAGAAGTCTCATCGGCCCACCAGCGCCCGGGCGCCCGGTCCGCGCACCCGGAGCTTCCTCCTCAGGATACCCGCACCCCGCATCATGGTACGTTCCTTCCTTGCACTCCAGCAGCTTGAAGGTATGCATAATCCGGGCTAGCGCTAACCCGCAAGCGGCCTGTTGGTGGAGCAAGGGACCCTTCCATGAAGCGTTACCGCTGGGCGGCCTGGGGCGACGTGAACGCCTTTTTCGGGCTGATGCTCGACAACGTCGCGGTGATGGTGCTCTTCGTCACCCTTATCACCGGCAAAGACCTGTTCACGCCGCAGTTCGTCCTGACGAGGATGATTCCCGGCACCGCCCTGGGTGTGCTGCTCGGCGACCTGGTGTACACGTGGATGGCGTTCCGCCTGGCTCGGCGCGGCAACAACCCCGAGGTGACGGCCATGCCGCTCGGCCTCGACACGCCCAGCGTCTTCGGAGTGGCTCTCCTGGTGGTACTGCCGGCGCTGGTGGAAGGGAAACAACTCTTCCCCGGCGATCACGACAGGGCGATGCTCTTCGCCTGGCACGTCGGCGTCGTGGTGCTGGTGCTGAGCGGGCTGTTCAAGGTGGCGTGTGCGCCTTTTGGGAACGCGGTACGGCGCTGGGTGCCGCGGGCCGGGTTGCTCGGCTCGCTGGCGGCCATCGCCCTGGCGCTGATCGCCTTCATGCCGCTGCTGACGGACATCGCCTCGGTGCCCGTGGCCGGCATGGCGGTGCTGACGGTGATCCTCATCACGTTGGTGGCCCACCGGGCGCTGCCTTACAAGGTGCCGGGTGCGCTGGCGGCGGTCGTGCTGGGCGCCCTCCTCGTCTTCGGCGGTCGGCTTCTGGGGGACGCGCTGGCCATCCCGGTGGTGCCCGGTGGGATGCACGCCGGTGAAGGGGCCTCCCTGTCGCTGCCGGCGCTGTCGCCCTTCACGACGCTGGAATGGGACTGGTGGCGAGGGGTGCTGTTGGCGGCGCTGGCGAAGATGCCGGTGGCGCTGCCGTTCGCCCTGGCGACGATCGTGGGCGGCATCGACTGCACCGAGAGTGCGGCGGCGGCCGGCGACGAGTACGACACGCGGACGGTGCTGCTGACCGAGGCCGTTGCGGCGTTGGTCGCGGGGCTCCTGGGGGGCGTGATCCAGACGACGCCGTACATTGGCCACCCGGCCTACAAGACGATGGGAGGGCGGGCGGCCTACACCCTGGCGACGGCCCTGTTCGTCGGGGCGGTCGGCTGCCTGGGCGTCTTTGGCGTGCTGTTCGAGTGGCTGCCGCCGGTGGCCATGTTCCCGATCCTGGTCTTCGTCGGCCTGGAGATCACGGCGCAGTCGTTCAAGGCGACCCCGCAGAAGCATTATGCCGCGGTGGCTTTCGCCTTCCTGCCGACGCTGGCCTACCTGGTGCTGATCCAGATGGAGGCGGCGCTGGGGGATCGAGACCCCGACCCCAGGGCGGCGGTCGCCGTGCAGACGCTGCGCTGCCTGGCGAGCGGATTCATCGTGACGAGTCTGCTGTGGGCGGCGGCGCTGGCGGCCCTCCTCGACGGACGACTGCGCTGGTCGGCGGCGTACCTGGGTGTCGCGGGGGTCCTGGCCCTGTTCGGCGTGATCCACTCCCCGTTGCGGGGGTCACCGATCGACTGGCCGTGGGACGTGTACCGGTGGTTGCCGGATCGGCCCGAGGTGCGCTGTCAGTCGCCCTACCACTGGGCGGCCGCCTACGCGCTGGCGGCGGCGGTGCTGATCGGGCTGTCGTTCTTCCGCGAGCAGCGCGAGCGCACCGTGCCCGAGAGTCCGGGGGCGTGAACGGCCCAGTCCCTGGCGACGCCCGGACGAAGAGGCACTTTCTTACGGCGGGCGCGGCAAGTTTTCCGGGGGGCAGGTACGGAGTACTGAGTACACAGTACCGAGTACGGCGCAGCGCCAGCCCAGCACCGCGCCGTGGACGCTGCGTACTCGGTACTCCGTACTCGGTACTCCGTACTCGGTACTCCGTACCCCCGGAAGTCTTGCCACACCCCTCACGGCCTCACGGCGGTGTGCCGCGATTCTTGGTGTCCTTGAGCCGAACGTCGTGATATACTCGGGCCATTCGATTTCCGGTTGTTCCGCCGCGAGCGCCCTCGCGGCGAAACTATCTTCCTGAGGGACCCAATGAACACTTCTTCGAGCGGCCAGCGGCAACGGTTGTCCGGCACCATCTCTCGCCGCCGACTCCTGCAGGCCGGCGGGCTCGGCCTGGTGAGTATCGGCTTTCCGGGCTTCCTTCCGGGGAGCGACGGCGGCAAACAAGCACGTCCCGGCCGTGCTTCGGAGAAGTCGTGCATCTTCATCCTGTTGTGCGGCGGCCCGAGCCACCTCGATACGTGGGACCTGAAGCCGGACGCCCCGGCGGAAATCCGCGGCCCCTACAAGCCGATCGCCACGTCGGTCCCCGGCATGCGCATCAGCGAGCTGCACCCGCGCCTGGCCAAGCTGACCAACCATTTTTGCCTGATCCGCTCGATGACCCACCCCGGGAACATCAGCAACCATTTCGACGCCATGCACAACTGCCTGAGCGGTGAGGCCGGCGCGCCTGCGGACGCCGCCTACCTCGGTTCCGTGCTGGCCAAGGTGCGACCCAGCGCCCGCAACGTCGCCTCGTACGTCTGGCTGATCAAGTGCGTCGGCGATCCGGTCTTCTGCGCCCCCAACCTGGCCACGGGCGGCCACCTGGGCGCCGCCTACGCTCCCCTGTTCGTCGGCTCCGCCGACAACAATCCCTCCATGCCGAATTTCCGACCTCCCGATCTGTTTGCCTCGGCCGACACGCCGCCCGAGCGAACGCTGGGTCGGGGTCAGTTGCTGGCCAGCCTGGATCGGCCCGCTAGCAACAGCGCCGGACAGCAAGTCACGAAGGAATGGCAGGAGCTGCACAGGCACGCTCTCGAGCTGGCGACCGCACCGGCAGGCCGCCAGGCGTTCGACCTGGAACGAGAACCCGCAGCCGTGCGCGACCGCTACGGACGGCATCCCCTGGGGCAGAACCTGCTCCTGGCACGACGGCTCGTCGAGGCGGGAGTCGGCTTCGTCACCGTCAACGGCTGGACCGGTCAGGCCCCGGGCGAGAAGCTGGGCGGCCCGCCCAGCTCGAGCTGGGACATGCACGGCAGCAACATGGGCATGGGCAACGCCTTCGGCACCGGGTCGTACGGCATGGGCTGGTGCTTGCCTCGTCTGGATGAGGCACTGTCCGCGTTGCTGGTCGATCTCCAGGAGCGCGGCCGGCTGGAGAAGACGCTGGTGGTGGTCCTCGGTGAGTTTGGCCGCACGCCGCGCATCATCACGGGAGAGAACCCCGGGCGCCAGCACTGGCCGACGTGCTATTCCGCCATCCTGGCCGGCGGCGGCATTCGCGGCGGGATGGTCTACGGCGCGTCCGACAAGATCGCGGCGTTCGTGAAAGACAAGCCGGTCCGGCCCCAGGAACTCGGGGCCACGATTTACCACGCACTGGGCGTGCCGCTCGACCGTCGCCTGGGCAGAGACGGCGTATCGCGGCCGGTGAGCACGGGCCAGCCGATCCTGGAATTGTTTGCGTAGCGGCAGAGAAAGATTTATCGTTTCGCGAAACGATGAATCGAGTCTCGCGGCTGAACTCATTCGCAGGATGGTGCATGCTGAAAACCATCGTCTTCGACTTCGGCAACGTCCTTGGCTTCTTCGACTACCGCCTCACCACCGAGCGCCTCGCCCCTCATTCGCCCCTCTCCGCCGACGACATCCGGCACTTCATCTATGGCGGCGAGTTGGAGGACGCCTACGAGTCGGGGCGCATCACCTCCGCCGACTTCCTCCGCCGGGTGCGTCACGGCTGCGGCCTGACCTGCCCCGACGAGGCGCTCACACAGGCTTACGTCGAGATGTTCTGGCCCAATGAGGAGGTCTGCGCCCTGGTGCCGCGCCTGCGACCGCACTACAAGTTGCTGCTCGGCAGCAACACCACAGAGCTGCACTCGCGGCACTTCCTGCGGCAGTTCGCCGACACGCTGCGCCACTTCGATGCCGTGGTGCTCTCGCACGAGGTCGGCGCCCGCAAGCCGCGGCGCGAGTTCTTCCAACACGCGCAGGCACTCGCCGGATGTGCGCCGGAGGAGTGCCTGTTCATCGACGACGTGCCGGCCAACGTCGCCGGCGCCCGCGCTCTTGGGTGGCAGGGGATCGGTTATTCCCGGGGGACCGACCTGGGGGCGGAGTTGGCGAAGTTGGGCGTGCGCCTCGCGGCGCCGGGGCTATAATGATCGCTAGCCGCTTGCGGCTTAGCGTTCCCCCCACCGGCATGGCGCGAACGCTAAGCCGCAAGCGGCTTTGATGAGGTGCCGATGACTTCCCTCGAACGATCCGACCCCGAAATCTGGCAGGCGATCCAGGGCGAGCGCCGCCGCCAGCAGCAGGGTCTGGAGATGATCGCCTCGGAGAACTACGCCAGCGCCGCCGTCCTGGCCGCCCAGGGCTCGGAGCTGACCAACAAGTACGCCGAGGGCTACCCCGGCCGGCGTTACTACGGCGGCTGCGAGTTCGTGGACGTGGCCGAGCGCTTGGCCATCGAGCGCCTGCTGAAGCTGTTCGCCGCCGACAAGGCCAACGTGCAGCCGCACTCCGGCGCCCAGGCCAACATGGCCGTCTACTTCGCCTGTCTGGAGCATGGCGACACGATCCTGGCGATGGACCTGGCCCACGGCGGGCACCTCACGCACGGCATGCGCCTCAACTTCTCCGGTAAGTGGTACAAGGTCGTCAGCTACGGCGTCCGCAAGGGCGACGAGCGCATCGACTTCGACCAGGTGGCGGCGCTGGCGCGCGAGCACCGGCCGAAGCTGGTCGTGGCCGGCGCCAGCGCCTACCCGCGCGAGATCGATTTCGGCTCGTTCGCCCAGGTCTGCGCCGAGAACAAGGCCCTGCTGATGGTGGACATGGCGCACGTCGCCGGCCTCGTCGCCGGCGGGCAGCACGGCAGCCCGGTGCCCCTGGCGGACTTTGTCACCTCGACGACGCACAAGACGCTGCGCGGCCCGCGCGGCGGCTTCGTGCTGTGCAAGAAGGACTGGATTGCGAAGATCAACTCGGCCGTCTTCCCCGGCTTGCAGGGCGGGCCGCTGATGCACGTCATCGCGGCCAAGGCGGTGTCCTTCACCGAGGCGCTGCGGCCGGACTTCCGCGGCTACGCGGCCCAGGTGGTCGCCAACGCGAAAACCCTGGCCTACGAGTTGACGCGCCTCGGTTTTCGGCTGGTTTCCGGCGGCACCGACAACCACCTGCTGCTGGTGGACGTGGCCTCGCGCGGCGTGACCGGCAAGGCGGCGGAGCAGGCGCTGGACGCGGCGGGGATCACCGTCAACAAGAACATGATTCCGTTCGACACGCGAGCGCCGCTCGACCCATCGGGGATCCGCGTCGGCACGCCGGCTCTGACGACGCGCGGCATGCTTGAGGCGGAGATGCGGCAGATTGCCGGGTGGATGGGCGAGGTGCTGGGGAATCCGACCGACGCAGGGGTGCAGGAGCGCGTCCGCGGGAAGGTGCGCGAGTTGTGCCAGCAGTTCCCGGCGCCGGCGAATCTCACATAGCCGCTTGCGGCTTCGCACCTTCTGCGAAGCCGCAAGCGGCTATCCGTTAGCGCTTCTCGATTCGATACAGGCGCTTTGCCGTGCGGATGAACAGCGCTCCGTCCGCCGCGGCGTAAGACGCCAGCGTCCTCTCCTTCAGATCGTTCTTCGCCAGCAATTCGTACTTCGTGCCGGCCTTCACCACGAAGCCGACGCCCGCCTCGTTCTGGAAATACACCTTGCCGTCGCCCTCCAGCGGCGACGACGAGAAGCCGCCGCCGAGGCGTTCCGACCAGTGGACATCGCCCGTCTTCGCGTCCAGGCAGCTCGCCGTGCCGCCGTCCGACACCATGTAGAGTTCATTGCCAATCAAGAGGGGCGAAGGTGTGTGCGGCGCGTTCTTCGGCATCGTCCAGGCGACGTGCGTCTCGGTGACGTCCCCCTTGCCGTCGGGCCGGATCGCCATCAGGACCGGCGTGTTGTAGCCGGTCGAGAGGAACAGCAGTCCGTGGCCGTAGACCGGCCGCGGGATCACCGAGTAGCCGTCGTAGCGAAGCCGCCAGATCTCCTCGCCGGTCTTCGGGTCGTAGGCGGTCACCACGTCGCTCGCGGGGCTGACGATCTGCTTCCGCCCGTTGACGTCGATCAGTAACGGCGTGCTGAAGGAGAACGTCCTCTCCGCCTTCGACTTGCGGTCGGTCTGCCACTTCACCTTGCCGGTGGCCCGCTCCAGCGCCACGACGCACTGCTTGTCGCCGCCGTCGATGCTGAAGACGAGCAGGTCGTCCACGAGGATCGGCGAGCCGCCGTTGCCGTGGACCGGCTGATAGCCGAGATCCGTCTGCCGCCACAGCACCTTGCCGTCGAGGTCCAGGCACGCCGTCCCCATGTGGCCGAAGTGGACGTAGATGTGTTTGCCGTCCAGGACCGGCGTCGGGCTGGCGTTGCTGTTCTTGGAGTGGTGCCGCGCCTTCGTGCCGTCCGGGTGGATGGCCTCGACGTCCCAGAGGACCTTCCCCGTCTTGGCGTCGAGACAGAGGGTGCGAAGCGACACCTCCTTCATCTCGTTCTTTTCGACGGGGACGGCACTGGTCAGGTAAATGCGCCCCTCAGAGACCACCGGCGACGACCAACCCTCGCCGGGGACGTCCTGTTTCCAGGCGACGTTCTTGTCCGGCCCCCACTCGGTCGGCAGGCTCCCCTTGGCGTGACCCTCCCCGGTCGGCCCGCGAAACTCGGTCCAATCGTCGGCCCGCGCGGCGCAAACGCCCAGAAGGATGACGACAACGGCAAACAGCTTCTGCATCGAGAATAACCTCGCTTTGGTGGGAAATCGTTCGGCCGCGGCGGGAGGGGAGCGCGGCGCGGGGGGACTACTGCTTCATCGCCTTGATCCAGTCGTGAATCAGGCGCACGGCCTCGTCATCGACCACCGCACTCGCCAGGGGTGGCATCTGTCCGGGGCCGCGCCGCTTCAGGCGCTGGTACAGGATCGATTTCTCCGGGTCGCCCGGCGCGATCACCTTGGCGTCCTTGATGCCGAACGAGTCGTGCAGCGGCTTGACGCCGATCACGCGCATCTTGTCGCGCGGCGTCGTGATCTCCAACTCCATCTGCGCGTTGCCGCCGCCGGCCTCGACGTGACACTGGGCGCAGTTGGCGTGCAGGTACGACCGCGCCCGGGCCTCCAGCGGGGCGGCCGGGTCAGACGGGTTGACCAGATGGCGGTACTCCTCACCCCGCCGCGGTAACAGCGTCGTGAACGCCGGCTCGTCGCGCAGCCGTTTTTCCAGCCGATCGACGGCGTTCGGCCCCTTCGGCAGGTCGGGTAGCGTTCGCCAGACGGCATCGGCCGGGCGCCGCAGCCCAGTCATCTCGAACGGCCGGCGCAGCATCTCGCCGAACAGTTTGCGCGACTCGCGGACCTCGGACTTCGCCAACTCCAGATGTTCCAGCCAGTTGATGTGGAAGACGCCCACTTCCTCCAGGCGGTGCAGCTGGTCGTCCTTGTTCATCTGCAAGAGGCTCGGCCCCAGGACGAAGTTGGCTGCCCGCGAATGACACACCATGCACTCGACGCGGCTGGGGTAGTGCCACGTCTGCTTGCGCTTGCCGCCGGCCGCCGCCGGATCGCGCACCTCGTAAACGCGGTCGGTCCCCTCGGCGCCGATCAGGTCGGCATCGGCTTGGGCGTCATTCCACAGGTAGGTGTAGCCGTACCACTGGCCCTGCTGTTTGGTCAGCAGCCGCGTCTCGATCCGGCGGCGACCCTCCTTGGCAAGGTCGAGCGAGAAGGTCTTGACCATCACCGCCCCCTCGGGGAAATTCCAGCCGCGTGAGGTGGTGAAGTCGATGTGCGTCACGCCCGGCAGGGCGATGAATCGCTCCTTTTCCCCGCCGTCCGACCAGAGGGCGGCGTTGACCGAGTACGGCACCAGCGCCGGGTGCGGGCGGTGCTCCTTCACCGAGGTGAACAGGCCGGTCTCGCTCAACCTCGTCGGAAACTTCGCCGGCTTCTCCTCTTTCGGCGTCGGCTCCAGCCGGTAGTAGCCGCCGCCGTGGTCGGCGACGAGCAGCTCGCCCTTCGAGTCGAGGCCGAAGCCGGTGATCTGCAGCGTCGTGGTCGCCAGCTCCTGGTGCCAGGTGACGCGGCCCTTGTCGTGTTTGATTCCGAAGATCTTCCCCGTAGACCAATCGCCATAGACGTAGGCGCCGCGCAGCCCGGGCAGCTTCTCGCCGCGGTAGACGACTCCGCCGGTCAGCGAGCGCATTTCGGAGTGCGCGTGCTCGGCAATCGGCTTCGACAGCGGACTCGGCCCGCGCAGGCGATCGACGTAGAACTCGTGGCTCCCCTCGTAGGCGCTCCAGCCGTAGTTGGCCCCCTTCTGCACAAGGTAGACCTGCTCCCACAGGTCCTGCCCGTTCTGGCCGACCCACAGGTCGCCGGTCGTTTTGTCGATGTGCAGCCGCCACGGGTTGCGGAAGCCGTAAGCCCACGTCTCCGGGCGGGCGCCCTTGAGGCCGACAAACGGGTTGTCCTTCGGCACCGAGTAGGTCTTGCCCGCGTCGGGATGATCGACGTCGAGGCGCAGCACCTTGGCAAGCAGCTTGCTCAGGTCCTGCCCGGTGTGGTTGGTGTCGGAGTCGGAGGTGCCGTCGCCGGACGAGACGTAGAGCATGCCGTCGTTGCCGAAGGCCAGGTCGCCGCCGTTGTGGCCGTCGGAATCCCACTCGATGATGACCTTCGCCGACTTCGAGTCGAGATGGTAGGGCGGCTTCGGGTCCATCGTGTAGCGCGTGACGCGCGTCTTTTTGTTGCCGCTCATCGGCCCGTTGTCGCCGACGTAGAGGTAGCCGTTCTTCGCGAAATCGGGGTGAAACGCCATGCCGTAGGCGATGCCGTCCAGGGTGAGCAGCACCTCGAAGGTGTCGGCAATCGGGTCGTCCTTGACGCGTAGGAGGCGGCCGTGGCCGGTCCAGGCCCGCATCTGCTGAATGAGGAGGAGCCGATCGCTGTCCGGCTGGTGGGCCACCGCGATCGGGCAGACGACCTGCAGCTTGGTGAAGGTGCGGACGATGCGATACGGCGACGGCGGATTCGGCGAGCCGACGACGCGCGACGTGTCCCACGGGATGCGCCCACCGGCGGTGCCGCTCTTCGCGGCCGGCGCTTCTGCGGCGGGGCCGCTGCCAAGGAACCCAGCGGCGAGGACGGCTAAGGGCGCGGCGGCAATGAGGGTCAGGCGCATGGCGGGAGTCCTTGCGGTTCGGCGGGGGAGCGCGGGGGCGGGCTTTCCGAAGATTCTTCTTAACGCCGCGGGGTCGATCCGACTAGAATCAGCCCACGACAGGTCACTCGATCATCAACCAGGGAGCCGACGATGTCCACGAAAATCGACCGCCGTGATTTTGTCCAGGCCGGCCTGGCCGGCACCGCGCTGCTGGCCGCGAGCCTCCCCCTGCGCGCCGCCGACACGAAGAAGCCGAAGCTGAAAAAGGCCGTCAAGTACGGCATGATCGGCGCCGGGAAGACCGTCAAGGAGAAATTCGAGCTGATCAAGAAGCTCGGCTTCCAGGGCGTCGAGATCGATAGCCCCAGCGGCATCGACCGCGTCGAGATGCTGCTGGCCCAGGAAGAGACGGGCATCAAGGTCCACGGGGCCATCGACTCGGTTCACTGGGGCACGCCGCTGTCGTCGCCGGACGCCGCGGTGCGCGCGAAGGGGTTGGCGTCGCTGAAGGTGGCGCTGCACGACGCCTCGTTCTTCGGCGCCGACACGGTGCTGCTCGTCCCGGGCGTGGCCCGCGACGGCGTCACCTACGAGCAGTGCTGGGAGCGCTCGCAGGCCGAGGTCCGCAAGGCGCTGCCGGTGGCCGAAAAGCGCGGCGTCAAGATCGCCTGCGAGGTCGTGTGGAACGACTTCATTACCAAGCCGGAGCAGATGATCGAGTACGTGGACTTGTTCAAGCCGACATCATCCGCTTCAGCCACGGCGCCAGCAGCGCCAAGAAGGTCTACATGTCCAGCTGTATCCAGGACAAACCAGATGACCTTGAGGGCAATGCGGTGCCGAATCGGCGGACGGCCCCCTTTGGGTCCGACGGCCTTTTCGGGGGGCAGATGATTAGCGACCAGATCATAGAAGGCATCGGGGAGGCAGGCACTGGCCATGACATGATCCTCCAACAATGAGGGGCATATCGTGTCATGGCACAAATGCTATGCCAAACTGGGGTCTTGTTAGGGCCTGTTATTCGGCTCCCCTTGCGTTCAATTCGGGAACCCCCTTTTTCGATTCCACTACCGACCTTAAAGCACTTTCGCCAAGTTTGAACCCGTTTTTCCATAGTCTCCGTTGTCCCAACTCAGGATGTTTTTCCGATATTCCTCGGCACGCGGAATAGGCTGCGGATTGTTGAGCTTCGTAGTGCGGCCCACATTGCTACGTTCTGCCGCCCAGACCGAGTACCTCAGGGTCATGTCACGGCCATATAACCGGCGGCTTGCCCATCGTGGGTGAATCATCAGGTGACAAGTAGTTCCGGCTTTCAGCTCCGGAATGAAGTAGTAATTTGCCGCCTTTTCCTCCCACTCGTTCACGATTTCGGCCTCTACGGTCATATGCGTCAGGTCCTTCCCAGACCCGTTGGTTATCGAGAAATGATGAAGTGCCTGAAACCACGTGATAAAGCCATTAATGTTTACGCTGTGTCGCGCCCAATGGGGCTGGATGCTTATTATTGCCTCAGCAACTATGGGCCCGGATGTCTTCTTTGTCCAGGGCAATAGGTTCCGCTGCCACAGCTCTGCGGACCGGTCCACGGCATCCATGTCGGCGTACTTCACGACCGCGCTGAGCTCATCACCTTCTCTTAGTTTTTCACGAATGCGCTTCACGATTTCGTCCCGTTCCTTGAGCAGCTTTGCATCGCTTTCGCCTTGTAGTTGCCTCCGCCATACGTTGTCCCAGAACGCGGCCCTCGCCCTTCTGATCGACGTGGACGGCGTCGTGCCATAGCACTCATTGAGGACGTCAAGCCTCACACGAAGCAATAAGATCCCGAGCGATTCCTCGGCCGCCTTGCGGAGGTGCTGGTCATTCGCCTTCAACAGCGCATCGTAAGGAGCTAACTCCTGCTTTAGTAGTTGGCTGTATGATTCCGCGTTGTGGAGGTAGTTACTACAATAAGGGATGAAAAGGCGCTGCGCGCTCGGTTCTGGCGCGCCCTCAGCCCCTACAAGCGTGATCGGGTTCACCTCACCCTCATGCCAGTAGAAAGCAAAAGAAAGCCGGTGAGCCAAGCTGCGAAAATCAGCGACTGATTGTGGTGGGGGGCTCGGTTCAGCTTCGGGCGCGGCTCTCGGCTTGTTCGCTGCTGGCTGCGTTCCGGAGTGGGCTGCTTGGGATCCGCGCCCTGAGCCAACTGCTGGCTCGTCCCAATTCCTACTGAGCACGGCGGCGGTCATGCCAAGAGCGGCCAGGGCACATACGGCCGCCACGACTGACCCGACACGGACCCAGGACCGGGAAGCTGGGCTTGAGTTCTGGTTGCGACTTCCGGCGCCCACTTCTGCTTGAGAGATCTGGTTGTCCGCATCTTCGATGGGGCCGTGTCCGCCTGAAAGCGCGTGAGGCGATTGCGGACCGCCTGGCACGTGAGGGCCTGTTGCTGTCGCCACGAAGCCCTCTCCACAGTGGGGACACACAAACCAGCCGCCGAGGAGTTCCGGGGAGGCTGAAAGGGGTACTGCGCACCTGGGGCAATCCTGTATGGGCACAGCAGCATTCTCAGTCGGAGCCTGGTCTGCACCGCCGATCCGCCCGGGAACGGCGCCCGCTGGCGGTTGCAGCAAGGCGGGTGGGACGTAAAGGGCATGTCCGCAGTAAGGGCACGACGTCTTCCGTCCGATCGCTTTGCCGGCGGCCTTAAGGCGTTTCCCGCAGATGGGGCACGTGAAGCGGATCATCGGCCAGTCCCTCCACCAGCCAATTGGACCTGTCCATCCCGTCAGCCGATCTTTCCCAGATGAACGCCCTCTGGGGCCTCGGCTGCGACTCCAGAGGGTGAGGTTACCCACCCGAACGAACGATTGCCACGATTTTCCCAAAAAATCGCCGCCGGTAGCCGCCCCGCCGCGGCCTGAGCGCGGCGCACAAGACGCTTCTCCTTCGCTTATCCCCCGAAGAATAAGCAAAAAATAAGCAAAAGGATAAGCAAAAGGATAAGCAAAAGGGGTCGGGAGTCGCAAAGACAGAATGTCTTTGCGACTCCCGACCCCTGTTTCCCCTTTCAGCGCCGCCCTGGCCGAGGCGCAGCACTGGCTGCGCGGCATCCGCAGCGGCGTGGCCCTGCGCGACGAGGTGCTGCCGAAGCTGCTGGAGCGTCTGGACACCGACGTGCAGCGGGCGCTGTGCGAGCGGTCGGCGGCGTGCCACGTCGCGCGGTCGCCGAAGGACCCGCCGTTCGCGTCGCCGGTCTACTGGGCGCCGTTCGTCGCCACCGGGTTGAGCTACACGCTCTGATTCATCGTTTCGCGCGAGCGCGAAACGATAAATCGGGAGCGCGAGACGATGAATCGGGCATCCGTCTTGCTTTATCGTTTCGCGCGAAACGATGAATCGCGGGGTCGATCCGACTAGAATCAGCCCACGACGGGCCACTCGATCATCAACCAAGGAGCCGACGATGTCCACGAAAAGCGACCGCCGTGATTTTGTCCAGGCCGGCCTCGCCGGCGCAGCGCTGCTGGCCGCGGGCCTCAACCTGCGCGCCGCCGACACCAAGAAGCCGAAGCTGAACAAGGCCGTCAAGTACGCCATGATCGGCGCCGGCAAGACGGTCAAGGAGAAATTTGAGCTGATCAAGAAGCTCGGCTTCCAGGGCGTCGAGATCGACAGCCCCAGCGGCATCGATCGCGTCGAGATGCTGCTGGCCCAGGAACAGACGGGCATCAAGGTCCACGGGGCCATCGACTCGGTCCACTGGGGCACGCCGCTGTCGTCGCCGGACGCCGCGGTGCGCGCGAAGGGGCTGGCGTCGCTGAAGGTGGCGCTGCACGACGCCTCGTTCTTCGGCGCCGACACCGTGCTGCTCGTCCCGGGCGTGGCCCGCGACGGCGTCACCTACGAGCAGTGCTGGGAGCGCTCGCAGGCCGAGGTCCGCAAGGCCCTGCCGGTGGCCGAGAAGCTCAGCGTCAAAATTGCTTGCGAAGTCGTGTGGAACGACTTCATCACTAAACCGGAGCAGATGATCGAGTACGTGGACTCGTTCAAAAGTCCGTGGGTCGGCACCTACTTCGACTGCTCGAACATGATCAAGTACGGCGTGCCGTCCGCCGACTGGATCCGCAAGCTCGGCAAGCGCGTGCTGAAGTTCGACTTCAAGGGCTTCAGCCTGGCGAAGTTCAAGAAGGGCGAGAACCCGTGGGTCGGCATCGGCGAGGGTGACGAGAACTGGCCGGACATCGTCAAGGCGCTGGGCGAGGTCGGCTACGACGGCTGGGCGACGGCCGAGGTCAATCGCGGCGACGAGGCGTACCTGAAGGACGTGGCCGAGCGCATGAACAAGGTGCTGGAACTCTCGTGACGAAGCCCGCGGGAGGTGAGGCGAAGCCGTCGGGGGTGAACCGGGGGGCGCAGAACCAGCGCCAGGTGACCCGGGCGTCCAGGCAGCAGGTGCGCTAGAGGCTGACGCCCGGCGCACCCGCTGGGAATTCCGTGCTGCCACTCCCGGTGACGGGCGCGATCACTGTCCGACGCCGCCATTGAATCCAAAACCCTTCCCGCCGAGGCCGCCACCGATGCCGCCGAGGCCGCCACCGATGCCGCCGAGGCCGCCACCGCCGAAGTTGAAGCCACCGCCGCCGAGGCCGCCACCGCCGAAGTTGAAGCCACCGCCGCCGAGGCCGCCACCACCGAAGTTGAAGCCACCGCCGCCAACGTTGAAGCCACCGCCTCCGCCGAAGTTGTTGCCTCCGCCGAAGTTGTTGTTGCCTCCGCCGAAGTTGTTGCCTCCGCCGAAGTTGTTGCCTCCGCCGAAGTTGTTGCCTCCGCCGAAGCCGTTGTTGCCGTTGTTGCCGTTGTTGCCGTTGTTGCCGTTGTTATTCCCGTTGGCCCCGCCGGCCCCATTGTTGTTCGGGCCGGTGCCGTTGTTGATCGGCCCAATCTGCGGCTGCTTGGGCAGAGTGAGGCGGAAGCGCTGCGCCTGGCCGCCCGTGTGGAGGATCAGCACCGCTCCGAGCGCCAAGGCGACCCCGCCGCCGATGCGGAACACGTTGGAGAATTGCATGAGAGACTCCGCTAAAGGTGTGCCCCGGCTTGCCTGGGTGGCCGGGTGTCATCCACGGCATGGCATCAACCGAAACCTCCCGTCCGGTAGCCTCTGCCGAAACGATAGGCGAACGTGAGGGCGGGCGAAACTTGCGCGGTGATTTATCGAATCGTAGCGATTCGTTTCGTCGAGAGTCAAGTCCATCGGGCGCCCGCGGAGGCTGGTGCCGACATCCCCGGCGGCATAGTCGCCATGAGACAAACCGAAGGACACCAGCGCGGCTCTCCGGCGTGGGAAGCGCCCTGCGGAGCCGGGTGTACCGCCTCCCTGTCAAGCCAGCCGTCCACGTATGGACGATTCCGGGGGGGCGAGTTACGCTGACAGGATGATCCCGATCTATCTGGACTACAACGCCACCACTCCGGTTGACCCGGATGTCCTCGCGGCGATGCTCCCGTATCTCGGTGGCGTGCATTTTGGCCATTTCGGCAACCCGTCGAGCAGCCATTCCTACGGCAAGGCGGCTCACGACGCCGTCGAACGCGCCCGGCAACAGGTCGCCGAGTTGTTGGGTGCCCAGCCCGACGAGATCGTCTTCACCGGCGGCGGCACGGAGGCGAGCAACCAGGCCATCAAGGGGGCGTTCTTCGCCGCGTTCCAGGGCATCTTCGGCCACCTCTTCCACAAGGAGGTTCACGCGATCACCACCGCCGTCGAACATCCTGCGACGCTGCAGCCGTTGGCGTTCCTCAAGCGCCTCGGCTGCCGGGTGACGATCTTGGGGGTGGATCGCTTCGGGCGGGTCGATCCGTCGGCGGTGCGCGGCGCCGTCGGCCGCAAGACGCGCCTCATCACCGTCATGCACTCCAACAACGAGGTCGGCACCCTCCAGCCGATCCGGGAGATCGCCGCTCTCGCGAAAGAGCGCGGCATTCTCCTGCACACCGACGCCGCCCAGTCGCTGGGGAAGGTGCCGATCGACGTGAACGAGTTGGGCGTCGATCTCCTGACGCTGGCCGGGCACAAGCTGTACGCCCCGAAGGGCGTCGGCGTGCTGTACGTCCGCCGGGGGACGAAACTGGAATCGTTCATTCACGGGGCGGGTCACGAAGGGGGACGCCGGGCCGGGACCGAGAACGTGCCGTACCTGGTGGCCCTGGGGACGGCGTGTACACTCGCGAGGCAGTCGCTGCCGGCGGCGACGGAGAAGCTGCGCCGGCTGCGCGACCGGCTGTGGGAGCGGCTGCGGGCGGCACTGGGCGAGCGCGTCGTCCTCAATGGACATCCGCAACTGAGGCTACCGAACACGCTCAACGCCAACTTCGTCGGCCACGTCGGGGCGGAATTGCTGGCGGCGGTCCCGGAGGTGGCGGCCTCGACCGGCTCGGCGTGTCACGAGGGGAGCGTCGTGCAGTCGCCGGTGCTGTGCGCCATGGGCGTGCCGCCGGAACTGGGGCGAGGGGCGGTGCGGCTGAGCGTCGGCCGCTTCACGACGGAGGACGAGGTGGATCGCGCCGCCGAGGCGCTGGCCCGGGCGGCGCGGAAATGATGGACGGTCACGGCAGGTAGAGCCGGCCCGTGCCGCGGTAGTTCTCGACGTTCACCAGGTAATCGACCAGCTTCTCGACCACGCGCTCGGCGTAGGCGCGACTGCGGCGCACAGCTTCGACATCCGCGAGTGTCAGGACCGGAAGCGAATCGAGGCTATTCTCATTCCGGATCGTGGACTCGAGCGAATCCGGGCCGTCATCGTTGCGGTTGCCGGTCAACAAGATCAGTCCGCGCGCCTGGCACAAGCGCCAAATGACCGCATCCGGCGCCTCGCGGTCCAGCCCCATGTCGGGGAACGTCAAGATGGGCAGAGCCAGTTCCGCCCAGATGCTGCCCCACTCCGCTCCTTCAAGGATGAGCCGGAGGATCGCCACCTGTCCCTGGATGTTGATGTCCGACAGCAGTCCGTGTATCTCCGTTCTCCTTCTCACGAGCCCTCCGACGCAGCTCCTCGATCTTGGCCTTCGCCAGCGGACGGAGTGCCTCGACCTTCGCCTGGACCTCTGGCGAGTTGCCGCGGGCGTGCCGGGCCTTGATTGCCGCCCAGTCGCGCTCGACCTCCTCCTTGTGCTCCTCGATGTAGCGCAGCGCCAGGTGGATCTGCTCCACGTCGAGCTGATACCAGCCTGCCAGCTCCTCCGGCGTGGCTCCCGCCCCCGTCTCGGCCAAGACGTCGTAGACGGTGATGCGCGAGCCGGCGATCTCCGGGCCGCGGCCGCGGTCGATGATGGCGTAAGGCTTCATGACAACCTCCTCGGGACGTGTACCTGGCCGCGGTCATTATACCCCAGCGCGAATCGACAAGCGGCATCAGCACTCCATCCGCGCCCGCGCACCCGCGCACCCGCGCAATGACGGGCGGTTACGGCAGGTAGAGCCGCCCCGCCCCGCGGTAATTGTCGATATCGAAGAGATAGTCCATCAGGCGATTCGCCACTTACTCGGCATACGAGCGACTGTGGCGAACGCCCTCAGAGTCGGCCAGCGTCAGTACCGGCAGGCTACGGGGTGTATTCTCGTTCTGAATCGTAGCCTCCAAGGAATCCGGCCCATCCTTGTTCCGGTTGGCGGTGACGAGGACCAGTTCGCGCTGTTGACAAAGCCGCCAGATGACGTCATCCGGCGTCTTGCCGACGAGGCCCACGTCTGCGAAGGTGTAGACCGAGAGGGCGAGCCCGGTCCACACGTCCCGCCAGTAGTCCCCCTCGACGATGAGCCGGATAATCTCGACCTGCCCCTGTATGTTGATATCAGCCAGAATGCCGCGCATCCCCATTCCCCCGAGCTTCGGCCTGCTTCCTCAGCTCCTCGCGATACGCAAGCAGTTTGGCGTGGCTGGCCTCCAGCTTGGCGCGGATCTCCGGCGGGTTGCCGCGCGCGTGCCGGGCCTTGATTGCCGCCCAGTCGCGCTCGACCTCCTCTTTGTGTTCCTCGATGTAGCGCAGCGCCAGGTGGATCTGCTCCACGTCGAGCTGATACCAGCCCGCCAGTTCCTCCGGCGTGGCTCCCGCCCCCGTCTCGGCCAGCACGTCGTAGACGGTGATGCGCGAGCCGGCGATTTCCGGGCCGCGGCCGCGGTCGATGATGGCGTAAGGCTTCATGACAACCTCCTCGGGACGTGTACCTGGCCGCGGTCATTATATTACCCCGGCAAGGAAGAAGGTCACACACATCGGCGTCCCCGAGCGACAAAGGATCCTGGTGACGAGGTTCACCGCTCCTGCGCCTTGCCGAGCAGCGCCGCGACCTCCGCCCAGAGCGTGTTGCATGCCTCGCGCTCGTCGGCCGGCAGGTTGGCCACGCCAGCCGGGTCGCGCAGGCCGGCCAGGTCGCTGTCCTGCTGCCAGTGCCGCATCTGTCCCGCGATCATCAGGCGATCCTGGGGCTTGCCGCCTTGCAGGTGCTTCGTCCACAGGGCCAGGTCGGCCCACAGCCAAACCAGGGCCTGCTTGCGCAGTTTTGCTCGCTCCGGGTCGTCCAGTTTGGCGGTGTCATCGCCCTTGCCGCAGCCTGCCTGGGCGGCGAAACAGGCGGCGTTGTAGCGATGCCCGGCCATCACGTCCTCGGCCAGTTTCGGCTGGTCGGCAAACGCCTCGCTGTAGAGGCGCGCGGCGGTTGCGTAGTGCCGCTTGAGCTGGCACAGCTCGGCCATGTCGAGGCGCTGAGCGGCGTCGGCGGGCCGTTCGTCCCCCTTGAGGAGGGCAGGGAGCCGCGACCCCAGTTCCGCCAGACGCAGGGTGCGCGCGACAGCCAGTCGCAAGACCTCCGTGGTCGGGAGACTCTGGCAGGCGAGGGCGGCCTGCCTGGCTTCGCCATAGCACCCCAGGGCAAGCAAGGCCTGCCCGAGGGCAAGGTGGGACCAGCCATTCCTGGGATCCAGTTCGGTAGCTTTGCGAAGGGCGGTGATCGCTTCGTCGTGCTTGCCCTGCGCGTTCAGGGCGAACCCCAGCGAGTGTTGGTAATTGGCGTTCCCTGGCTCCAGTGCCACGGCCTGGCGCAGAGGCCCCACCGCTTCCGCTCGTTTGCCCTGGTTGAACAGTGCCACGCCGAGGGCCTGGTGGCTCGCGGCATCCTTCGGCAACCGTTTGACGACCTCGGTGTGGTCCACGACCGCCAGGTCCCACTTCGTCAGAGCGATGGCCAGTCCTCCACGCTCCCGGCGCACGGCCAAGCCTCCTCCTTGCGCCAGCGCCTTGGTCAGATCGGCCAGCGCCAGGTCCAGCTTGTTCGTGCGTCGGTAGGCCAGGGCACGCAGATACCACAGCTCCCAGCCATCAGGCTGGGCCTTCAGGCAGGCCGTGCAGTCGGCGATGACCCTGTCCCACTGGAGCAACTCCGCGTGGGCTCGAGCGCGGGCCCGGAGTGCCATCAGGTCTTCCGGGGCCAGCGCCAGCGCTGCGTCCAGGTCGTTGATGCCGTGCTCCCAGTCGCCGCGGGCGCAGCGTGCCAGGCCGCACCACCGCCAGGCGGTCGCCGCCTCCTGGGCGGAAAACGCCGGCCGGCGCGGGCCAAACGCCAGGGTCAGGGCCGCCGACCAGGGCCCAGACAGGCCGCTGCCGGTGGCCACGGCACGGGCAACCTGAAGCGTGGCGGCCCGCCGTTCCCAGCCCAGCTCCTCCTCCAGGGCCAGCACGGTATCGGCCGCGTCCGCAGCGAGGCCCTGGGGGGGCGGTGCGAGATGGCGCCGACCTTCCCAGTCACGCTCGGCGTCGAGAGCCGGTAGGACGGTCTGCGGCCGAGTGGGCCGCCTTCAGGCCCAGCACACCGGACACCACCACGCCCACCGTCAGCACCAGCAGCACCGCCGCCAGCAGCGCCGCGACCGCCGGCTCGCGCCGGCACCAGCGCAGCAGCCGCTCCAGCCGGCCCACCGGGCGAGCCGCGATCGGCCGTCCTTCCGCAAAGTGGCGCAGGTCCTCGGCCAAGTCCTTGGCGCTGGCGTAACGCTTGGCCGGGTCCTTCTGCAAACACTGGTGGCAGATGGTCTCCAGGTCCACCGGCACCGTTCGGTTCAACTGCCGCAACGACACCGGCTCGTCGCCGATGACCTGCAAGATCGTGTCCACCGCCGTGGCTGCGTGGAATGGCGGCCGGCCCGCCAGGCACTCATAGAGGAGCGCTCCCAATGACCACACGTCCGCCGCGGGACCAACGTCCTTCTTGCCCTGGGCCTGCTCCGGTGCCATGTACGAGGGCGTGCCGATCACCGCGCCGGTCTGGGTCTGTCCACCCCCTGCCGTTCTTTTCGCCAGACCGAAGTCGGTGACGCGCGGCGAGCCATCTTCAGCCAGCAACACGTTGCCCGGCTTGAGGTCGCGATGGACGACGCCGGCCTCGTGAGCCGCTTGCACCGCACGGGCGATCTTCTCGACCACGCTGGCCGCCTCTGCCGCCTTCAGGGGGCCATCGTGCAACCTGGCGGCCAGGGAGCCACCCTCGCACAACTCCAGGGAGAAGAACGGCAGACCGTCGTGCGTGCCGAAGTCGTAAACCTGCACGATGCCGGGATGCTTCACCCTGGCGATTGCTTCCGCCTCAGCCAGAAACCGGCCCCGGTCGTCGGCCCCGGCATGGCCGCCCGACAGGATCATCTTCAAGGCGACCAGCCGATTCAGGGCCAGGTGCCGGGCCTTGTAGACGACGCCCATGCCTCCGCGCCCCAGCACAGAGACGATCTCGTAACCAGGCACCCCGGCACTCTCCGGCACCGCTGCTGAAGGGTTCGCGTCGCAGGCCGCCAGGAGCGTGGCGCGATCGCCGCCGGTCCCTCCCGGAGCGGTCCAGGCCCCGGTGACGCTTTCGACCGGACAGGCGGAGCCCTCGCCCTGCATCAGCGAGGGGTCAAGGGCCAACCGAAGCAAGTTGCACTTACAGGCTCCTCCCGGGGCATTCGCCGGGATCGGCTGCTTGCACTCGGGGCAAATCCCCTCGTCGTTCATGAGTGTTCCTTCGCGGAGGAGCGGGGCATCTGGTGTGGGCGCTCCCTCGCTGCGATTTTATCGGCCTGCCATCGCAAGACAACGAGGGATCGTGGCAGCAACCAGCTCGGTTGCTGACTGCGGACTGAGACGACAAGCGGCGTCAGAACTCCATCCGCGCCAGCGCCCGCGCCCCGGCGCGCAGCGGCAACCACGCTGCCAGGGCCCCGACGCCCAGCCCCGGCAGCAGGCCGAGCAGCGACAGCAGGTCCTCCGTCGCCACCCCCTCGGGCGGCCGGGCGGTCGCGGCCTGGGCGTGCCACGGCAGCGCCATCAGCGAGATCACCGCGATCAGGAACAGCAGCCCGGCCACCAGGTTCAACGTCCCGCCAAAGCCGGCCGCGATCTTCGACGGGTCGGTCTCCCGGAACGTCGGCATGCAGGCGCCCAGGCCGACGCTCAGGCCGCTCAGGCCGACCGCCAGGACCGCCACCGTCAGAACGTGAAGGCCGACGGCGAACAACGGCATCGCCAGCATCAGGTCGCTCAGCACGATCAGTCCCTCGGCGATCAGCAGGGAGCCGACCGCCGAGAAGGCAAACTTGCCCCACAGCAGCCGCTCGCGCCGCAACGGCAGCAGGCCGAGGACCCAGAACTTCTTCCCTTCCAGGCTGAGCATCGGGTAGATGAAGCGGCCGGTGTAGATGCACAAGAGCAGGCCGGTCGTCGTCAGGTTGAGCAGGCTCAGGCCGTTCTGGTACATCCATTCCACGTCGGTCAGGAACAGCCAGCGGCGCACGTTGGTGAAGTAGAGCACCAGCAGCCCGCTGAAGATGACGACCTGCCCCCACTGGGCCGGCTCCCGGCGGAAAGTGCGAAAGTCCTTGACGATCAGCAGCCGCGTTTGCGGGTCGAGGAAGCCGACCGACGCGCTCAGGAGCTTGTCGAGCCAGGCCCCGCCGTAGCGCTTGCGTAGCGATCCTCCCGTCGCCAGCCGGTTGTAGCCGCGCCGGTACAGCCACCGCGCCGCCCACGCGGTCAGGACGTAGGCCAGCAGGCCGTTGCTCCAGACCAGCGCGAGGTAATACAGGGTGCCGGCGTCGCCCTGCGGCGACGCCGTCAGGAAGCCCTGCCCCGCGGCCTGCAGACCCTTCGTCATCCAGTGGCTCGGGGCGGCCATCACCTGGGTGATGCGCAGGCCGCCGAGCAGCTGGTTGACCATTTCGCGGTTATCGACCTGGGTGCGCAGCGTGATCGACGCCTGGTAGGCCCACGCGGCCACGGCGGCGAGCAGGACGAGGACCACGGCGATCAGCAACTGCTTGCGCCGCCGCGGCAGGAAGTTGACCACGAGGAGACAGACCAGCGAGCCGACGCAGCCGGGCAGGAGCACGAAGCCGATAAAATAGAGCGGTAAGACGGCGTAGAAGAGCCAGCTCACCTTGTAGACGGTCCCGTAGGCCAGCAGCAGCGGGCTGCCCAGGAGCAGGAAGCCCCAGCTGCTGAAGCCGACGGCGCCGCGGTACTTGTGGCCGAAGACCTGGTCGGCCCGCGCCGGGGTACTGAGCAGGAAGGCGGCTTCCGTGGAATTGAAGAGGCTGCTGTAGAGGATCAGGCCGGTCGAGAAAATCAGCATCAGCCACAGGGCCCCGAACAGGAAGTCGAACAGCACGCCGACGATGGCCCCGAAAGGGGGCACGCGCTGCAACGTCATGTAACGGAAGCCCGACCAGCTGACCGCGAAGACGAACACCCAAATGACGACGCTCGTCAGCACGATGGAGACGACGCGCAGCGACGACTGCTCCAGCAGCACCTTCAGCGTGTTGCGCAGCAGCTGCCGCCGCAGCCGCCCGAAGAGGCGCATCTGATCGACGGCAACGCGGGGCAGGGGAAGAGGGGCGTTCATCGGGGGCCGTCTCCCTGGGGTGCGGCGGTCGCGCCGGGGGTGAGTTCCGTGACTCCTCCGGGGCGGGGTCGTGCCTGACCGTTCAGGGCCTCGCCCGCCTCCGCGGGGACCTCCTCGGTCAGCGTCAGGAAGACCTCCTCCAGGGAGCCGTCCGTGCGCGCCTGCCCCCGCAGGGTCGCCAGCGTGCCGCAACCGATCAGCAGGCCGTGGTCCACGATGCCGATGCGCTGCGCCAGCTCCTGCGCGACGTCAAGGGAGTGCGTCGAGAGGAAGACCGTGGTGCCGGCCGCTGAGAGCCGGCGCAGCACGTCCTTGAGCAGGCGCACGCTGCGCGGGTCGAGGCCGACGGTCGGCTCATCGACGACCAGGACGCGCGGGTCGTGCAGCAGCGCCGACGCGAACACCGTCCGCTGCCGCATCCCGTGCGAGTAGCGCTCCGTCAG
Source organism: Gemmataceae bacterium (assembly GCA_035266225.1). Taxonomy (GTDB): domain Bacteria; phylum Planctomycetota; class Planctomycetia; order Gemmatales; family Gemmataceae; genus DATFNV01. The sequence goes on from DATFNV010000625.1 coordinate 30,241, forward strand.
GTCGTCCACGAACTCGCCGAGGTCGAAGAGATGGATGACCTCGTCCAGGCGCTTCGCCGCGTAGGCCGGCGGCATACCGTACATATCGGCGATGAATTGCAGGAATTCGCGGCCGGTCAGGCGCTCGTAAAGGTACGGCTGGTCAGGGACGTAGCTGAGCATCTGGCGGGCCTGGTCGCCCTCGGCCTGGATGTCGTAGCCGCCGACGCGCACGCTCCCCTCGGTCGGGAAGAGGAGGCCGCAGATCATTTTGATGGTCGTTGTCTTGCCGGCCCCGTTGGGCCCGAGGAAGGCGAACAGCTCGCCCTGCTCCACGCGGAGCGTCAGGCCGCGCACGGCCGTCTTGGTGCCGTAGCGTTTGACGACGTTGTCGAGTTCGATCATGGTGTTATCCGCGGGCGGGGGGAGGAGCGCATCTTGTAACCGAAAGGGAGGCGCAGAAGACTCCACGAGTCCCCGTGCAGGTTGACCTCCTGTTTCATCACCGCGCCGTCGCCCTGGCGCACCCAGAAGGCGAGCGCGCTAACGGGGCCGTCGCCGGTACAGCGAATCACCCGGCAGGCCACCTCGTTGCCGCCCTGCAAGGTCACCGTCTCGGTGTCCGGCATGACGTGGGCGTCGAGGCCATAGGCGCCGGCGGCGACCCCCGCCTCCCGCAGGGCGTCGCCCTTCGCCGCGTCGAGGGAGGCGACCAACCCCACGAGGGCCAGCGGGTCGATCACCGTCAGGCGCCAGCTCTGGCCGTCGCGCAGGCCAGGGAAGCGGCGCGGCGGGTGCAGCGGGTTGAGGACGGTGCCCCGGTCGAGGACCGCGACGGGGTCGCCGTCGCGCTCGAAGTCACGGAGCGTGAGCGGGCCGATCTTCCTTTCGTCCCCCAGTCCCGGAATGGTGAATCTGAGGTGCGGGGTATACTGTCCCGCCCGCGGCGCCCCGGTCACTTCCGCCTCGACCTTGATCCCCTCCTTCGCCTCCCCCATCACCAGGTGGTAAGAGGTCTGGGAGTTGATCGCCGTCATCTCCCCGTAGCGCGTCAGGCGGTAGGAACTGGTCATGTCCACGCGGTGAACCTGCGGCAGCCAGGCGGGCCCTTCGTTACGAGGGGGTTCGGGCTCGTCAACAAAGCGCAGGTTGAGCGTGCATTCGGACTCGAAGGTATCATCCTCGGGGTGGTAGCGCCAATCGACATCGGCGCGATACAACGGGCTGCTCTTCCCCGTACCGTTCTTGGTCACCTCAAAGCTCGTTGTTTCCGTCTGCTTGCCGGCCTCGTCCACGAGATCGACGGGGAACATCACCGGCTCGGTTTGCGCCAGCCGAGGCATAACGACGCCGTGCAGGAACAGCCCGACCGTGACCAGCCAGAACGCGACGATGGCCAGGATGACGTAGCGCGGAGGCATCGGCGTGGTCCGTGGTCGGTGGTGAACGGGACAGGGCGGCTGATGCCTATTGTCCCACAAGCGGCGCCGGGGTCAACTCACGACCGACCGCGGCCGTTTGGCCTTGATTCCGTTGCGGCTCCTCTCGGAGAATGGGCGGCATCCCGCGAACCCGGAGGTGGCCATGATCGTCGGCGTGCCCAAGGAGATCAAAACGGACGAATACCGCGTGGCCATGATTCCGGTCGGCGTCGAGGAATTGACGAAGGCCGGGCACAAGGTCGTCGTCCAGGCCGGGGCGGGGCAAGGCAGCGGCATCGCCGACGAGGACTACGCCCGCCACGGCGCCGAGATCGCGAGCGCCGCCGAGGAGGTGTGGCGGCGCGCCGACCTGGTGGTGAAGGTGAAGGAGCCGTTGCCGGAGGAGTGGCCGCTGCTGCGGCGCGGGCAGGTCGTCTTCACCTACTTCCATTTCGCCGCCGACGAGGAGCTGACGAAGGCCGTCCTGCGGTCGGGGATCACGGCGGTCGCTTACGAGACGATCCGCGACGCCAAGGGGCAGTTGCCGCTGCTGACGCCGATGAGCGAGGTAGCGGGGCGCATGAGCATTCAGGAAGGGGCGAAGTACCTGGAGCGGCCGTTCGAGGGCCGCGGCATCCTGCTCGGCGGCGTGCCGGGCGTGCTGCCGGCCAACGTGGTCATCCTCGGCGGCGGCGTGGTGGGGGCCAACGCGGCCAAGGTGGCGGCCGGCCTCGGGGCCAACGTGGTCATCCTCGACATCAACCTCGACCGGCTGCGCTACCTCGACGACGTGATGCCGAAGAACGTCACCACGCTGTTCAGCCACCGCCACAACCTGCTGGACAGCCTGGTGCGCGCCGACCTGGTCATCGGGGCGGTGCTGATCCCCGGGGCGAAGGCGCCGCGGCTGATCAAGCGCGAGGACCTGCGGCGGATGAACCCCGGTTCGGTGCTCATCGACGTCGCCATCGACCAGGGCGGCTCCGTGGAGACGGCCAGGCCGACGACGCACAGCGACCCGACCTACATCGTCGATGGGGTGATTCATTACTGCGTGGCGAACATGCCGGGGGCGGTCGGCCGGACGAGCACCTACGCGCTGACGAACGTGACGCTGCCGTACGCGCTGCAACTGGCGAAGAAGGGACTCGACAAGGCGGTGCGCGAGAACCCGGCGCTGGCGCAGGGGGTCAACATTCGGGACGGGAAGGTGACGAACCAGGCGGTGGCGGAGACGTTCGGGCTGGAGTACGTGCCGCTGGAGAGAGTTTAGCCGCTTGCGGCTTAGCGTTCGCGCCGCTCCGCGGGCGGCCGGATCCGGAGGGACGAGAATGGCGCGTTCCGTGGTGGTCGAAGTCGAGTTGCCGGGCGACATGCGGTTGTTTCGGTTCCCGAAAGCACTCGACCGTCGGCTGCAAGACCTGTTGGATAAGCGAGATCGTGGTGCGCGATTGACCGTGGCCGAGCGCAAAGAGGCGGAGGGGCTTGTCCGAGTGATGGAGACGCTATGCCTCCTGAAGCTCAGAGCAGAAAGCGCGTCGGGTCGAGTCCCGAGATGAATCTGGACCAAACAACGATGAGCAAACCACTCGCTATCATCTGCGACATCGATGAGACGCTCTGCACGGAGTTCGACCGGCCCATCCTGACGGCATGTCAGATGATTGCACGGCTGCATCGCGCGATTGAGGTGCATTATGTCACGGCCCGGCCGGGCGGGGCGCGGAAGGGGACCGAGGAATTTCTCTGCGACCAGCGCTTGCCGGGGTGGCGGAACCTGTACTTCTGCCCGAACTGGCAATCGACCCGCGAGCACAAGACGGCGGTCATGGGCCGCCTGGCGAAGGAATACAACGTGATCGTCAGCATTGGCGACGCGGACGAGGACGAGCAGGCATCGCGGGCCGCGGGCGTTCTCTTCGTCCGCATCACGGAGACGAACATCGAGGACGCCTGGAAGAAAATCGCCGTCTTGGTCGAGCGCGCCACGCGGGGGGTGGATGACCCGCTGGCGAGGCTCTTCGGATCCTGAGGCCGCTCTTGTCCGCAGCACGGAGGCTGCCCATGTCCACCATTACCGCCCCTCCTGAAGTCTTGCCCTGCGAGTCGGTGCAGATGCCGTCTCTCGCGCGTCTCGTCGATCATCCGTGGGCCGCGCTGCTCCTGCTGCCGTGGTGCGGCTTTCTCTTCTTCTACGGCCTCTCTGCGGGCGACCTCTACCGGACCGAAGCGCTGCGCGCCATCGTCGCCCAAGACTTCCTTAACAGCGGCAACTGGGTCGTGCCGACGCTCTACGGCGAGCCGCTGCTGACCAAGCCGCCCGGCATGTACGCTGCCATCGCCGCGCTGAGTTGGCCGTTCGGCGGCGTCACGGACGGGAGCGCTCGCCTTCCCTCGGCGCTGGCGGCGACGGCGACGGTGCTCCTGTTCTTCTGGTACTTCCGCCGGCTGTTCGGGCCGCGCGGCGGACTCGTCGCGGGGTTCCTGGTGCCGGCGTCGGTCATGTGGCTCGACAAGGCCACCGCGGCCGAAATCGATATGTTGCAGGTCTTTTGGGTCGCGGGCAGCGTGCTGTTCTTCCTGCGGGCCCTGGAGGCGGAGGAAGCGAACGCTAAGCCGCAAGCGGCTCTGAGGTGGTTGCTCGCGGCGCTGTTGTGCGTCGCCGGCGGCGTCCTCACCAAGTGGACGGCGCCCGCGTTCTTCTATCTCACCGTGATCCCGCTCCTGTGGTGGCGCGGCCGATTGCGGCTATTGTGGGCGCGCAATCACCTCCTCGCCGCGGGGCTGGGGGCGAGCCTGTGCCTTGCCTGGGCGGCGCTGGCCGTGCGGCAGGTCGGCTGGGAGGTCCTCGTCAAGACCGTCACCCAGGAGGCGCTGCAGCGCCTCCTGCCGCACGAAATTCCCGTCGCCGAGCTGCCGCACCATCACCGGCCCTACCCCTGGGGCGAAGCGCTGGCTCACCCGCTGGTCGTCTTCGCCTCGGCGGGCCCGTGGTCCTTCTTCGCCCTCGTCGCCCTGTGGCCCGGGTTCGCCAAACTCTGGGACGAGCCCGGCCGGCGACTCCTGCAAGCGCTGCACTGCTGGACGTGGCCGAACCTGATCTTCTGGAGCGCCGTGCCCGAACACGCTCCGCGCCACAGCTTCCCGCTCTTCCCCGGCCTCGCCGGGTTGGCGGCGCTGGTGTGGCTCGCCTGGCTCACCGGCCGGCTGCGCTGGCGCCTGCCGCGCCTCGCCCCGGCCCCGCTCCTCGTCGGACTTCTCGCCGCCTGGCTCGTCGTCAAGGTCGGCTTCGTCCACGCCTGGGTGCCGATCCGCGACGGCCGTGCCAACGAGCTCCTGCGCTCCTGCGGATTCCGCCCGAAGCCGATCCGCGATCCGCACGGCAAGGCCGAACAGATCGCCGCCAGGGTTCCGGCCGACCGGCCGCTGTACCTGTTCCGCCTCAAGGACGAGGGCATCATGTTCTGCTACGGCCGCTGCCATGCCGACGGCGAGCCGGAGCGCGTCGTTCGCCGCCTGGGCCGGCCGGAGGACTTGCCTTCGACTGCTGAACTTGTGTACTGTATTGTTGCGGGAGAGGAGTGGGAGCGCTGGGAGCAGCGCCGGCCTGCCGACGTGCTGCTACGGCTGATCGATCAGCAAGGTGATCCGATTGTTCTTCTGGCTGTGCGGGGGACTCACGAGTGACTGCCCCATTTCCGCCCGACAATGTGAAGATCTACGGCATTGGCGAGTTGACGCGCGCCGTCAAGACGGTGCTTGAGGAAGCCTTCGCGCCCTGCGTCTGGGTGTCGGGAGAGGTATCGAATTTCAAGCGGGCCGCGTCCGGCCACTGGTATCTGACGCTCAAGGACAGTGAGTCACAGCTACAGACGGTAGTTTATGTCGGCGTCAACCGGCGGCTCAAGTTCGACCTCCGCGATGGGTTGGAAGTCATCGCCCGCGGCCGGCTCATCGTCTACCAGCCGCGTGGCGAGTACCAATTGCAGGTCGAAGAGGTGCAGCCCAAGGGGGTCGGGCCGCTCGAATTGGCGTTTCGGCAGCTAAAAGAAAAGCTGTCGCGCCTCGGCTACTTCGACCGGCGCAAGAAACCACTGCCGCCGTACCCGCGCCGCGTCGCCCTGGTGACCAGTCCGACGGGCGCCGCCGTGCGCGACATGCTCGAAACGCTCACGCGGCGCTGGCCGCTCACCGAGGTCTGGGTCCATCCCGCCACGGTGCAGGGCGACGGCGCCGGCGCCTCCATCGCCGCCGCCATCCGCAAGCTCAACACCCTGCCGGGCATCGACGTGATGATCGTCGGTCGCGGCGGCGGCAGCCTGGAAGACCTGTGGGCGTTCAACGAGGAATGCGTCGCCCAGGCCGTCTTCGAGAGTCGCATCCCGGTCGTTAGCGGCGTCGGACACGAAACCGATCTTGTCATCTCCGACATGGTCGCCGACCTGCGCGCCCTGACGCCGACCGACGCGGCGACGAGAGTCGTGCCCGACCGCACGGAAGTGCTGACCTGGCTGGACGAGACGGAAGGGCGGCTGCGCGATTTGCTGCTGCGCCGGCTCGACCTGGCCCAGAGGCGCCTCGCCGACCTGATGCGCCGCCGCTGCTTTCGCTTGCCGCTGGAGCGCGTCCGCGAGCTGGAGCGCCGCCTAGACGAGTGGCACGAGCGGTTACAACGGGCGTTGCGGCAGCGGTTAGCGGAATTGAGGCGGCGGCTGGAGGCGCAGGCGGCCCGGCTGGAAACCCTGAGCCCCTTGAACGTCCTCGCGAGGGGCTATAGCTTAACTCGCACAGATGGCGATGGGGTGGTGGTACGGACGCCGGATCAGGTGCGACCCGGGGACCGCCTGCTGACGCTCGTCGAGCACGGGCGCATCATCAGCCGGGTCGAGCATACCCTTGATTCAACCCTTTAACTCGCGGTGAGCCATGAGCCAACCTTCGGCGGACGGAGTGACGTTTGAGAACGCAATGGTCGAACTGGAGCGCGTCGTGCGCGATCTGGAGGATGGGGAAATCGGCTTGGAGGCCGCACTCGCCCACTACGAGCGCGGCGTGAGCCTCATCAAGCGCTGTTACGCCCAGCTCTGCGACGCGGAACAGCGCATCCTCCTGGTGACCGGCACCGACGAGGAGGGCAAACCCATCTTGCAGCCCTTCCAGCACGTCGCGACCGAATCCGGGGCGGTCGAGGTCAAGCGCGCCGGCCCCCGGAAGCGCACTAGCGATTAGACGGCTCCGTTTTGATCGTAAGCCCACGGGTCGCGGCCCGTGGGCCTGGCCAACGTGAAAGCGGCATCCCCTTGTCCTCCGACCTGAGCCAGTACCTGCACGACAAGCGCGCCCTGGTGGACGCCCGGCTGCAGGAGTCGATCCGCGCCGGCGACGGTTGCCCGGAGTCGCTGGCCGAGGCGATGTGCTATAGTCTGCTGGCCCCGGGCAAGCGGCTGCGGCCGCTGCTGGTCATCCTGGCCGCGGAAGCCTGTGGCGGCGGCGACGCGGCCGCGCTCCCCGCCGCCTGCGCCGTCGAGATGGTCCACACCTATTCGCTGATCCACGACGACCTGCCGGCGATGGACGACGACGACCTGCGCCGCGGCCTGCCGACCTGCCACAAGAAGTTTTCCGAGGCGATGGCGATCCTGGCCGGAGACGCCCTGCTGACGTTGGCCTTCGAGGTGCTCGCCGAGGGATACCCGCCGGCGACCGCGGCGGCGTGCTGCCGCCAACTGGCGCGCGGCGCCGGCGCCGCGGGCATGGTCGGCGGCCAGGTCGATGACCTGGCGATGGAGTCGCGGCAAGGGACCTCCGCGCTCTCGGAACTGGAGTTCCTGCACGCCCGCAAGACGGGGGCGCTGTTCCGGGCGTCGCTGCGCCTGGGGGTACTGTCGGCCCAGGGAGAGCGACCGAGCGGGGCCGACCCGCGGGCCCTGGCGATGTTCGACGCCTACGGGCAGGCATTCGGACTCGCCTTTCAGATCACCGACGATCTCCTGGACGTGGAGAGCAGTGCCGAGCAGACCGGCAAGCGCGTCGGCAAGGATGCGGCCCGCGGCAAGTTGACCTACCCCGGCTTCCTCGGCACCGCGGAGAGTCGCCGGCGGGCCCAGCGACTCTGTCGCGAGGCACAGGACGCCCTGGCTCCGCTCGGGTCGGCCGGCGAACGCCTGGCCGCCCTGGCCCGGAGTATCGTGGAACGAGATCGATAACCTCTTTCCCGTGCCCGTGCCCGTGCCCGTGCCCGTGCCCGATTCTCTCATCGGGCATGGGCACGGGCACGGGCACGGGCACGGGGGCATGGGATCAAGGACATGAGCACACTGTTGCCGACGATCGGATCACCGGCGGACCTCCAGAAGCTGAGCGACGAGCAGCTCGTCGAGCTGGCGCAGGAGATGCGCGACGAGCTGCTGAAGGTGCTGCGCATCCGGCCGGCCCATTTCGCGAGCAACCTGGGCGTCGTCGAGCTGTGCCTGGCCCTGCATCTCACCTTCGATTTCCGCAAGGATCGCCTCATCTGGGACACCGGGCATCAGATTTATCCGCACAAGCTCATCACCGGCCGCTTCCCGCAGTTCGACACGATCCGGACGCGCGGCGGGCTGATGGGCTATCCGAACCCGCACGAGTCGCCCTACGACCTGTTCATGACCGGCCACGCCGGCTGCAGCATTTCGTGTAGCCTGGGCCTCAAGGTCGGCGACGACCTGCTGGGCGAGGGCGACCGCCACAGCGTCGCGGTCATCGGCGACGGGGCGCTGCCGTCGGGCATCGTCTTCGAGGCGATGAACAACGCCGGTTACCTCAACAAGAACCTGCTGATCATCCTCAACGACAACGAGATGTCCATCTGCCCGCGCGTCGGCGCCATCGCCCGCACCCTCGACCGGGCGCGGCTGACCACGTTCTACCAGGACTCGAAGCGGCAGCTGCAGCACCTGCTGTCGCACCTGCCGCTGGTCGGCGGCATGGCCAACCAGGCCCTCGACGGCCTGCGCGACGGCCTCAAGGCGATCCTGACCGGCGGCATGCTCTTCGAGGAGATGGGCTTCCGCTACATCGGCCCCATCGACGGCCACGACCTGGGGGCGCTGCGCTTCTGGCTGAAGCAGGTCAAGGACCAGAAGGGCCCGGTGCTGCTGCACGTGCTGACCAAGAAGGGGGCCGGCGTGCCGGAGGCGTGTGCCGACCCGGTGACGTTCCACACCCCGCCGGTCATCGAGAAGGTCGGCCCGGATCGCACCATCCTGTCGCTGAAGAAGGGCGGGGCGAAGGCGTACACCGACGCCGTCAGTGGGGCGATCTACAAGGAGATGGAGGCCGACCGGCGCGTGGCGGTCATCACAGCGGCGATGTGCCAGGGCAACAAGCTGGAGAAGGTGCGCAGCGACTTCCCCGACCGCTTCTTCGACACCGGCATCTGCGAGTCGCACGCCGTCGCCTTCGCCGCGGGTCTGGCCAAGAGCGGGATACGGCCCATCGTGGACGTCTATTCGACGTTTTTGCAGCGCTCCTACGACCAGATCTTCCAGGAGGTGGCGCTGCAGCACCTGCCGGTGACGTTTGCCCTGGACCGCGCCGGCCTGACCGGGCCGGACGGGCCGACACATCACGGGACTTACGACATCGCGTACCTGAGGCTGTTCCCGGAGATGGTAGTCATGGCCCCCGGCGACGAACTGGACGTGGCGCCGATGCTGCACTTCGCGCTGAGCCACGACGGGCCGGCCGCGCTGCGCTACCCCAAGGCGAGCCTGGAGAAGGTGGACCGGGCGGCGGCGCCGGTGGAATTGGGCCAGGCGGAAATCTACGAATGGGCGACCGACGGCGTGCTGATCGTGTTCGGCAGCCTGTTCCCGACCTGCGTGAAGGCGGCCGAGAAGCTGCGCGGGGAGGGGATCGAGGTCGGCGTCATCAACGCCCGCTTTGCCAAGCCGCTCGACCGGCCGACACTGCTGAAGGCCGTCGAGGAGCTGCCGCTGGTGGTGACCGTGGAGGAAGGAACCCTCGAAGGCGGCTTCGGCAGCGCGCTGCTGGAGGCGGCAAACGCGGCCGGGCTGGACACGCGGAACGTGGTGCGGTTGGGCCTGCCCGATCGGTTTGTGGAGCACGGCGAGCGCGGCGAGCTGCTCGCCGACCTGGGCCTGGACGTGAAGGGCCTTTGCGCGACGGTGCGCAAGGCGCTGGGCCGGGAGGCGGAGGGCGTGGCGCACCAGGCGGCGGCGCGCTGAGACCGGGCCGGATGACGAGAAGGGGCAGGCCGCCACCGGCACGGGCGGTCCGCCCCGCTTTGGCTCTCTCCCGGGCGGTGCCCCATCGATCGGGTGGCTTCCCGACGAGGTCACCCCTTCCGGGAACACGCCCTCGGTTGGAGGCCCTCTCATGAAGGTCGGACGAAACGACCCCTGCCCCTGTGGCAGCGGCAAGAAGTACAAGAAGTGCTGCCTCGGCAAGGACCAGGCGGCGAGCAACCGGCCGGCGGACCCGGGAGCCGTTCTGCAGTCGTCCGGAGACTCCGGCCCCCTTCCGGCCGCCTCTCCGCGCCCCTCGAAACCACCCCGGGCCACCGCCTCGTCACGCGCTTCACGCCCCACGCCGCCGCCCCGGCCGCGCGACCCCCGCGCCGAGCGCTGGGACGCGCTCTGGAAGGAGTTTGAGTCGCAGGACGGCGCCGGCCAGGTCGCCCTCTTCTTGAAGACCCTGGACGACCCGGAATTGATGATTGACGAGATCGCCTTCGAGATGCTCAGCCGGCTGCGCCAGGATGCCATCAAGCGCGGCGAGCGGGCGCGGTTCCCCGAGTTGGTCGATGCGCTGCGCCAGCGGCGGCCCGAGGTGTACCAGGAAGGTGCTCACTACTATCTCTCCTGGCTGATCCAGGATGCCCTGGCGGAAGGCCGGCCGGAGACGGTCCGCCCCCTGGCCCTGGAGCTGGCCGCCCGGTCCGCCCGCCACCTCGACACCGTCATCCGTTCGCTGGACGTGCTGGCCTACCACGGGCAGCTGGCCGTCCTCGTCGAGGCGATGCGCGTCGGCTGGACCGCCATGCGGTCCTCCTCCGACATCCTCCCGTGGGCCATCTCGGATTTCGCCGGGACAGGGGCCGACTACGACATTTACGACTACCTGGAGCACACGCCGTCCCCCGACCCAGCCGACCTTTCCTTGCTCGACCGCATCACGTTCTTCGTCAAGGATCCTGACCTGGACTTCGTGCGGCGCTTTGTCGGGGACGTGACGGGCCAGGCGGTGCGGGCGTGGACCGTGGAGGACTTCGCCCTGAGGCCGCCGCGGCAGAAATCGCGGGACGGGTGGGACGACGATGCCGAGGAGGAAGAGCCCCCGCCGGACGAAGGGGCGCTGAACCTGTCGAGGCTGGTCAGCGAGTTCGTGGGCTACCTGCGACGCGAGGAGGGAGTTCCCTTCCCGAAGGGGGAGCTGGTGCGGCAGGAGCTGTATCGCTACTTCCTGCGGCGACACGCGGGCGAACTCGACCCGCAGCCGAGCATGTACGAGAGCGTCGTTCTCAAGCGCAAGCTGCCCAAGCCGCCCCCGCCGGCGCACCCCCTCTGTCCCGACCGAGTCACGCTGGAGGTGTGCCTGGGCCGCCTGGTCGGTCTGCTGAACGGCCTCTACCACACGGCGGCGGCCCTGTTCGAGGTTCTCCCCGCCTGGCTGCGCTTCCTGGAATCGCGGCGGCTGATCGACGCCGACCGGCGCCTGAAGACCGTGGAAGAACTGCGCCCGCTCCACGCCCAGTTGCTGCAGCTGTGGGGGTCGTACACCCAGGGTCAACGCAGACTTTGACGGTCGCTCAAACGGGCATTGGGGCAGTAAGCAGCGTAAATCATTACGCCTCTGGACGTTACAGCAAGGCCTGGCGGTTTTCATCATCTATAGCCATCCGAAAAGCTCGCAAGCAT
>DATFNV010000626.1:0-7886 GCA_035266225.1 Gemmataceae bacterium
CTTCAAGGTGGCGCGCCAGAAGTCGGTGGCCTCGGCGATCGGCTTAATGGGGCCCAGGTCGATACGGACGAGCGGATGATCCGGGTGGACGATGAAGGCGAGCAGCCGCTTTTCCGGGGCCTCCTGTCCCTTGTTTCCCAACCCAGGGAGGCCATGGGTGTACTCCAGGAAATCGAGCAGCACCGTACCGCGCGGCAGGGCTTTCCGGAGTTGGTCGGCCGTCAGTTGTTCCGTCTTTCGCAAGCCGGAGAACGACGTGGTGAGCGCCGACAGCCGGCGCTCCAGGGACTCCTCGTGCTCGGCCAACTCGGCGAGCTGGGCGCGGCGCGCCTCCAGTGCGTGCTTGTCCGGGGAGCCGAGGGCGAGCGTGCCCAGTTGCCGGGCCGTCGCGTCCAGCTCGTCGTACAGCTTGATCGCGTCGGGCTGCCCCGCCTCCTGAAGGACGGTGCGCCGCTCGCGCAGCCGGCGCTGGCGGGCGAAGACCGCCCCCTTCCACGCCAGCACCGCCGCGTAACTCTCCTCGTCGGCCCGGCGATCGTCCTCGTGCGGCAGCGACAGGAACTGGTCCAGGCAGTGGCGCAGCATCACGGCCATGCCCATCTGTTGCCGTTCCGACTGCACGGCGGCGGCCAACTGCAAGTTGCGCCAGCTGATCGCCAGCGCTTTGCGGCCCTCGTCCCGGGCCTTGTCCGGGTGGCCCTCCGCGGCGTCGAGCAGGGCCAGGTCCATCCAGCTCAGGGACGTGTAGCGGTGGTCCTCCCCGAGGGCCTTGCGACGAATCCGCAGGGCCTCCTCGTAGCAGCGCCGCGCCTCGGCGCCGTCGCCAGCCTTCTGAAGGATGGTCCCCAGCAGGCCGACGCTGGTGGCCGTCTCGGGGTGGTCGGGGCCCAGCACCTTCTTGCGGTTGGCCAGGGCTTTCTCGTAGCACTCGCGGGCCTCGTCCAGCTTGCCCCGCTTCTGTAACACCGACCCCAGGGCGCTGCGGCTCCAGGCCGTTTGCGGGTGTTCGGGTCCGAACACCTTGCCGCGGATGGCCAGCGCCTTGCGGCAAGTCTCTTCGGCCCCGGCCAGGTCCCCGGTGTCGCGGCAGAGCGAGCCGAGTGCGTGAAGCGTCGCCGCCACGTCGGGATGGTCGTCGCCGAGGGCCTTGCGGCGGATGGCGAGGGCTTGTTCGAGGTTGGCCCGTGCCTTCTTGTTATCGCCGGTGGCGCGCAGGACGCAGCCGAGGAAGTGCAGGGTCGTCGCGGTGTCGTGGTGCTCCCGGCCCAGCAACTTGAGCCGCAGGGTCCGGGTCTGGTCCAGGTAGGTCCAGGCCGTTACGTAGTCGCCTTTGTAGAAAAACAGCTCGCCGAGCTTCTGCAGGCTCGCGGCGATGAGTGGGTGCCCCGGGTCCAACTTCTCGCGGCGGATCTCCAGGGCCTTCTCGTAAGCCCGCCGTGCCCCGTCGTAATTGCCCAGGGCCTGCAGGAGGCTGCCCTGGTCGTACAGGCCGTAGGTGGTGAGGGGGTGGCGCGGCCCCAGTACTTTCGTGCGGATGGCCAGCGCCTTGTCGTAGCACTTTGCGGCCTCGGCATAGTCCCCCATGTACTGAGCCAGGACGCCCAGGCTGCCGATGCTCCACGCCGTGTCGGGGTGCTCCGGGCCGAGGGTCGTTTCGCGCATCGTTAGCGCCCGCTTCAGGTAGGTGCGGGCCGTCTCGTAGTCGCCCTTCTCCCGGGCGAGGGAGCCGAGGCCGTTGAGCGTCGCGGCCACGTCGGGATGTTCCTCGCCGAGGACCTTTTCGCGGATGCGGAGGGCGTCGCGGAAGGAGGCATCGGCGTCGGGGTAGCGACCGGCCTCGCGGTACAGGTAGCCGAGCTGGTGCAGCGTTGCCGCCGTGTCGCGGTCGTCCGGGCCGAGGATTTTTTTGCGGGTGTCGCGCGCCTGCTCCGCGAGGTGGACGGCCTCGGGGAACTGCCCCTGGTCCTCGAGCTGGCCGGCCTTCCGGTGGGCCGCGGCCGCCTCGGCCACGCGCTCTCGGTCCAGCGGGTCGAGGCGCGCTACCTGCTCCAGGTGGGCCAGCGCCAGCCGGGCGTCGGTGACCTGCCAGTGGCCGGCGTTCAGCAGCTCGGTCTTGACGTCGATGACCTCGCGCCGGGCCTTGCGTGCGGCGTCGAAGTGCCCTAGCTCTTCCTGGAGATCGGCGACCAGCTCGAGCGCCTTGGCGAGGGCCGCCCGGTCTCCCGGTTTGGCGCCGCGCTCCAGGAGCAGCGCCTTTTCGGCAGCGTCGAGGGCCGCGGCGGATTGGCCTTGTTGTCGGAGGCGTGCCGCCTCGTCGCGAAGGCGGGCGCCCTCGGCGGGGGACGAGTCCGGCGGGGCGTCCGGCTGCTTCGGAAGAGCGCCCTTGTCGGACGGGGCGGCTTCAGTCGGGGCAGGCGCGGGCGAGTTCGGCGGCCCGGGGCAACCGGCGAGGGTCAGGCTGCCGAGGAGCGTCAAGATCAACCCGACGTGTTTCATGGGAAGCTCCTTCTCGCAACGACCGCACGGGCGCAAGTGCGGCCCGACGACTCATCGTAACTCGAAGCGAGCCTCCGGGCCACTGCCAAGTTTCTACGGTGGCAAACCTGGCTGGGGATGCGACCCCTGCCGGCTTGCCCGGCAGGTGAAGAAGGTCGCCGGCTAACCCGGCGTGGCGCAGCGCCGCCTCGACCCCTGCTGGCTTGCCCGGCAGGTGAAGAAGGTCGCCGGCTAAACGGGCGGCGCGGAAACGCCTTCTCTCTTCATCCGGGCTAGCCGGCGACCTGCTTCACCTGCCGGGCAAGCCGGCAGGGGTCGAGGACAGGAGCGCTGTGCCACGACCTTTTAGCCTACGACCTGCTTCACCTGCCGGGCAAGCCGGCAGGGGTCGAGGACAGGAGCGCTGTGCTACAACCTTTTGCCTGCGACCTGCTTCACCTGCCGGGCAAGGAGACCGTGCTACAACAGGGGGGGGTGGCTCCTCAGCCAGCTTTGCCACCGTATTTGTTTTTATTTTGCTTGCATCCGCGTCTTCGCCGTGGTCCAATGGTCGCACTTTCGTCCTTTTGCAGAATTCCTGCGGAATGGCCGTCCGGGTCGGGTCCGCAGCAGATTCTGGAAGGTAGAGCGAGGGGCACCCGCCCGTCGCGACGAAATGCGCCGCCGGCGTGGGGTTCCGCCTCCGGCCCACTCCCTACCGAGCCTCCTGTCAATCTTTGGGTGGATGCCAGCCAGCGGATACCCAGAGCCGTCGTGCTTTGACAAGCGATGGTCGATTTAAATTCAAGGCCGCAACGGTCGCACGCCCCGTCGGGGTCGTGCCGATGATGCGGTCTCCTTCCGGAACCCAGGCGAAATGCTCCACCCAGACCTGATGGCGAGGGTTGAAGAGACGGACCAATTCTCCCGTTGCAAAATCTAGTTCGGCGATCCGGTTATTCTTGTAGTCGTTGCAGAGGGAACAGGCGAGCCACAGGTTCCCTGCTTCAGTCAACCCACCGAGCGCCTGTGGGATGATGTGCTCAAATTCCATCGGGGTGCCTACGACGGCCTCCGCCGTCAGACAGTAACCGCAACGATGGCGTGCCTGGGCCGCGACCTTCTCGCGCAGTGCTTGCGGGATGTAGGTGCGGGTCATCGGCGTGCCAACAGTTCGGAAACGTCATGCCCACGCTGCTTCAGGAGTGCTGCGGCCTGTGCCCGGATGAGCATGGCTCGCTCATACTCCCTCACCAGTGCCGTCAATGTCTGAGCCTCGCCTTCGGTCAACCCCTCTCGCTGCTGCTTGTCGTGCAGGTCTTGGAGTCCTGCGGCGGCTTCGCTTGCCAGGCTACTCCGCGCCGCTCGCCACAGCGATTCGTCATCCAGCAAGGCGAGCGGCGAGATCGCTGCCACAAGGTCCGACGGGAGTTCGTCAGAAGCGGGGATTGCCGCCGTCAGCAGGTCGAGGAATTCTGCCTCGACCGGGCGGTTAGCCTTGTCCGCACGCTGCTTGAGGCAATTGTACAGAGGGGTTGGTACGTCGAGCGTTACGGCGTGTGTAGTCATCGGGGTTCCTCTCTTCCAATGCCCCATCCTATCAAATTGCGCTTGCGGATCACAGGGCCGCGAAGTTACGCAGCATCGTCAACCCCACGCGCAGCTCTTCCCCGGCGGAACTTCAGCCAAGTTTTCCGGGCGGAGCCGATTTCTCCTCCTACTTGTCCGGCTTGGGCTCCGCCGGCCGCTTCTCCGGCCGGACGTGCAGCGGCACCAGGACCATGACGTTCTCATCGACCTCCTCGCGCGTCAGGCCGCGGGCGTTGCCCTGACCGTACAGGCCCTTCTTGAGCAATCGGCCCAGCGGCGAGTCCAGCGCCTGCTTCAGCTCCTCGCCGCGCGACCCCGCCTTCTCCACGGCCAGTTCCAACGAGGGTTGCACCAGCGAACTGAAGTCCACGGTCGGCCCTGTGCCCTTGACCGCCAGCACCACCAGCTGCTCCAGGCCCACCGTCTTGCTCCTCGCCTCCATTCTCGCGGTCTCCGCCTCGCCGGGGAACAGGCGGTTGACATCGCCGGCCACCGGGTAGAGGCAGTCGATGCCGCAGCCGCTGTCGATGTACAGGATTGTCACGTCGATCGGCACCCGGCCGGTGTTGGTGAAGCGCACCGCCAGATGGTCGCCGCTGTAGAGCGACACGTTCGGGCCGGGCCAGGGCAGCGGGTAGGTGCCGCGCTTGTCGGCTTTATTCTTGCGACGAATCAGCTCCACCTTGATCTTCACGCCGCCGCCGCCGGCCGCCTCGCCGTCGGCCGCCAGGCGTTTCAGGCTCTCGGCGCGGGCGATGCGACCCAGGGACTCTTTCAACCAGTCGCCCAGCTTGGCATCGACTGGCGCCGGCCCGAACGCCGGGGCGACGTCGGCATCGCGGCCGGCCGACCAGCCCGCCGCCGGCACCAGCACCACCTCCTTGCCGTCGGCGCCCCAGGAGCGCACCAACCAATCGGCCTCCTTCGCCTTGCCCACCGGTTGCACCACCGAGCCGGGCGCGTCGAGCCGCTTGACCGCCGCCGCCAGCTTCTTCCGCAACTCGTCGGGGATCGCCTGGCCCTTGCCGTCGTTGGGATCGGCCGCCACCTTCAGGCGCTGGTCGCCCACATCGATGAAGTGGACCTTGCAGACGGCCCCGTCGGGGAACTCGGCGCGTGTCGTCTTGCCCGCCTCGTCGCACGCTTCGGCGTCGGCGTCGAAGGTGCGCACCTCGGCGAGGCGGACGAAGCCGAGCGCCTTGTCTCCCTTGCCGGGCGGCGTGGAGACGGACAGGATGCTGCCCGTCGTCAGACCGTGGATGGTGCCCGCGTTGACCTTCAGCCCGTCGCGCGTCGAGAGCTGCATCGACGAGCGGCCCGGCCACACCTTGTCGCCGAGGATCTCACGGTCCTTGTCGTCGCCCTCGATCATCGGCGTCGGAAAGGTGCGGCCCCAGGCGACGTACTGCGCCTGGATGCGCTTGGCCAGCTCGCTGTAGGTGATCGGCTCCTTCGACTTCTCCAGCGACTCGGTGAGCACCTGGCACATCGTGTAGGACAAGAGGCCGTACACCTTGCCGCCCTGGGTCCGCGGCGGCATCTCGCGCTCCAGCGTCACCTCGATGGGCTGGGCGGCGTAGATGGCGACGATGCCGCCTTGCCCGGCCAACTTGAACGGCGCCGGCGGCTCGCCGCCGCGCGACTTCTCCGGCTTGGCCGCCTCGCGCAACGCCGCCGCATCCACCGCTTTTTTGATGGCGGCCGGATCAATTCCGAGGTCCTTTTCCATGTCCAGGTCGCGCGTCACCTCGTCGTCGGCGCCGCGGATCATGGTGCCGGAGTGGCAGGAGTCGAGCGTGATCCATACCGACGCCTTTTTGTCGCGGATGGCCTTCAGCCAGTCGCCCAGCTCGTCGTCGATGACGGCGTTCTTGACGGTGCCGTCGGCGCCGTCCCACTTGCCGACGTCGCGCGGCAGGAAGGTCTCGTCGAGGCCGTCCGGCTCCGGGTCGGGCGAGTTGGGCTGCTCCGGCTGCTGGCTGCCGTGTCCACCCATGCAGATCATCACCTGGTCGCCGGCCTTCGCCACCTCGGCCAGGCGCTTGAACTGGCGCTCGATGTTCTTCTTCGTCGGCAGGTAGTCCTTGCCCCGGTCCTTGCCCTCCTGTTCGGAGAGGACCACGACCTGGTCGGGGCTGAAGCCGAGCTTGTCCAGGAGCAGCTTGCGGATGAGGAGCACATCGTTGGCCGGACCCCTGAGGTGCCTGGACTCGGGGAGGTTCTCGTAGTAGGTGACGGCGACGAGGAGGGCGTGCCGGTCCTTGCGCGCGGCCGGGGCGTCCCGCGGCGGGTCGGACTGGGCCGACGGGGACAGGCCGAGCAGGGCGACACCAAGACACAGGAGGACGAGACGGCGGACGATCATGGGATCCCTTCGCTGGGTCAGGGGCGGCCGCTTGCGGCTTCGCATGCCCTGCGAAGCCGCAAGCGGCCCGGCACCCTCAGAAACGCGAACCGTGAACGAGGCGGACAAGGCCTACTTCTTGTCTTCGCCCTTGACGACCTCGACCTTGGCGACATCCTTCAGCTTTACGCCCGTTTTATCGGGGATGTAGAGCCGATCCAGGAGCACGGTGCGCTCGTTTTCGTTCAGGCTGCACTCGATCACGCCCTCCTCGACCAGGCGCGGCTTGGCCGGGGCAAACATCGCCTGGATGGCCTGGACCACTTCTTGCGGCGTCCTGTGCAGGGAGCGCAGCAAGGTCAGGTCGAGGGTCAGGCGTACGGTTTTGCGCGGGTCGAGTTGTTCGGTCGATTTGC
This sequence comes from Gemmataceae bacterium, assembly GCA_035266225.1. GTDB lineage: Bacteria > Planctomycetota > Planctomycetia > Gemmatales > Gemmataceae > DATFNV01. The sequence continues at coordinate 6,826 of DATFNV010000626.1, forward strand.
TCCTGCCCTCGATGCGGTCGATCCGTTCCAGGGCCACGGCGGCGGCGGCCTGGACCTCGGGGGCGCTGTCGGCGAGGGCGGCTTCGATCGCCGTCTTGATCCGCGGTTTCAGCTTGTCCTCGGTGTAGGGCGATGGGTACATGCCAGTCAACCCCAGACAAGCCAACTGGCGCGGGCCCGGTTCTGAGGACGAGTCCAGCACCGCGAGCAGGGACCGCACCTTCTCCGGCGTACTAAACAGGCCACCGACCATCACCGTCTCCTCCAGTAACTTCTTGAGGCCGGGATTCGGCTCCAGGGTGTATTGCTCGAACAGCACGGGGAAAGCGTCCGGCCCAAGGGTCATCAGGATGAGCGCCGCCCGCTTGCGCACCAGGACGTTCTCACTCTTGAGCAACTCGGCGTAGCGTTGCATCGACGGCCCTCCCCCCCCAGAGGACGCGGTCTCCTTGGGCTTATCCGCCTCCTTGGGCTTGTCCCCCTCTTTCGGCTTGTCTCCTTCCTTGGGCTTGTCTCCCTCGGTTGAGGTCTCTTTGGGCTTGTCCTCATTCTTCTTCGACGGCCCGTAGGCGATCTCGAGGTAGAAGCGGAACCCGCCTCCGCTATCGCCGGTCGCCTTCGCGTCGGCCGTGGGCTTGTCGTCCTTGACTTCCTTGGCCGGCTTGTCGTTCTTGGCTTCCTTCGCCGGCTTGTCTCCCTTCGCAGGCGGGTCGTCGGCCCACGAAATCAGCGGCAGGATGAGCAGCAGACCGAGGAACCGGAAGATGTTCGGGAAGGACGTGCCGCGCATGACGCACCCCTTGTAGTGACCAGGAAATCGGCGGCCGTGCTGAACGTGGACTCGACCCGAGGCCGCACCAGCAAGGATAGCCGTTCGCGGAATCGGGTCAAAGCAGAAACTTGAGAGGTTTTTGCCAGGCCGGCGAATCTTCTGATCCGGGAGGCCGGCACGGCCGGCATTCTCCTCATGTCCAGCCGATCTTTCGCCGATACTCACCATTGCAGCAGCAGCGAAGGCCACTTCTCCGTCACGTCGGCAGAGTCAGCGGGCTGCGCGCCGG
>DATFNV010000627.1:0-11637 GCA_035266225.1 Gemmataceae bacterium
ATAAATGAAAAATCGCCCTTTTTCCGACGGACACTAACTATTGGCGGCAGCGCCTTCACCGGCGTGACGGGGGTGACGTTTGGCGGGGTCGCGGCGTTGTTCACGTTCAACTCAGATGGGTCCATCACGGCTACCGTGCCGGCAGCCACGGCGTCTGGCGCGGTTGACGTCCAGGTGACGACGCCGGCCGGGACGTCTGCCACCTCCTCGGCTGACCACTTCACCTACACTGCCTCCTCGGCCCCATCCGTGACAGGCCTAAGCGTGACCTCGGGCGGCACGGCCGGTGGAATGGTGCTGACCATAGGCGGCAGCGGCTTCCTGGGGGCCACCAGCGTATCGTTCGGTGGCGTTTCGGCGTCGGTCACGGTCAACTCGGATAGTTCCATCACGGCCACCGTCCCGGTGGTCTCGAGCGCAGGGGTGGTGGACGTGGTGGTGACGACGGCCGCCGGGGCCTCCGCCACCTCCTCGGCAGACCAGTTCACCTACACCCCCTCATCGGCCCCAGCCGTCACCGGCCTGAGCGTCACCTCAGGCGTCACGGCCGGCGGCACCGTCCTGAGCATCAGCGGCAACGGCTTCACCGGCGTGATCGGGGTGACCGTCGGTGGTATCGCCGCGCGGTTCACCTTCAATTCAGACGGATCCATCACGGCGATCGTACCGGCCGCCACGGCGACCGGCGTAATGGACGTGCAGGTGACGACGGCAGCCGGCACATCGCCAACCGGCTCCGCCGACCAGTTCACCTACACCGCCTCGCCCTCCCCCGTTGTGAGCGGCTTGAGCGTGACCTCAGGAGCGATGACCGGTGGCACGACCTTGACCATCAGCGGCAGCGGCTTCACGGGAGCACTCGGAGTGTTGGTCGGCGGGGTTCCGACTTTCTTCACCCTTAACTCCGACGGATCCATCACAGCCATCGTTCCGCCTTCCCTGACCGCTGCTGGTGTGGTGGACGTGCAGGTGATGACGGAGGTCGGCACGTCGGCTACCTGTTCCGCGGACCAGTTCACCTACACCGCTTGACCTACTGCCGGGCTCTGACAGCGGTCACTCCGGTGCTTGCCATGAACCAGGCCTTCTTGTAGGATCTTCTGCAAGAAGGCCTCACCTTAGCCACGAGCGGGGGAGAGGGAACTAGTTGTGAACAAACGTTACTGGGGTTCCTGACTGAACGTCACGCAAGAGAGGGGGTATTATTCCGGCAAGGAAGATGCTCACGCTCACTTGTCCCGTAGCCGCAAGCTGCCAGCTTGCAGGCTGAGAAGAAGTCTACGGGGCTGCGGCCGCCGTCGAACCGGTTGTTTGGTTCTTTCCTTCCAGGGGAAGAGCCAACCGGTGGTTCGGCAAGCGAGGCATCCCGGAGGGCCACGTTTGTTCGCCGACTAAAGCCTCATCCGACGGCCGTTGACTTTGCAGGAGGGGCGGCACCATCTCCCGGGGGAGTGCCCATCGGTAGTTCGAGTGTATTGGAGACACCCGATGTTGAAATGGGCTTGGGGCGCAGCCGCGGCAACCGTGCTAGGATGGCTCATTTCGTTGGGCAGGCCCGATTGTTCCGACAGACAGGCCCTCACTCAACCCGGCGGGGTCCCGCGGCGGGATTCCATCGGAGACACTCTTCCTAATGGTGCCCTATCACGCACCGGCTCCATCCGGCTGCAGCACAGCGGAAGGGTACTCTCCCTTGCCATGTCCGCTGACGGGCGGATGATCGCGTCTGCTCGTAGCGGGGTTCGACTGTGGAACGCCATCACAGGGGAGGAAGAGTGGCCGCTGAGGGGAGGAAACTGGGTGGCATTGTCACCCGACGGGAAGTGGCTCGTAACGAGCGGGGCCGCAGACGGGCAAGACATGGTGATCTGGAACGTTCCCAAGCGGCGGGAGGTGCGAACCTTCACAGGGTGGTGGGGGAAGGCGTGTTTTTCCCCGGACGGGACAAAGCTGGCCTGCTGGCAGGGCGGGACGAATACAATCACTGTTCTGGATACTAATAAATGGGAAAAAATCGTTTCGGTCGATGGCTGGCTGCTGTCCTTCGGGAACCAGGGGCGCGAGTTGTTTGTCCGACAAGGCGGGAGAGACAAACCAGAAGTACTCTTCCTTGACGCGCGAACAGGAGCCAGGGGGCAGAGGATGAACCTGGAAGGGGCGAGCGCGAACGCGGACACGTTGTTCTTCACCCCCACGACGCTGATCATCGGGGGGAGTGATCACAAAGTCCGTTGGTTGGACAGATCCTCTGGAATAGAGACGGGGTGTGTTCCGGGACGACTCCTGGCGCTCGCGCCGTCCAGTCAGGAGCTAGTCCTCGAGAGTGCTGGGAAGGTGCGGATCGTTGGCCTGGACGACTGGAAGGAGCACAGGGCATTCAGCGTGTCCATGTTCACTGGCGCACGTGCGGTTGTTTCGGCTGACGGAAAAACACTAGCATTCGATCATGGTAACCAGATCCGCGTATGGGATAGTGTTGCTGGAAAGACCCTCCATCCGCCTCGAGGGCACGCGGACTATATCCGTTTTCTCGGCTTTTCCAGGGACGGGAAGCAACTCGTGTCTGCGGCAGACTCTACACTTCGCCGCTGGGATCCTGTAACCGGGAAGGAACTCTCGCGGCCGATTCAGCTGAGCAGTGGGATTGTGGCCGTCGGAGGGACAGCGGACGGGAACAAAGTGGTGACAATGTGTGGCGACAAGGTAAGCGTATGGGACGCCCCGGACATGGTGGAGTCGGTGACTTTTCAAGTTCCGTCGTCTCGACAAGATGTCTTTGGAGTTTCTTCAGACGGCAAGGTATTGGCGATGGAGGACGGGGGCGCGTCTCGTCAATTTGTCGCCTTCCATGACCTTGCGTCCGGCAAAGAAGTCAGTCGCTTTTCGGCCCCCCTGAGTAGCGATCCCGACGGGCCCCAAACTCATGTCTTTTCCTTGTCGCCGGACGGCAAGACACTGGCACGAGTAACCAATGTCATTAGTTTGTGGGACACGGGAACTCGGAGGCGATATGCCACAATCCGGCCTCCGAGGAAGTCCGGTCCTGTGATTTCCCAGCGCTCGTCTTTTTCCTGGTCGCCCAACGGTAAGGTCAGCGCATTAGGATATGATGAGGAATTTGTGGGCCTCTGGGAGGTGGAGTCTGGCGGTGAAATCTGTAGGATAAGGGTCGCCGGGGCGAACCAGGTAACCCCCGTTGTACGCTTCAGCCCGGACGGGCGCCTGTTAGCCATAGGGGGCGCTGACGGTACTACGCATCTCTGGGACTTGATTGCGGGCCGGATGGTTGCTCACTTCCCGGGACACCGAGGTGAGGTGACAGCCGTTGCGTTTTCTTCGGGGCGGCAACTTCTGGCGGCCGGCGGCGCCGACGGTACCGTCCTCACCTGGGATATCTCGCAGTTGAAGCGTCCGCCTGATCTGTCGGACGAGTTCTTCGCTTTGGCTCGTCTTCACTCTGCGTGGGCTGATTTAGGCTCCCGAGATGTGGGGGCGGCGTACCGAGCCCTGGGGCTCTTGGCTTTGTCAACAAAGAGCGTGCCTTTTCTCAAGAGCCGCGTCGAGGCCCTTGTTGCTGCTGATCGACGTGTAGTCCTGCTTGTTTCGGCTCTCGACGACGAGGCATTTGAGACAAGAGAAAACGCAATGCGTGATCTCGAAAACCTTGGATGGGACGCAGAGTGGAAGCTTCGTGAGGTGTCCGGACAAATGGTCTCCGCAGAGGTGTATATGCGCGTGACACAATTGTTGACGTCGTTACCAACCGATTCAGGTCGGCCGACACAACAAGAGTGTTTCCGTGTGCGTGCTGTCCAGGTGCTTGAGACGCTGGCAACTTCTGATGCTAGAGAGGTGTTACACAAGTTGGCCAAAGGTGAGCCAAGAGCACGTTTGACACAAGAGGCGAAAGCTGCCTTGTCGCGGTTGGGCGAGTCGCCAAAGTAATTGGGCGGGGGACCAAGGGGCCAAGGGCCGGGTGGGGGCGGGGTTGCCCCCGCCGCCTCCCACAGATCCGGATCTGCGCGACATAATGCCTCCTTGGTCACACGAAGGGGCAGGGACTTTCTCAGACACAGATGAGCTAGGCGGACAGTTGCCGCTGGCGTAACAACTGAAACTCTACAGTGCAACCCCTGCGTGTATTTGCAGTTGCTGCTGACAACTGATCAGTTTGAGCAAAGCAAACTGTCCGCTCGAGCTGAACCACTATGAGAAAGTCCCCGACTTTTAGCTCGCCAGCTGACGCCCCGAGGCACACAGGCCATGCTCCTGCCCGAACTCATCACCCGGATTCGTCGCGCCCCCAAGAGCGCCCCCTGTCCCACCTGCGGCCGCCGCGGACACCGCCAGCGCATCCTCCACCGCTTTCTGCGCGACCGCCTCAACGTCGAGCAGACCAAGGCCGCCATGCAGCGTGACTTCCTCGTCGCACTCTCCGATGGCTTCGTCTACGACTGCCCGCGCTGGTAGCTGGCCCGCCGCAGCGGCAGCAGCCGGCACCGGGACGAAGCGGCCGGCAGAGCGTTCACCACCGCAGCCGAGAGCCGGGGGCAAGAGAAAGGTGGCTTGAGAGCGGTGGGGATGAGCGAGAGGTGTCGTGAGGGGAGAGTTATTGCTGCCGCTCGACTTGACGCCCGCCCGCGCCGCCGCTATGGGAGGGCATGCGCCACCCTTCTTGCCAGGACGGCACGCGCCGGGGCAACCCACTGACCCTCCCGACCGCCGCCGGCTTCGCCCGCGGCGTGCTGCTCGTCCACCTCGTGCTGTCCCCGCTGGTTTTCTCGCGCTTCACGACCGAGGCGTTCGAGTCGAACAAGGTCGCGCTCCTGATGCTGACGGCCGTCACCCTGGCGGGGGTCGGGCTGTGGGCCGGCGCGTCCTGGCTGCTGACGGTGCCGCCGGGCGAGCGCCGGTCGGCCCCGCGGCGGATGGTCGGCGAATTGGCCCGCGACCCGCTGGCGCTGGGGTTCGTGCTCTTCGCGGTTTCCGCCGGCGTGTCCACCGCCGCCTCGATCAGCCCGTGGACCTCCCTTCTCGGTACGCACGAGAGTTGTGCCGGGCTCGGCACCCTGCTCAGTTATGTCGTCCTCTTTTTCGGCACGCGCGCCCTGTGCCGTGGGCCGGGCGACGCCTGGCGCTTCCTGGCGCCCGCCGTGGCCGCTGCCGCGGTCGCCGCCGCTTACGCCGTTCTCCAATTCGCGCGCCTCGACCCGATGCACTGGGAGGAGGTGTCCACGTTCGCGGAACACGCCCGCCCCTTCGCCACGCTGGGGCACCCCAACATGCTGGCCGCCTACCTCGTCACGGCCCTGCCCGTCATTGGGGCCTGGGCGGCGCGCGCGGGCACGGGCCGGGCCTTTGGGCCCCTGGCGGTGCTGGCGGGCGTCGTGGCGCTGGCGCTCACGGCCGTCCTGCTCTCCCTGTCGCGCGGGGCCTGGCTGGCGCTGGCCTGCGCCGGTGCCTTCCTGCCGGTCCTCGCCTGGCGCGCCGGCCGTCGCCGAGACGTCCTTCTGGCCGGGGCGGCGCTGCTTGGCGCCGCGGCCTGTGCGGCGGTCTGGCTCGGCGTCTCGGGGCGATCCGACCTGTGGCGGAGTGCGGCGGAGCGCGCCCATCACCTGGCCGACGACCCCGCCCGCCGTGAGATCTGGTCCGGCGGCCTGGCGATCTTCCGCGACCACCCGTTGACCGGCTGCGGCCCGGACACCTTCCACCTCGCCTTCGAGCCGAAGCGCACCGCCGCGTACTGGCGCCTGGAGTGGAACACGACGCCGGCGCGCGCCCACAACGAGGTCATCCAGGTGTTGGCGACGCAGGGGGGCCTTGGCGGGCTGGCGCTTCTGGTGCTCCTCGCCGGACTCGCCGTCGCCGCGGTGCGGGCCTGGCGCGCATCGACTCCGGAGTCTCGGGGGCTGGTGGCGGCCGCCTGTGCCGGCGTGCTGGCCTTCTGCGTGCAGGACCTATTCAACTTCACGCTGGCACCTGTCGGCACCCTGTTCGTGACGCTGGCGGCCGTGCTTAGCGCCCTTGGCCGCTCGCAGTCGGCGGCCGACATGGCGCCGGCCGGGCGACAGGTGTTCGCCGTCCTGATTGGCCTGGCCGCCCTGGGGGGTGTGCTGGCGGTCGCGGTCAACACCGCGGAGGGGTCGGACGCCAGGCTCTGGTGGACGTGCTGTGGCCTGCTCGCGACGGCAGCAATCGCCGCCGTCTGGGCTGTGGCTCGCCTGGCGCCGGCCGCAGGGCGGATTTGCAATCCAGCCGATCGCAGCACGGACGGATCGCCAATCCGCCCTGCCTTCTGGCTGCTGTGGGGGGCGCGAGCCGCGGTCCTCGCCGTGACCGTCCTGCTGGCCGTGAAGTGCGTCGTCGAGCCGTACCAGGCCGCGCTGGCCTGCCGCGCCGGCGACGTGGCCCTGGCCTCGGGAGAGTCGGCGGTGGACGACTACCAGCAGGCGGTGGCGCTGGCGCCGCACCAGGAAGTCGGCTGGATGAAGCTGGCAGGCGCCGCGCAACTGGCCGCCCGAAACGCCGCCACCCCGGAGGAGCGGAGGGGCCTGTTCGGGCTGGCCCGGCGGGCGACGGACGAAGTGCTGCGGCTGGAGCCGTCGAACGCGTGCGGCCACGCGAACCGAGGCGCCCTGCTGACCGAGATGGCGGCGCAGGGGCTCGCCGACCCGGACGAGGCGCTCGCGGAGTTCGACCGGGCGACCGCGGCTGATCCCAACAACGCCTGGATCCTGGCCACCGCGGGGCAGTCGGCCCTGATGCTGGGGCGGTCGGCGAACGCTCGGGACTATTTCACCCGCGGGTTGGTGATCGACCCGGATTGCGCCCGGCTGCGCGCTGGCCTCGGGGCGCTGGCCCTGGCGGCGAAGCACTTCGGAGAGGCGCGGGGCCTGCTGGAAGAGGCTTACGCGGCCGACTGGCACGGCGATCAGGAGGCGTGGATCAACGGCCTCCAGGGGCTCGCCCTGGCTCACCTGGCGACCGGGGACCTCGGCCACTGCGAGGAACTGACGCGTTCCATGGTATCGCAGTGGCCGGACCGTACGGAACCGCACCTGATTCACGCCCGGGCGCTGGAGATGCTCGGCCTTCCGGACAAGGCGCTGGCGGAGTACCGTCGGGCGCTCGTCCTCGCCCCGCAGAACGTCCCGGCGCGCAACGGCGTCGGGCGGCTCGAGGCGGTCGTCCGAGGGGCGGGCGGGGGGCCGGCGCGCGCGACCGCGGCGGGGCCGCCTCCCCGGTGAGAAGAGGGGCCCCGCCGCGATCCGTCCCGGCGAACGGCTTAGAACCGCCAATTGAACTGGGCGATGGCCTCGATGTCAAACGGCTTCGGGCCGGTCACCGGCACCGCGACGCCAACATTCAGGAGCGACGACTTGCCGATGCCGATGTGGGCACCGCTGGTCACCACCAGGATATCGGGGAAGCCGACATCGCTGGTGCCGGACAAGCCGCGGTGGTTGAGCGGGTCGGTCAAGTGCAACTCGACCGTCGGCGTGACTTCCGTCAGCCAGCTGTCCGCGTCGCCGTGCTTGTACATCCGGTAATTCAGAGCGATGTCGTTGGTGAACAGGGTCACGTCGCGGGAGTCGCTCGGGATGATGATCGCCGTGAACCCCGAGACGTAGAAGTCACCGAAGTTCCAGATGTAACCGACGTAAGGCTGGAACAGGGTGGAGTGCAGGTGGCTGCCGTCGAGGAGGATGTCGTCCGGGCCGGTCGGCACCGTCACGGCAAGGCCGCCGGACAGCAGGTTACCCGTCTCGTGGCAGTCGTAGAAGGCGAACTTGCTGATGATGGTCAGATCGCCGATGTCACTGCTCTTGACGGAGCCGTCGCCCTCGGTCGTCTGGAAGATCGGCACGCGCACCCCGATCGACGCCCGGCCGTCGAGTAGGGTCTTCTCGAAGCCGAACGTCTCACGATACAGGCTCGGCCGGATGTTCCCGTCACTTGTCCCGAAGGTGGCCATGTTGTTGAAGTAGTTAAAGTCGATGAACACGCGGTCCAAAGGCCGCGGCGACTCGTTATCGGTGATCTTGAACGAGCCGCGGTTGATCCCGGGCACCCGGACCGCCCGCGTGGCAAATCGGGCCGAGCCGCTGCTGAAGATCTGCACGGTAACGAGCGTCGTGTAGTAGCTGCCGGCGCCCAGGTCGCCCAGCAAGGTACTCGAGCCGCCGCCTTCCCCCGCCTCGGTCCCGCGAGCTTGCGAGAAGTCCTGGTTATTCGCCGCCGTGTCAAACGGGTTCGGGGCGTTCGGGTTGGCGGCATTCGGGGCCGCCCCGGGCGTGCCGGGCGTGCCCGGCGTGCCCGGCGTGCCCGGCGTGCCCGGCGTAGCCGGCGTCATGCCCGGCGTGCCCGGCGTGCCCGGCGTCGGGCAGTACTTGGGCGCGGCGTAGACCGGTGGCGGCCCGTAGCCTGGGAGGGTGGGAACTTGCGCGAGAGCAGCGGGACAACTCAAGGCGACAACGAACGTCGCGCCGAAGAGCGAACCTATCAGTTTGCGCATGCGAACCTCCAAATTGCGGGGGAGAGAATGGGACGAAGCCCTGTCGGGGCTCGGGACACTCCGTTACCTTCCGTCAGTGGATTCGCGGCCCGTTTCCGGGATCGCTCGAAATATCGTCCGGCCTGCGCGGGTAAGATCAGCGATATAGGTGAGAGAAGAGATTAGCGGACGTGGAGGCGTGCCGGAGGTGAGACGTGTGAGGGTTGTGCGGCCTTGGGCCCCGTTCGGCCGAGACAGGACCGCGGCGTTACTCGTCGGCCGGCTCCTGAGGGGCGTCCCACACCCGCACCGTTTTGTCGCGGCTCGGCGTGGCCAGGCGCGAGCCGTCGTGGTTGATGCACACCCCGGTGATGGCGCCGTCGGGACCGCGAAGAGTGAGGACCGGCAGCCCGGTCGCGGCCACCCAGACGTGGATCGTCTGTTTCCCAGTCCCGACGTGGTTCGCGCTGTTGTTGAGGTTCGCTGTGCCGATAAGGCGCTGCCCGTCCGGAGTGAACACCAGCCCGGATACGGTCGCCCGGGCCATCGGGAGGGTGTAGAGGGGCTCGCCGTTGTCGGCGTCCCACAGGCGCACGGTGCGGTCGTCGCCGGCGCTGGCCAGACGCTTGCCGTCGGGGCTGAAACAGAGCGTGGCGACTGTACCTGTATGCCCGTCCAGAATCAAGACGTTCTGGCCTGTACGCATGTCCCACAATCTCACCTTGCCATCCTCGCCGGCGCTGGCCAGGCGCTTGCCGTCGGGGCTGAAACAAACGCGCAAGACGCGGCCGGCGTGCCCCTCAAGGGGCGGGAAGCGACGGGTCCCGGTCGGGACGTCCCAGACGAGGATGCCGCCGGCCGCCGCGCCGCCGGCGAGTTGCGTGCTGTCGGGGCTGAAGCAGACGGAGGTGATGGCCCTCATCAGCACTTCGCCGCAGACGTTGCCCCGGTCCCCGGCGACGTTCCCCCTGTCCGGCCAGGTGAGGCTCCGCAGCAATTCCCCGGTGTGTGCGTCCCACAACCGCATCGTGTCGAGTTCGGCGCCGCCGGCGAGGAACTTACCGTCGGGGCTGAAGCAGACGTCGTACACGCCCGCCAGGTCGCCCTTGAGGGGGAGGGCCTCCTTGCCGGTGGCCGCGTCCCACACGCGGACGGTGTCTTTGTCGGCGCTGGCCAGGCGCTGGCCGTCGGGGCTGAAGCCGGCGGCGCGCACGGCGTCTTCGTGCCCGTCGTAGACGAGGGGGCCCTGGGGCCGGTCCGTCCGCCAGAGGCGAACCGTGCCGTCCGCCCCGGCGCTGGCCAGGGTGCTGCTGTCGGCGGCGAAGCTCACGGCCGTCACCGTGTCCGCGTGCCCCTGGAGCACGAGCAACTCGTGGCCGGTCGCCGCGTCCCAGACGCGGACGGTCCGGTCATCGCCGGCCGTGGCCAGGCGCTTGCCGTCGGGGCTGAAGCACACAGACGTGACGGGGCCGAGGTGTCCGGCCAGGACGTAGGCCTCCCCGGCCTTCGCCCTGTCAAAGACGTGAACCTCTCCCGGTTGGTCGGGGGCGAGAAAAAGGTCCCCGGTGGCGGCGGCCACAAGGTTGCCGTCCGGGCTGACACAGACCGCGTTGACACAACTGACCCGCCACGGCAGGGAAATCGGCGGCGCCGACGGCTTGTCGGTGTCCCAGATTCGCACCGTCTGGTCCTCGCTGCCGCTGAAGAGGTAGCGGCCGGTAAGGTCGAAGCAGACGGAGAGGACGACGCCGTGGTGCCCCTCGCGCCGCTGGCGCAGGTCCCACTCCTTGAATTCGTGCAGCGGCTTCCGCTTGCGGGCGTCCCAAACGCGCACGGTCTTGTCGTCGCCGGCGCTGGCCAGGCGCTGGCCGTCGCGGCTGAAGCAGACGGCGTTGACCGCGGCCGTGTGTCCTTCGAGGGTCACGACGATGGAGTCGCCTTCCGCTTCGGCGTCCCAAAGGCGCACTTTGCCGTCGTCGCCGGCAGTGGCCAGCCGCTTGCCGTCGGGGCTGTAGCACACGGCCCGGACGGCTCCCGTGTGCCCCCGCAAGGTGAAAAGGGTCCGGCCCTTCTGCGCGTCCAACACACGCACGTCTTCCGGCGTGTCGGCGCCCAGGGGGGTCCCGCCGGCACAAGCCAGTCGCTTGCCGTCGGGGGAGAAGTGGACGGCATTGAGGCGGCCGGGGCCGAGGCGCAGAATCGTGTGGTTGCTGCGGAACAGGGCCCGGAGGTAGTGATACTCCCAGCCGCGCAGGTTGGCCTGGGTGGCGTCGAGGTGCTGCCAGGCGTCACGGAGGTCATTGTCCCTCCAGCCCCGCTCGGCGTGGGCGACCTCGCTGGCGTACAGGGCCCACTCGGCGCGGAGTTGGGCGGCCTCGGCGGCCTGCCGGTTCTCGTCGGCCCGCCGGGCTTCCCCCTTGGCCTTGACGGCCAGGGCGCTGGATATCACCGTCCCCGACAGGAGCGAAAAGGCCAGGATCGTCAGCAGCCCGGCCAGCTCCGGGTTGCGCCAGGCCCAGCGGCGGGTGCGCTCCACCAGGCCGGCCGGCCGCGCCAGGATCGGCTTGCCCTCCAGGAAGCGGCGCAGGTCGTCGGCCAGGTCGCGGGCGCTGCCGTAGCGCCGCGCGGGGTCCTTTTGCAGACACTTCAGACAAATGACCTCCAGGTCGCGGGGGACCTGCGGCTGCAGGAGGCGCGGCGAGGCCGGCTCGTTGCGCAGCACCTGCAGGAGCGTGTCGGCGACGGTCGGCGCCCGGAACGGCGGCCGCGCCGTCAGGCACTCGTAGAGGACCGCGCCCAGGGCGTAGACGTCGCTCAGCGGCCCGGAGGTGCCGGAGGCGGACACCTGCTCAGGGGCCATGTACGGCGGCGTCCCCAGGAGGGCCCGATGCGCCGGGGTCACAATGACGTCGAGGCGCCGGGCCAGGCCGAAGTCGCTGATCTTGGGGGTGCCGTCCTCGGTGAGCAGGACGTTGGACGGCTTGAGGTCGCGGTGGATGACGCCCTTTTCGTGGGCCGCCTGCACCGCCCGCGCCACCACCTCGACCAGGGCCGCCGACTCGCGGCCCGGCAGCGGCCCGCCGCGGAGCTTCTTGTCGAGGCTGTCGCCGGCGCAGAACTCCAGCGCGAGGAACGGCCGGCCG
>DATFNV010000628.1:0-20915 GCA_035266225.1 Gemmataceae bacterium
TCGGCCCGCCTGCCGCTGGACCACCCGGCGTGCGTGCAGGCCATCGCGTTTGGCCGCCAGCTCAGCGCCGCCGGCTTCATGGTCATCACGGGCGCCGCCAACGGCATCATGGAGGCCGGCCACGTCGGCGCCGGCCGCGAGAACAGCATCGGCGTCAACATCCTCCTCCCGTTCGAGCAGGAGGCCAACGCCGTCATCGCCGGCGACGTGAAGCTCATGCACTTGAAATACTTCTTCACGCGCAAGCTGCTGTTCGTGAAGGAGTCCGACGCCGTCGCCCTCTTCCCCGGCGGCTTCGGCACCCAGGACGAAGCCTTCGAGGTGCTCACCCTCGTCCAGACCGGCAAGAGCCACCTCTTCCCGATCGTCATGATCGACGAGCCGGGCGGCGACTACTGGAAGGAATGGCACCACTACGTCGAGAAAGCGCTTGTCGGTCGCCACCTGATCTCGCCGGAGGACGTGTACCTGTACAAAATCACCGACTCGGTGGACGAGGCGATCACCGAGGTGTTGGGCTTCTACCGCGTCTATCACAGCATGCGCTACGTCAACGGCAACCTGGTGCTGCGCTTGCAGCACGCCCTCCCCGAAGGGCTCCTGGAGCGAATCCGCGTGGAGTTCGCCGGCATTCTCGACGGCGGCACGTTCGAGCAGACGGGCGCCCTGCCGGAGGAGGCCAACGACGTCCATCTGGCAGGGCTGCCGCGACTGCGCTTTCGCTTCGACCGCCGCAGCCTCGGCCGACTGCGCCAGCTCATCGATACCCTCAACCGGGACGGCTAGGCCCGCGGGGCACGGGGCGGGGGGCGCCACTCCCCCAGCCCACTCTGATCTTTCGTTCAGGTATCGCTCGCGGAATTTTGTTCTGTTTTTTTGGCAAATTGCTCTTGCACGAATGACCCGTGCGGGTACGATATTCTCCGTTCCGCCGCGTGACGCTTTCGGTGACTGGGCGACGCCGAGAGAGCCAGCGGCGGAACTTTTTTTTTGCGCGCCAGACTTCCAGTGCCACCCATGAAGATTACCCGCGTCGAGCCGATCCACCTCCGCCTCCCCAACGTCAACGAGCGCTGCGACGGCAGTCAGGAAACCCTCGTCGTCAAGGTCCACACCGACGCCGGCATCACCGGCGTCGGCGAGGTCGATTCCTCCTCTCAGGTTGCCCGGGCGATCATCGAGGCGCCGCTATCGCACAAGATCTGCCGCGGCCTCGCCGAGTGCGTGCTCGGCCAGGATCCCTTCGAGATCGACCGCCTCCTCCACCGCATGTACGAGGGGAGCATCTTCTTCGGCCGGCAGGGGGCGGTGATCCAGGCGATGAGCGGCGTGGAGATCGCCCTGTGGGACGTCGTCGGCAAGGCGACCGGCCGCCCGGTCTACCAGCTCCTTGGCGGCGGCTTCCGCAAGACGTTCCGCGCCTACGCGTCGATCCTCTTCGGCGACACGCCGGCGGAGACGGAGCGCATCGCCCGCGGCCTGGCGGCCGAGGGTTACCGCGCGGTCAAGTTCGGCTGGGGTCCGATGGGCCAGAGCGAGGAAGGCGACATCGGCCACGTCCGGGCGGCGCGGCAGGGCCTGGGGCCCGGCGTGGAACTCATGGTCGATGCCGGCCTGTGCTGGGACACGGCGACGGCGATCCGGCGGGCGCGGCAGTTCGAGGCGTTCGACCTGACCTGGCTCGAGGAGCCGCTGCACCCGGACAACATCGACGGCTACGCCCGCCTCAGCGCCCGCGCCCCGATGCGCATCGCCGCCGGCGAGGAAATTTGCGACATCAAGGAGTTTCAGCGGATGATGGACGTCGGTGGCATCGACGTGGCCCAGGTGGACGTGACGCGCGTCGGCGGCCTGGCCCGGTCGAAGCGCATCGGCTGGGACTCCTACGAGCGCCACCGCCTGTGTGTCAACCACTCCTACAAGACGGGCATCAACATCGCCGCCAGCCTGCACTTCGTGGCGGCGTTGCCGAACACCCACTACTTCGAGTACTGCGTCGAGCAGGGGGCGCTGCGGCAAACCCTGACCAAGCAGCGCTTCCCCGTCATCGACGGCGACATCACCGTGCCCGAGGAGCCGGGGCTCGGCGTGGAGTTGGACGAGGCGGTGGTGGAACGGTTCCGCGTCGGCTGAAACGGAGCGACCAGCGGGTTGCAAGCCGTGGCCTTGCCCTTTTGCAGAACTTACAACCCCCCATTCTACCCGGCCCCCTGCCGGAAAAATCGTTGCCGCCCGATCTCCTTACGCAGCCGGCAACTTCGGCGCTTTCCCGGGTGTCCCTCGCTCGCGAATGCCGGCTCTGGCCCGGCCTTTGCGTTACACTTGTGCGGAGACCTCATCACGAGTGCCGGTCCACCGGGTCGCCCCCCTACCCCGCATACGTCAGGAGACACCGGGCATGGCGAGAAGCCTTTCGATCGTCCTCGTGCTGGCCGGCGCGTTGACCTCCCTGGGCGCCGGTCCCTATCGCGTTCAGACGGCCAACTTCCTGGTCGAGGCCCCGTCGCAGCAGGTCGCCCAGGAGGTGGCGCAGTACGCGGAGATTTATCGCAAGGAGAAGGCCGTCCTTTGGCTCGGCCGCGAGATGCCGACCTGGCCGGCGCCGTGCCCGGTGCGGGTGACGGTGCAGATGGAAGGGGCCGGCGGGGCGACGACGTTCGTCTACGGCCCCGGCGGCGTCGAGCGGCAGGACATGCACATCGAGGGCCGCTACGACCGCCTGCTCAACAGCGTGCTGCCGCACGAGATCACGCACACCGTCTTCGCCCACTACTACCGCTGCGCCATGCCGCGCTGGTCCGACGAGGGCGGCGCAGTCCTCTCGGAGGATCAGCCGGAGCGCACCCGTCACGACAATCTCGCCCGCGAAATCCTCAGCACCCCCCGCCGCCTCATTCCCCTGCAGCGGCTGTTCGCGCTGCGCGAGTACCCCGACGACGTGATGGCGCTCTACGCCGAGGGCTACTCGGTGTCGAACTTCCTCGTCAATCGGGGCGGCGACAAGGGCCGGCAGACGTTTCTCGGCTTCGTAGCTACCGGAATGCGGGACCACGACTGGGACACGGCCGTTCGGACCTATTACGGCTACCGAAACGTGAACGAACTGGAAGGGGCCTGGGTGGACAGCCTGATGCGGCCGCGGACGGCACCGACGCAGCTGGTGAAGAACACCGAGCCGGCCGAGGCGGAGACGGCGCGGCGCGTGGTGTCGCGTCAGACGGCGCCGCCGCCGATGGTGACGCTCGACGCGCCGCGGCCGACCTACCGGGGTCAGATCCCGGCGGACGGCGAGGGCGAGCGCTGGGCACCGCGGCCTTCGGTGGGACAGGTAAGCAGCCGGCCGGGGTTCCTGCCGGACTACCCGGGCCGCCCGGCGGCGCCGCCCGTGCCGGCCGCCCTGGCGCCGCGCTCGGAGCCGCTCGGCCCGGTGATCCTTGGGGCGCCGATCCCCGTCGGCACGACGCCCGGTTACCCGCGCTGAAAGGGACGCGGCTCGTTACGCCGGCTTCGCAAGTAGGGCAGGCTCCGCCTGCCGTCCGGCCCAGGACGGCAGGCGGAGCCTGCCCTACTTGCGAAGCCGCAAGCGGCGGGTTACGCCGGCTTCGTCGCCAGCAGCAGCGGCGACGGCCCTTGCACTTCGAGTTGCCGCGGGTTGACGAAGCCGGCCTCGCGCAGCCAGGCGTTCATCTCGGCGAAGGTGAACGTGTCGCCCTCGTCGGTGTGGACCAGCATGTTCAGCGCGAAGATGAGCGCCTGGGCTGGTCCGGTACGCTCGTCGTTCGACACCATCTCCGCGATAGCGACGGTGCCGCCCGGCGCCAGGGCGGCGAAGACCTTCCGCAGCAATTCCCGGCTGCGGCGCTCACCCTCGCTGTGCAGGATGTGCCCCAGCGTCGCCACGTCGTAGCCCCCGCCGTAATCGACCGCGAGCAGGTCGCCGGACAGGTAACGGTAGCGGTCGCCGACGCCGTGCCGCGCCGCCACCTTCCGGCACACGGGGATAACCGCCGGCCAGTCCACGACGGTCACACGTACCTGCGGCGACTTCTCCGCCAGCGCGATGCTCCACACCCCCGAGCCGGCGGCGACGTCGAGCACGTTCACCACGCCCTTCCCCCCGGCCACCTTCAGCGCGTCGGCCAGCGCCCGTGCCGCCTCGTAATTGTTGGCGAACAGGTCTTCGACAAACTCGCGGAAGAACTCGGCCCCCTGCCCCTCCTGGTTGACGGCGATGGCCGGCCTCCCTGTCAGGACCGACTCCGTCAGGTGGATCCAGTGAGGGATAATCTGCCGGCTGGTGTGGCGGAACATGCCGCCGGCGAAGCCCGGCTTCGTGCTGACGAGGAGCGTTTCGGCCCCCGGCGCCAGGGCGTAGCGGTCGCCCTGCCGGGTCAGGAACCCCAACCCGACCAGGGCGTTGAGCAGGCCGCGGGCGCCGCGCGGCGAGATGCGGGTTTGGGTCGCCACCTCCGCGGCCGTCTTCGCCCCGGCGTCGAGCACGTCGAAGACACGGCAGCGCACCGCCGCCTCGAGGATCAGCGGCGGCGCGAAGCCGAAAGCATACTGCATGATCCCTTCGCGCGTGACCTTGGCTTCCGACATGCCTTCCCCTTTTTGACGGAAAGAAACCGGTCGTCCCACAGTTCCCGCCCGCCATTCTATTTACGCTTGCTTGCGCAGCACTCGTTCCGCCGGATCCTGGCGGTAGTAGTCGCGCAGCACCTCGTACAGGGCCGGGTGGCGTTGCCGTAGCGACAGCGGCTTCTCGAAGAAGGCTTCGGTCGCCACGGCGAAGAATTCGGCGGGGTTGGTCGCGCCGTAGGCGTCGAGGACCCGGGCCCGGCCGTATTCCGATTCCTGGACGAGGCGCTGGTACTCGGCGGTCATGACCTCGTGCCACTTGCGGTACGCCTCGCGGCTGGACAGGGGCGGGGTGCCGTCGGCGTAGCCGTCGAGGAAGTCGAGTTGGTGGGCGAACTCGTGCAGCACCACGTTCTGCCCGTCGTGGCCGTCCATGCCGCCGCGGAGGACGGAGTCCCACGCCAGGATGACCGGGCCGCGATACCACGCCTCGCCGAGCCGCCCGGAGTCGGGGTTGACGCTGCCATCCGGGCCGCGCCGCCCCGTGGGGACGCGGTAGCTGCTCGGGTAGACCAGGATGGAAGGGACGCGGCTGAAGTAGTCGTGCTCGATGTTCAGCACCAGCAGGCACGCCTGGGCGGCGATGGTCACCTTCATTTCGTCGGTGACGGTCAGCCCGGCGCAGCCCTCCCAGTAGCGCTCGGCGACGAAGACGCGCAGGTCGTCGCGCAGCTTCGCCTGCTCCGCCTCGCCGAGTTGGCCGTACAGCGCCACGTTATTGCGGAGGTAGCCGAGCCACTCCGGAGGGAAGCGGGTGGCGAGGAGCTGACGGCGGCGGCGCTGCTTGAGCCAGGCGAACAGCATGGACGGTCCCAGTGGAAGGGGCGACAGGTGGGGCGATTGTAGGGCGTTCCCCCCGCGCGGACAAGTTGGACGGCCGCCCTCACGAGCTGCCGATCAGGATGCCGGCCAGGAAGACGAGGATGCCACCGACGATGACCTGGACCAGGGCCGAACTCCACGGCGTGTCCATGAAGCGGTGGCGGATCCAGGCGATGACGAACAACTCCACCAACACGATGACCATGGCGATGGCCGTGGCGAGCTTGTAACTGGTGAGGGTGACGGTGAGGCCCGCGACCAACTCGTAGTTGGTGGGCGTGAAGGTCGGGATCAGGTAGGGCAAGCTGTGGCCGAGCCCGCCCAGGGCGGTCATGAGGCCGCAGACGCCGCCGCGCGTCACGGGCCGCCCCCGGCCGGTGAGGCTACCGTCGTCGGACAGCGCCTCGGCGAAGGCCATGCTGATGCCGGCGCCGACGCTCGCCGCCAGGCCGACGCGGAAGGTGTCCGCGTTGTCCTTCGTGGCCACCGCCGCGGCGAAGAGCGGCGCCAGCGTCGAGACCGAGCCGTCCATCAAGCCGGCGAGTCCCGGCTGGATGACCTGCAGCACGAACAGGCGCTTGCGGGCGGCCTTCTCCTCCCGCGGCTCCGGGGCGCGGGCCAGCGCCTCGGCCAGGTGCGAATGCTTGCGCTCCTCCTCGGCCAGGTCGCCGAGCAGCTGGCGGATGCCGGCGTCGGTCGCCCGCCGCGCCGCCGTCTCGTAGAAGCGCCGCGTCTCCAGCTCCATCGTCTCGGCCTGCTTGCGGACGATCGTCAGGCCGAGCGGCCGCACCAGCCACACCGGCCGGCGCGACACGAAGCCCTTGACGTCCTGGCGGCGGATCAGCGGGATGTGCTCGCCGAACTTCTGGCGGTACAGCTCCAGCAGCCGGTGCCGATGGCCGTCCTCCTCCGCCCGGATCTCGGCGAACTGCTGGGCGACCGCGGGGAAATCGGCCCGCAGTCCCTCCGCGAAGTCGGCATAGATGCGGGCGTCTTCCTCCTCCAGGGAGATCGCCAGGGCCAGGATCTCCTGCTCGCTCAGGCTCTTGAACGTGCGCATGACAGTCCCTCAGTTGCCCGTGCCCCCCGCTGCCAAGCGCCGGCCTGCGCAAGGCGGCACCTGGGGCGTGGGTATCGTATCTGTACCGCTTCGACCTGGACATGCCCGCGAGCGCTTGCCGGAAGGCGGTGACGCCGGATCGGTTGTTCCTTGACTCTCTTGGTCGCCGCCGTTCACAATCCTGAGGTTCCGTCCGAAAGACAACAGGGAACACGGACCTTTTTCTCAAGAAAGGTCCGCGCTCGTCCGGGAGAAAGGGTGTCTGGAACCGCGCTCCTTGCCTTTCCCGACACCCTTATGTCCTGCGGCCCTCGACGGGACGACAACCCAGGCATTCCGAGGTCCGAGAACAGCTCCATCGCAGAGGCGAATCGAAATCCTGTCGCGCTTGGTGGACTCCCGCATCGGTCCGTGGTAGGCTGCCGCCTATGAAACGTCGCCAGAAAAAACCGCAGAACCTGATCGAACTCTTTCAAGCCACCTGCGGCTGGTGCGGCAAGACTATCCCGCCGGACACCGAGGTCTTCGGGGGCGGCGGCAAGGTCCGCCCGGGCGTTGATCTCTCCTCAAAGGCCGGACAGGTGATGCCGCTCTACCTGGCCGGCCCGGACAAGACGGTCTTGGTCGCGGTGACTGGCGCAGATTCCGAGGCTCGACGCGACGGCCATGACTTCGTGTACATGACCTGCAGCGCGGCCTGTGGGGAGCGTTTGCGGGCGGCATTCCAGGGCGAGATCGAGTTGGGGAAGCGGTTGTAACCGTTGCCGGAGACTGCTATGAGACGCCTCTTCGCGGTGCTGGTGCTCCTGCTGGCTTGCGGCCCGGCCGACGCGGAAGCGCCGGCCAAGGACCGTCTTCAGTTGATGGATGTCTTCAAGATCGAATATGCCTCCGACCCGCAGGTGTCGCCCGACGGCAAGCAAGTGGTCTACGTCCGCAACTTCATGGACGTCATGAAGGACAAGCCGCGATCCCACCTCTGGGTCATCAACGTGGACGGCAGCGAGCACCGGCCGGTCACCGGCGGCGACGCCAACGAATCCTCGCCGCGCTGGTCGCCCGACGGCAAGCGCCTGCTCTACGTCTCCGACGTCGGCGGCTCGGCGCAACTGCACTGCCGCTGGATGGACAAGGGCGAGACGGCGCAGCTCACGCGCCTGGCTTCCCCGCCCGCCCGCCCGGCCTGGTCGCCGGACGGGAAAGCCATCGCGTTCGCGACGTTCGTCGAGGAGCCGGAGAAGCCTTTCGTCGAGCTGCCGGCCAAGCCGGAGGGGGCCGAGTGGGCCAAGCCGCCGCGGGTGATTCGGAAACTGACCTACCGCTTCGACGGCAAGGGATATCTGAAGAATGGCCATTACCACTTGTTCGTTCTGCCGGCCGAGGGCGGCACGCCGCGGCAGCTGACCCACGGCCCGTACGACCACCTGCACACCTTCTTCGGGGGGCCGTCGCAGGCGCCGTCCTGGGCGCCGGACGGCAAGGCGATCCTCCTCTCCGCCAACCGCCACGCGGATGCCGAGCACGACGTGCTGAACACCGAGGTGTACGAGGTGTCGGTCGCCGACGGGACGGTCAAGGCCCTGACCGATCGCAAGGGGCCGGACGACAACCCCGTGCTTTCGCCGGACGGCAAGCGGATCGCCTACTCCGGCTTCGACGACAAAGGAGTGGCCTATCAGGCAATGCGGCTGTCCGTCATGAATCGCGACGGCACGGGCCGGCGCGTCCTCGACGAGAAACTGGATCGCGAGGCGCAGGACCCGGTCTGGAGCAAGGACAGCAGCGGTCTCTATTTCCAGTACACGGACCGAGGTAATCACAAGATCGGCTTCCTCAACCTCCAGGGCGAGGTGCAGACGTTGGCGGAGAACGTGGGCGGGACCGAGATCAGCCGGCCCTATGCCAGCGGCTCGTTCTCGGTCGGCGGCGACGGCGTGCTGGCCTTCACCCTGACTAGCCCGACCCATCCCGCCGACGTCGCCGTCCGCACCCGCCAGGACGCCAAACCGCGCCGCCTCACCGCGCTCAACGACGGTTGGCTGCGCGACAAGACACTCAGTTCGGTCGAAGAAATCCGCTACGAGTCGTCGCACGACATGCGCAAGATCCAGGGGTGGATCGTCAAGCCGCCGCACTTCGACCCGAAGAAGAAGTACCCGCTGATCCTGGAGATTCACGGTGGGCCGCAGGCGGAATACGGCCCGTACTTCACCGCCGAAATCCAACTGTACGCCGCGGCCGGCTACGTCGTGCTGTACACCAACCCGCGCGGCAGCACGGGTTACGGCGAGGCGTTTACCCAACTCATCAACGGCAACTATCCCGGCAACGATTACGACGACCTGATGTCCGGCGTGGACGAGGTCTTGAAGCGCGGCTACGTCGATGCGGCTAACCTGTTCGTGACCGGCGGCTCGGGCGGCGGCATCCTCACCGCGTGGACCGTGGGCAAGACCCAGCGCTTCCGTGCCGCGGTTGCCGCCAAGCCCGTTGTCAACTGGTACAGCGCCACGCTGACCAGCGACCTCTCGCCCTTCGTCGTCGGCCACTGGTTCGCCCGGCCGCCGTGGGCGAGCCCGGAGGATTATCTGAAGCTCTCACCCCTTTCGCTGGTGGGCAATGTCACGACGCCAACCATGCTCCTGACCGGCGAGGAGGACCATCGCTGTCCGATGTCGGAGTCCGAGCAATTCTATGCGGCGCTCAAGCTGCGCAAGGTCGAGACGGCCCTGGTGCGGATTCCGGACGCATCACACGCTATCGTGGATCGTCCGAGCCGGTTGATGGCGAAGGTGGCGCACATCCTGAAGTGGTTTGAAATCCACCGGCAACCGGCAGGTGGCGTGCCCAAACGTGAGGACGAACCAGCCCCGAAGTCCGCCCTGGGGGAGGGCCTGTTGGCGGCAGCCAAGAAAGGCGACGCCGACGCGCTCGAGGGGCTCCTGGCCAAGGGCGCCGACGTCAACGCCAGCAACGCCTACGGGGCCACCGCTCTTTCCTTCGCGGCGGACAAGGGGCACCTCGAAGTCGTCAAGCTGCTGCTGCGGCACAAGGCGGACGTCAACGTCAAGGACACCTTCTACAAGTTCTCGCCGCTGGACTGGGCGGTGTCTCGCGCTCACGTGGACATCGTGAAAGCCCTGCTCGCGGCCGGGGCCGAGGGGGCCGACGGCGCCCTGCGGAGTGCGGCCGCCCAGGGCCAGGTCGAACTCGTCCGGGCCATCCTCGACACCGCCAAGCTCAAGGAGGAAGCCCTGACGAAGGCCCGGGCGGCGACGCCGGCCAAGGAAACCGCGGTCGCCCAACTGCTCGAGAAGGCCGGGGCCAAGCCGCCCGCCCCAACGACCGAGGCGGCGGTCGATCGCGACCTCCTCACCGCTTACGCCGGCACCTACCTCAACGACCGTGCCGGGGAGTTGAAGATCGCGGTCGAGGACGGCAAACTGAACGCCCGGTTCGGCTCCGCGTCCGCAATCCAACTCAGCGCGATCGACAAAGTCTCTTTCAAGACCGAGGTCGGCGCGGTCACGATCACCTTCCGACGCGAGGGCGACAAGGTGGCCGGCCTGACCTTAAAGGTCGATAACACCGAACTGGCCTACAAGCGTGTCGAGGGGTCGAAAGAGCCGGCGCCGGGGGCGGCCACGGTCGAGGACAAGGGGGGCGTGGTGAAGTCGCCGCTGAACTGGCCTTCGTTCCGCGGTCCCAACGCCTGCGGGGTCGCGGACGGCCAGTTCCCGCCGCTGACCTGGGACGCCGACAAGAAGGTCAACGTCCGCTGGAAGACGCCGATCCCCGGCCTCGGGCACTCGTGCCCCGTCGTCTGGGGGGACCGTGTCTGGGTGACGACGGCGGTCAGCGGCGACGGCAAGTCCGAGTTCAAGCCGGGCCTGTACGGCGACGTCGCGTCGGCCAAGGAGTCGGCGGAGCACACGTGGCGGGTTTACTGCCTCGACAAGCGCGACGGCAAGGTCCTCTGGGAGCGCACCGCCTGCAAGGGACTGCCGAAGGTCAAGCGCCACCCCAAGGCGAGCCACGCCAACCCGACGCCGGCCACCGACGGCACGCACCTCGTCGCCTCCTTCGGCTCGGAGGGGCTGTACTGCTACGACCGCGACGGCAAGCTGCTCTGGGAGAAGAGCCTGGGCGTGCTCGACTCCGGCTGGTTTTACGACGCGGATTATCAATGGGGCTTCGGCAGCTCGCCGATCCTCTACAACGACCTGGTGATAGTGCAGTGCGACGGCGGTAAGAACTCCTTCCTGGCCGCTTACCGGGTCGAGGACGGCAAGGAGGTCTGGCGGAAGTCGCGCGACGAGATCCCTTCCTGGGGCACGCCGACGGTCGTCGAAGGTCCGGGACGTGCGGAATTGGTGACGAACGCCACGAAGTACGCCCGCGGCTACGACCCGCTGACGGGGGAGGAGCTGTGGCGACTGGGCCGGCACGCGGAGATCACGGTGCCGACGCCGGTCTTCGGCCAGGGCCTGATCTTCATCACGAGCGGTTATCGCCCGGTGCAGCCGATCTACGCCGTCCGCCCGGGCGCCAGCGGCGACGTGTCGCTCAAGGACGGCAAGACCGCCAACGACGCCGTCGCCTGGAGCACCGGCAAGGGCGGGCCGTACATGCCGACGCCGATCGTCTACGGTGAGTATCTCTACACCTGCTCGAACGCCGGGATCGTGACCTGCTACGAGGCGAAGACCGGCAAAGAGGTGTATAAGGAGCAACTCGGCGGCGGAGGAGGTTACACCGCCTCGCCGGTGGCCGCCGACGGGAGGATCTACTTCACCGGCGAGGAGAGCGGGGTGCGCGTGGTCCGGGCGGGGCCGAAGTTCGAGCTACTGGCGGTCAACCCGCTGGGCGACGCGTGCCTGGCCACGCCGGCGATCTCCGATGGGATGATGTTCGTGCGGACGCAGCACTACTTGCTTGGCCTCGGCCGGAATGAGGCATCGAAGCCCTGACGCGCCCCGAGCGGCGGGCGCGCTTGTGGTTCCCGCGGGGGCGGCCGGCACCGCACCCTGATTTATCCCAGGACGGCCGCAGTGTCTTGCCAGCGCGCCGGCCAAGCAGCTCGGGTGGCCTCTCGGTGCTCCATCCCGACGGCGCCGCCCGCCGCCAGGATCGCTGGTTCCTCACCCATATCGATCGACGAAGGGTATTCCGCACTGGGCTACGCTCGGAACGCGCGTCGGTGTGTCGGACCGAAGGCGGAAGACCCACCACCGGAACTGAGGAGGCGAACCAGGAAGAACAAGGCTTGATCACTACAACCCCCGGATCGGGCGTGGCCGAATATGTCTTTACGTGTTCTCCCCCTCGAGTTCCCGGCATCGCTGTTCGAGCATATGGAGCAGGGCGCGGGCGAAAGCAGCGTCCGGGATGGATGGGAGAGCCTCTCGGAGATCGTCTGCCACCGACCGGAGTGCTGTTGTATCGGTGGCGACCTGTGCGGCCCTTCTGTACTCCTCGTCGGCTTCGGTCACAGACCCGGTTCGGAGCAACGCCAGCGCGAGATTCCCGCGCCAGATTGGGTTCTCGGGATCGAGGCGCACCGCCTCGCGTAGCGACTGAATCGCATCGGTGTACGCGCCGCGCCTGTATTGATGCCAGCCGAGGTTGCCGCAAGCGACGGCTTGTGCCTCCGCGGGGGCGTCCGCCACTCTGGATGCAGCGAGGAGGTCAGCCTCGACTTCCCCGGGGTCTGCGTGTTCGTCTCGCGCTCCGCTCCGGCCGACCAGTGCCTGAACAAGGAGGGCAGGGGGGACTCCCGGGAGATCCGTCACCGCAGAGTAGTCGGTCACCGCCCCTGCGCGGTCTCCCTCTCGAGCCCGCACGGCGCCGCGGTTGACGAGTGCCTGGGCTCGCATGTTGGGAGGGAGGTTGGGGAGCGCCAGAGCCGCCGTGTAATCCGCCGCGGCTTGCTCTAGGTCCCCTGACTGCTCTCTCAGGGTTCCTCGGTTGGTGAGCGCCTTCGCGTGCCACTCCTCCGGGGCCGTAGCAAGCTCGAGGATCGCCTGATACCTCGACTCCTCGGCGGATGCGTCTCCCCTCTCGTGGAGTTCGATCGCCTGGTTGAACAGGGCTTCGGCCTGCATGTCCGCCGGTGCCCCGGGAAGGGCAGCGGCGGTCCAGTCCGCCATCGCACCAGTCGCGTCGCCGGACCGGTACTTTGCGTTTCCCCGGTTGACCAGTGCGCGGGCCTTCTGCGGCGGTGAGACGTTCGGCAGGTCAATGGCGGCTGCGTAGTCCGCCAGTTGGCCAGCAGTGTCCCCGTCCACCTCCCGAAGGTTCGCCCGGTAGTTGAACGCCTGCGCCTTCATGTCCACATCTGCGTCCGGCATCGCGATCACGGCGTCGTAATCCGCGGCCTCTCCTTGTCGATCCCCGACCTTCCCGCGGGCGACTCCGCGGTGGAAGACGGCGCGACTCCTCGATGCGCCGGAGGTGCCGGGGACGTCGGCTGCTGCTGAGGCGTCGATGATCGCACCGCTCCAGTTGCCGGCCTTCGCTTTTACCACGGCGCGCTCGTTGAGCGCCCTGGCGCGCTCCTCGGGGCTGCATTCTGGTAATTCGGCGACGAGGGTGAAGTCCGCTTCCGCCGTTGCGAGGTCCCCCGCCTGCTCCTTGAGGACGCCCCGGTTGATGAGAGCGCGGGCTTTCTGGGTTGCCGGCGCATCGCTCATCGATCCCACCGCGGTGTAGTCGTCCGTGGCACCCGCAACATCCCCCTGCTTCGCGCGGAGGATTCCCCGGTTGACGAGCGCCTTGGCCTTCTCCTCCGCGGGTGCCTCCGGCATGCCCAGCACTTCGGCAAAATCTGCCGCGGCTGCTACAAAGTCATTCTGGTGTCCCTTCGCCAGTCCCCGAGCCACCACCGCCTTGGCTTTCCGGGACGGTGAGGTCCCGGGCACTGTCGCCGACGCCGTGTAATCCTCGATCGCTGCCGCGGAGTTGCCGAACCGCTCTTGTGCAACACCGCGGTTGAACAGGGCCAGGGACCGCTGCTCGGGGGATGCCTCCTCTAGGTTCCCCACTGTGGAGAAGTGCGCCAACGCCTCCTGAAGCCTGCGCGAGCGCAGGCTGGGGTCGGTCGTCTGTGTGCCCCATTCGGTCAGCAGACGCCCCCAGAGATCGAAGCCGATCGGTCGGTCGGCCGCCTCCGGTTGCGTTAGCAGACGGAACATCTGGTCGGCGGCGATGAACTCCGCATCCGTCCTGGGCGTCCAGGTGGGAGCCAAATTGCGCAGGAGCGCCTCTCCGAGGTCCGGCTGGTGGGGAGTGAGTCGGAGGAGGGCCGTCGCCGCGAGTTCTCGGCTCCCCTCCTCGCTCCAGTAGCGTTGGGAGAGGGCTGCCAGTTGCACGGCATGATCGTTGACGATGGCCATAACCTGATCGGCCAGGGCCCGGTACTCGGTCGCGAGCCCCTCCTCCGGGTAGTCCCGGACGAAGACGGACTCCAGTAGCGCGAGCTGCGGGTGATAGGAGAGGCGGGCGGCGACAGGGCCGATCGCCGTTTCGAGACGCTGCAGCCGCTGGCGTTTCGCGTCAATCTCCCCAAGCGGGAGCAGGCTCGCGACGAGGAGCGTCGGCTTGGGCCCCAGCCGCGGGGTTCTCGGACTCGGGGCGGCGACGTCAGCCGCGTCCCACCGGGCGTCGGTCGGCTCCTGCACGCCGGTGATCCCTACCTCCTCGAGGAATCGGCGGGTCATTTCGATGCCCTGGTCGTTCAGCGGACTGAGGACGACCAGCCGGTCGGAGAGCGGCCCGATGCACAACCCTCCAATCTCCGTGATCCCGGTTCGGCTGTCGATCAGAACGTAGTCGTAAGGGACTCGACCCGCGGCGGCGGGGCCGTGATAGTGGGGGGAGTTCCTCTCGAACCGCCACGCCTTCAGGGACATCCGGAGACTCCGCCCGGTGCCGAGCAGGTCCTGGCGGCTCAGGCGATGGATGCCGAGATCCTCCAGTCGCGCGAAGTAGTCGCGATCGGTGTGCATCGGCACCACGTCCACGCGCCCGACGGTCCCGAGACGGGGCCGGAGGGCCGCCACGTCGAGGCATGCGGGCCGGACCGGGGCGGTGTAGTCGGACAACGGAGGGTGGGAGGAGGCAACGCCGGTGCGGCCGTTACTGGCTGCCGTGTCCTCCCTCGCGTCGGCGATCGCCCAGGCGAGTAGGTCGAGGATGTCTCCCGGACCCCCGGGGTCGAGTTCTTGGTGCCGCTGCAGGAAACCGCTGATGCCCGGCGCCTCCAGATCCATGTCCAGAATGAGCACATGGCGGCCGCGCCCGGCGAGGGCGTAGGCGACATTCAGGACGGCCATGCTGCGGCCGACCCCGCCCTTAAAGCTGTAGAACGTGAAGATGTATGGAAACTCGTTCATTTACGCAGCCATGGAGTAATGCTCGGCGGCGATGCCGCGCAGCTTGTGACGTGGCGTCGTGTGTCCGTCCCACCCATCCCCGTTTCCGCTCGCCACTCTTGTGTGCCCGAGCCTCGAGCTCGCCCCCAGCGTCTGGAGGAGCGTCACGAAGTCCGCGTTGAATCGCTCCCAGGTGCTATCTGGGAACTCCTTGTGGACGAGGAGGTCGAAGGTCCGTCGAACCCGCTCCGGCTCCGGGGACAGGGACAGCGCGGCGGCGTAGCGGACGTAGAGGCGGTAGCGGAGCGGACCTTCCACGGCGGCGCAGAGGCCCACGTCGGCCAAGCGCCGGACCGCTCCCCACGTCTGGTCATCCGGATCCCGCAATCGGCCATCGGCTTTCAGGAGCGCCGCCCGCCCCCAAAAGTCGAGGAGGTGGACGACCGCATCTTGCGACGCGCAGGAGGCCCACGCGGGCGGATCCGCCTCCCGCACCCCGCGCCACGTCAGCGGTTGACCATCCGCCCGCTCCGGACGTGTGCCCCCCAGAGCGTCGAACAGATCGCGGCTCGCCCAGAGGATGAGCGGCTGCGGAGGCGGGCGTTGCGCCCCTGTCGCGAGCAGAGCGGGAGGAAGCGGGAGCGGATCTGTCAGGAGCGTCAACCGCCCCTCCCGGACGAACGCGTCGATCTCAGCGGCAGAGTGCGTGGGAGGAAACACATCCCCGGGAGGGAGGACGAGGCGGAAGTAGGCGTCGGTGGATTTCCGCCGCGCGACGGGAATCGCCCGCCCGCACTCGACGCTGGGGGTCCCGTTGAATCCGACGATCTCGAGGTCTTCGGCGGGGACCCCCGCTAGACGCCAACCTGTGTCCGGACCCATTGTTCGATCACCTCGGTGAAATTCGGTGCGCCGCTGGGAGCCAGGGCATCCGGGCCCTGGAGAAAGAGGTCGAGCGGTGTCGGCGGCGTACCCGGCGCCGCCAGCGGCTGCGCCTGGATGAGCCGACGCAAGGTCGTCATAAAGGCCGGGTCCGCGCACCACGCGGCCCGGTCGCGAATGCTCTGCCATTCCACGAAACGGATCTCGAATGTCCAGGCGCGCCAGTCGTCATTCCGGGCGTGGACCGCCTCCGGATCGGGCGTTCCCGGGTTCGGGCGGCCCAGCCAGTAATCGGCGGGCTGCGCGAAATACGCGGCGAGAAAGCGAGCAAACCCCTCGCGCCAGTCACGGAGGAGTACCATGGATTGCTCGCCGAATGCCACGCGGCTTAGGGCGTCATCGACGGGGAGCGCAAGCCGGATGTAGCGGTGGATGAGCCCGCCGGTGTCGAAGGGGGTCGCCGTCCCGAGGTGACCCGGCTCGCAGGCCGGGAGGAACGCCAGCGCGACGCTGCCGAACGAGGGGTGCGCGCGGCCGGCGTAGAGGTAGAGGCAGTAGGGCAGTCCGAGTGCCTCCTCTGCCAGGCGGGTGAGGTCGCTGCAATACGCGGGGAAGTGGGACGTCGGCAGTTCGTGCGGCGGGGTGAGGATGAAGTGCTCGAAGGGGACGGTCTTTCCCGTCACATGAACGAGCGGGGTCAAAGCGGCGACGCGCCGAGTGTCGGGCAACAGGGCGTCATACGACCGACGCCACGCAGGCTGGGCGTCGAGCCGCGCGTCCAGGTTCGTCAGGGCAGGCATCCGGGTCTCCACGCACCCTCGGTCCCAGCACTGTCAATCGGGCAAGGATGAGCCAGGGGAATGCTCTATTTTACGCCGAGCAGGAAAGCCCCTCAAGGTGCGGACGCCGTCAGAACAGCACCAAGACGTCCTTGCGGCACAGAAAAGAGAATCCCATGAGGAGGTTGTACCATCTCGGGGAGCGGGCTGCCCGATGCCCATGAACTCGGCGGTCGGGCCGCGTAACTGCAATCACCACGGGTGGGGCAACTCATACCTTTTCCGACCGTGGTTGATAGCTCAGTGTTCAGGTCTGGGGGGAGGTGCTCCGGTCACATCGCCCACGGCGTGTCGGACCGAAGCGCGGAAGGACTGGTCGAGAGGCGTGGAACACGAGGGCCGGATCGACCTGCCGGCTGACCGGCGTCATCAAGCCCCGGCTCGGCGGCCGGGACGGGGCCGACCGGCTGGCAGCGTTCCCGCGACTCCGGCAGAGCCTCCCCGAAGGGAAGTCCCGGAGCGTGCTGTTCGGCTTCTGGTTGGACGAGGCGGACCGGGAGGCGATAGTGCAGGCTGACAGCGACGTCTTCGGCGGGGAGGCGATGGCGGCGCGGGGGTTGGTGCGGTTCCTGCGCGAGTCGGACGGGTTCCGCGTCGAGGAAGTGAGGCCGCAAGCCGTGCCAGAACCGAGCAGGAACTGACAGTGGGATAAGGGGAGCTTTTGTCGCCAGCGACACATTGCCGGGGGCCGTGCCGAGCGCGAACGACCGCGGCACGGCGTTGGGAACGTCTTGCGAATCATCCCTCCCTTATGGTGCCGTCTAACCAGTTATCTGTCTTGCTGCGCGCAATAAAAAGGCTTGACATGAGCAGGTCGCGCACCGAGCGCAGCTCCTTGGGCAGCCGGTCGTACAGCTTGACGAACAATTCCTCGTGCGAGAGGACTTCCTGGCTCCATTGCTCGCGGTCCACCGACATCACCTCGTTGAAGTGTGCCGGGGTGAAGTCTTCCAGGCCGCGCCAGTCGATGTCCTCGTAGCGCGGCATCCAGCCGATCGGGCTCTCGATGCCGATGGCGCGGCCGTTGGCACGCTCGACGATCCATTTCAGGACGCGCATGTTTTCGCCGTACCCGGGCCAGAGGAACCGGCCGTCGGCGCCCCTGCGGAACCAGTTGACGCCAAAGATGCGCGGCGGGTTGTTGACGGCCCGGCCGAATTGCAGCCAGTGGTTGAAGTAGTCGGCCATGTGGTAGGCGCAGAACGGCAGCATGGCGAACGGGTCGCGGCGGACCACCCCCTGCCGTCCGGCGGCGGCCGCCGTCGTCTCCGAGCCCATCGTGGCCGCCAGGTAGACGCCGTAGGTCCAGTTGAAGGCCTGGTGGACGAGCGGGGCCGTGGTGCCGCGCCGGCCGCCGAAGATGAACGCCTTGATCGGCACGCCGCGCGGGTTCTCCCAATCCGGGTCGATGCTCGGGCACTGGCGGGCCGGGACCGTGAAGCGGGCGTTGGGGTGCGCCGCCGGCCGGCCGCTGTCCGGCGCCCAGTCCTGGCCCTGCCAGTCGAGCAGGTGCGCGGGGGGAGTCCGCGTCAGGCCCTCCCACCACACGTCGCCGTCGTCGGTCAGGGCAACGTTGGTGAACAGGGCGTTGCGGCCGATCGTCTCCATCGCCACGGGGTTGGTGTCCCACGAGGTACCGGGCGCCACGCCGAAGTAGCCGGCCTCCGGGTTGATGGCGTAAATCGCGCCGTCGGGGCCGGGCTTGATCCAGGCGATGTCGTCGCCGACGGTCGTCACCTCCCAGCCCTCCTCCAGAAAGGGCTTCGGCGGGATCAGCATCGCGAAGTTCGTCTTGCCGCAGGAGCTGGGGAAGGCCGCGGCCACGTAGGTCTTCTCGCCCCGGGGGCCCTTCACGCCCAGGATCAGCATGTGCTCGGCCAGCCAGCCCTCGTCGCGCGCCATGACCGAGGCGATGCGTAGGGCGAAGCACTTCTTGCCCAACAGCGCGTTGCCGCCGTAGCCGCTGCCGTACGACCAAATAGAACGCTCCTCCGGATAATGCACGATGTACTTCTGGGCCTTGTTGCAGGGCCAGGCCACGTCCTTTTCTCCCGGCGCCAGCGCCGCGCCGACCGAGTGGACGCAGGGGACGAAGTCGCCGTCGCCGCCCAGCATGTCCAGGGCCGCCCGGCCCATGCGCGTCATGATGCGCATGCTCACGACCACGTAGGGCGAGTCGGTCAGCTCGACGCCGACATGGGCGATCGGCGAGCCGAGCGGCCCCATGCTGAACGGCACGACGTACATCGTGCGGCCGCGCATGCAGCCGTCGAACAGGCCGCGCAAGGTTTCCTTCATCCCGCGCGGCGCGACCCAGTTGTTGGTCGGGCCGGCGTCGTTCTTGCTGATGCTGCAGATGAAGGTGCGGTCCTCCAGGCGGGCCACATCGCTCGGGTCGGAACGGGCCAGGAAACTGTTGGGACGCCTGTCCGGATTCAGCCGGGTGAAGGTGCCGGATTGCACGAGGAGGTCGCACAGCCCGTCGTACTCGCGCTGCGAGCCGTCGCACCACTGGACCCGCTCGGGGACACACAGGGCCGCGATCTCCTTGACCCAGCCCTTGAGGCGCTCGTGCTGCACGTGTGGTGGGAATCGCATAGCTGCTTCCTCGTGTAGCCGCGAGGGCGCCGCGCGGATTTCTCGGTTCGCGAAACGATAAATCCGCGCGGCGCTCAGATGACGAACAGGTCCACAAACTCGTTGACCGGCGTGCCTTCGAGCCTCTCCTGATTGGAGCACAAGTCGAGGATCGCCTTCTGCTGCTTCGGCGGGAAGCGCCGCGCGAGGTTGGTCTCGAACTTCGCCAGCAGCAGCGGGATGCCCTCCGCGCGGCGGCGGCGGTGGCCGATCGGGTATTCGACGACGACCTCGTCGGTGTGCCGGCCGTCCTTGAACTCGACCGTGATCCCGTTGGCGATCGAGCGCTTGGCGGGGTCGAGGTAGTCCCTGGTGAACTGCCGGTCTTCGACGCACTCCGTCTTCGCGCGCAGCTCGTCGATGCGCGGGTCGGCCGCCACGGCGTCCTCGTAGTCGGCGGCGGTCAGGCGCCCGAAGACGAGCGGCACGGCCACCATGTACTGGATGCAGTGGTCGCGGTCGGCCGGGTTGCTCAGCGGACCTTTCTTGTCGATGATGCGTGCGGCGGACTCGTGAGTGCGGATCGTTATTTTCTTGATCTCGAACACGTGGTCCTTGACGAGGGGGTGCAGCTGCATGGCGCACTCCACCGCGGTCTGGGCATGGAATTCCGCCGGGTAGGAGATCTTGAACAGGACGTGCTCCATGACGTACGACCCGTAGGGCCGCTGAAACTGGAAGGCGTTACCGCGGAACAGCACGTCGTAGAAGCCCCAGGTCTTCGCCGTCAGGACCGAGGGGTAGCCCATCTCGCCGGTTCGGGCGATGAGGGCCAGGCGCACCGCGCGGCTGGTGGCGTCCCCCGCCGCCCAACTCTTGCGCGAGCCGGTGTTGGGCGCGTGCCGGTAGGTGCGCAGCGCCGGGCCATCGACCCAGGCCAGCGACAGGGCGTTGACGACCTCCTCGTGCGACAGCCCCAGGAGCCAGGAGACGACGGCCGTCGAGGCGACCTTCACCAGCACGACGTGGTCCAACCCGACCCGGTTAAAGGCGTTCTCCAGAGCGATAACGCCCTGGACCTCATGAGCCTTGATCATGGCGGTGAGGACGTCGCGCATCACCCGCGACGCCTTGCCGCCCGCGACGGCGGTGCGCGACAGCCAGTCGGCGGTGGCGAGGATGGCGCCGAGGTTGTCCGACGGGTGGCCCCACTCGGCCGCCAGCCAGGTGTCGTTGAAGTCGAGCCAGCGGACCATTGTGCCGACGTCGAACGCCGCCTGCACCGGGTCGAGCTGCAACGAGGTGCCCGGCACCCGGGCGCCGTTGGGGACCACGGTGCCGGGGACGATGGGGCCGAGCAGCTTGGTGCAGGCCGGGTAGCCGAGCGCTTCGAGGCCGCAGCCCAGCGTGTCCATCAGGCAGAGGCGCGCCGTCTGGTACGCCTCCGGGGATTCGACCTCGTAGCCGGTGACGTAGTCGGCGATGTCGGTGAGGACCTGATCCGGCTTCGGCCGGACGTTGGAGATCGGTGTGGACATGGCACTCTCCTGCGTCGCCTCGTTGAGCCGCGAGCCCCCGATGCCGTCATACAGGTCCACGCCCCAGTCGGGGAGGGACGGCGCAATCGCGTATACCTGTACATTAGTTTCACATGGGCTTGCATCTCGGGGCGGCGGGTCCTGTCGAATTTGCGTTCCTCTCGGCTGCGCGTGTCCGGTTCTT
>DATFNV010000629.1:0-17234 GCA_035266225.1 Gemmataceae bacterium
CCATCCGCTTCGAGTGCCACAACCAGCACCGCCCGATGCTCCACCTGGCCATCGCGCTGGGCTACGACATCGTCGGCATCCGCTGGGACCCCGACCGTGGCGACAACCTCGTTCTCTTCGAGAAGGGACTCAACGGCTAGCCGCTTGCGGCTTGGCGCTAAGCCGCAAGCGGCTATTTCATCTCCACGAAATTCTGGAGCAGCTTCGGCCCCTCTTCGGTGAGGAAGCTTTCCGGGTGGAACTGCACCCCGTGCAGCGGCCACGTCTTGTGGCGCACCCCCATGATTTCCCCCTCGTCGGTCCACGCCGTGACGACGAAATCGGGGTTGTGAAAGGTCTCGCGCTTGATGACGAGGCTGTGGTAGCGCGTCGCCTCGAACGGGTTGGACAGCCCGCGGAAGACTCCCTGGTTGTCGTGGTGGATCGGCGAGGTCTTGCCGTGCATCACGCGGTAGTTGCGGATGACCTCGCCGCCGAAGACATGGCCGATGCACTGGTGTCCCAGGCAGACCCCCAGCAGCGGCACCGTCGGGGCGAAGCGGCGAATGATCTCGTTGGACACCCCCGCCTCGCGCGGCGTGCAGGGGCCCGGCGAAATGATGATGTGCGTCGGCCGCAGCTCCCCAACCTGCTCCGGCGCGATCTGGTCATTGCGGAACACGCGCAGGTCGATGCTCGGGTCCAGCTCGCCCAGGCGCTGCACCAGGTTGTACGTGAACGAATCGTAGTTGTCGATGAGGAGGATCATGTGATTGCAGATTGCCGATTGCCGATTGCAGATTGCAGAGACCAATCTGCAATCTGCAATCGGCAATCTGCAATCGGCTTATCCTTGTTTCTCGGGGACCGGCTGGGCGCTGTTGACGTTCTTGTACTTCGCCTTGCCCGTTTCCGGGTCGAGTTTGCGCAGGTACTCGGTCGAGGCGGTGATATCATACCAGCCGCCGTCCTGGAAATCGACGATGGCCTTGCCGTTCCAGTTGACCGTGACCACGCGGCCGACGATCCCCGCGAAGCGGCGCAGCTCCGCCTGGTCCGCGTTCACCTCGACGTACTGATCGGTCCACTCGCGCCGCAGCGCCTCGTTGTCGCGCTGGAATGTGCTCATGGTTCGGGGTCCCCCTGTGGCTTTTGCCGCTTGCGGCTTAGCGTTCGCGTCATTGAGAGATGACGCGAACGCTAAGCCGCAAGCGGCTAAGACGGTCGGAACGCCTCGCCGCCGCCGGGCCGCGCCGGCTCGAAGTCGAGGCGCTTGACGAACTTGCACGCCTCGTCGGCGCCGTACTCGCGGTTCATCCCCGGATCCTTCAGCTCCACCGCCAGGGGGCCGTCGTAGCCGATCTCGTTGAGGGTTCGGATGACCGCCTCCCAGTCGATGCCGCCGTGCCCCGGGGCCCGGAAGTCCCAACCGCGCCGCGGGTCGCCGTAGGGCAGGTACGAGCCCAGCAGGCCGCTACGGCCGTTCAACGTCAGCGTCGCGTCCTTAACGTGGACGTGATAGATGCGCTCGGCGAAGCGGCGCACGAACTCCACCGGATCAACCCCCTGCCAGTGCAGGTGGCTCGGGTCGAACAGCAGGCCGAACTCCTCGCGACCCGAAAGCGCGTCCAGCACCATCTCGGTGCTGTACAGGTCAAAGGCGATCTGCCCCGGGTGGACCTCGAAGGCGAAGCGGACGCCGTGGTCGCGGCAGGCGTCGAGGATCGGAGTATACTTGTGGACGAAGTCCTCGATGCCCTCGCGCACCACCTGCGGGGTCGGGCCGGGGTAACCGACGACGTAGGACCACAGCGCCGAGCCGCCGAAGCCGCCGACGACGCCGACGCCGAGCTTTTCCGCCGCCTGGACGGTCGCCGTCATCTCCTCGGCCGCCCGCTGCTGCACCCCCGCCGGGCTGCCGTCGCCCCAGACGTAATCGGGCACCAGCGCCTGGTGGCGGCGGTCGATGGGGTCGCACACCGCCTGGCCGACGCGGTGGTTGCTCAGCACCATCACGGCCAGGTCGTGCCGCGAGAGCAGGTCGAGCTTTTGCTGGCAGTAGTCGGGCTCACTGAGGGCACGCTGCACCTCGAAGTGATCGCCCCAGCAGCACAGCTCCAGCCCCTGGTAGCCCCAGTCGCCGGCCTGCTGCGCCAATTCCTCGAGCGCCAGGTCCGCCCAGGACCCGGAAAACAGCAGAACGGGCCTTGCCATCCGGGGGACCCTCGATGGTTTGCCGCTTGCGGCTTCGCAGGTCCTGCGAAGCCGCAAGCGGCTGGGTTTCTCACGCCCCGCCCGGCGTGTTCCCGTGCTCGTCCGGCGGCGGGGGCTCCGGCGTGATCGGCGAGGGGGGCGGCGCGGCGTGGATCGCCCCGGCGATCTCGTCCCGCGCGGGGGCCGCGGGAGCGGGCGCGGGAGGCGGAGGTGTCGGCGGCGGTACGGTGGCGGCGGTCGGCCGCGGCGGCGGGGCCTCGACGATCGGCAGCGACGGCCGCGTCGCGGTCGGAGGCAGCGGCGGCGCGGGGGGAGCCGCTGGCGCCGCCGGTTTCGCCGCCAGCGGACCGGTGTAGGCGGCGTCGTCTTCCTCCTCCAGGTAGACCTCGTCCAGCTCGGCGTCATCCACCTTGCGCCGCATCAGCAGGTAGATGATCGAGCTGGCGCTCCAGAAGTAGCTGTAGCCGAAGCCCAGCACCAGCATGAAGATCGCGCCCACCCAGACGACCGACACCATGACGGCGCCCACGTGGTTGTACCACTTGAAGGTATCGAGGTAGCGCTTGTAGGCGTCGGGGTTGATCGTGCCGTTCTCCACCAAATTCATCCCCTCCACCGTCGTGCCTTGCAGGAGAAGCTCGCGCCAGCCGAACGACTCCGGCGCGTAGGCGAACAGGTAGGACGGGTCGCGGTTGGCCGTCTCGAGCAGGGGCGTCTTGCTGACCCCCCATTTGCTGAGAAAGACCGTCAGCGAACCCATTAGCCCGACGAAGAAGATGATCGCCGCCCCGTAGAGTAGCGCGACCAGGCTGTAAAAGATGTAGTGCCACGCCGCCTGGTAGACGTAGCTGTACGAGCGGCTGACGGCTTCCCAGGCGTCGGTGCCCTCGGCGCTGATGGTCGCCGCCATGAGCGGCCAGCCGACCAGGCCGACCAGCACCACGGCCATCGCCAGCCCAATCAGGATCATCAGGCCCCACAGCAGCCCGTCGATGATGACGTCGCCGAAGAGCGGGATCATGTGCAGGTAGCCGAACAGCACCATGAACACCAGCAAGATCCCCACCAGGGCGAGAGGGAACAGCGGCGCCGACAGGTACGAAAGGTACTTGCGGGCCGCGAAACGGACCGCCTCCATCAAGCCGATCTTCTCCTGCCGCGCCACCTGCACGACCGCGATGCGCGTGATGGCTCCCCCGAAGAAGCCCCACACCAGAAGCGACCACAGCATCACTAGCAGCGAGTAGAAGCACAGCCACGGACCGGCGCCGGTGCCGAAGAAGAAGCGGACCGGTAGGAACAGCTTCACCAACGGCTCGATGAGTACGGGGAGTTGATCGGTCAGCAGCCAGTCCCAGAAGTGCCCCTTGTCCCACTGGGGGCCGGCCTGTCCGGTGACGAGGAGGGCGGGGTTCGGCCCGCGATTCTCCTCCCACGGCCAGGCACGCAACCGTCCGCTGGGCTTCTTCTGCGACAGCGCCACCTTGTACACCGTGGCCTGTTCCTCAGTCAGGCGGCCGTCGCGGACCATCTGCTCGACGTCGGCGTTGGTCCGCACGTCCGGCGGGAGGACGGCTTCCTTGGCGAGTGCCTTGAGGCCCTTCACCTCGGCCGGGGACTTGGCGAAATCCTCCGCCTCCCAGCGCTCGTCGGCATCCGGCTTGCCCGAGGCCGCGTGCTGCAGGTTCCATTTAATCCGGTCCTTCCGGAAGGCGTCCCACGCCGCCTTATCACGATCCGCCTCGTCGCGGCCCTCCTTTTCGTAGTTCGAGGAGGCGTACTTCGGGTCGGACGGGACCGGCTTGGAGTAATCGAAGATGATCGACAGCAGCCACCAGCCGAACGCCATCAGGAGGATGCCCGCGGCCGCCAGCACCAGCTTGTTCGGGTCCAGGGCCACGCGGAACCCCTGGAACAGCACCGTCCAGGGCATCAGTTGCCGCCAGTTGATCTCGCGCGGCTCGACCTTGTCCTCTGCCATAAACGCTCCTTTACTCCCTCCGGGCGGCCGCCGGTGGCGGGCCGTGGCGCTTCATCAAAAGGGGCATTATATAGGGGTCGCGGGCCGGGGGTCAGGGGTCCGGGAAAACACGAAAGGGCCGCGGGCGCCCCCTGCGCCCGCGGCCCTCGTCCCCCCGTCCCGGACCGCCGCTAGAACATGACGCCAAACCCCACCTGGAAACCGTCGAAGAGGCGCCACACGTGTTGCCATGCCGGGTCGAGGCCGCCCACGTCGAACGACACCGGGTGCGGTGCCGCGATCGTGTTGGCGAAGGCCATCAAGTCGTAGCCGAGGCGGAACTCGATGTTCTCGTACGGGAACCACGTCAGGTTGAAGCTGGCCGAGCCCTCCGGCACCAGGGCGTAATCGGTCTTGGCCCGCTTGATCTGCCCCGGCAGGTCCTTCTCGCCCAACTCGTACTTCGCCCGCTCCTTGACGACGTCGAGCAGTCCCGCCAGCTCCAGGTCCAGGTTGCAGGCGAAGCCGTGCCCGATGTACCACTCGTTGCCGCAGCCGACGAACAACCCGTACATACGGTTCGAGACGATGTTGGTGTAGATCGCCACGTCGGTCGGGTCGGCCGTGCCGCTCGGGCTCTGGTTGACCGTGCGCCAGTAGAAGCGCTCCCAGATCCAGAAGAAGCGCCAGCCCACCAGGCCGTACATGCGATAGCCGAAGTCGTCGTTGTAGGCGACCGGGATCTTGAACGTGGACTGCAGCTCCTCCGTCCGCTGGATGAAGCTGATGGTCATGATGTCGGCGGCGTCCCAGATGCCGTAGGTCGAGGTCGCGTCGCCGGCGTTGACCTTGCCCGTCGGGCCGGCGAAGGCGTTGGTGAAGTCGTAGACCGGCGAGCTGATAAAGCTGTTGACCAGGTTGGCGTTGCCGAAGGCGAACGCCGGCGGAATGATGGTCGTCTCGTGGAAGTACTGCGCCTTTTCCAGGTGCATCCACTGCAGGTCGATCGAGGTGCCGTCCTTCCAGGCGTAGCCGATCGTCGTCCGCAGGCCCGGTTGGTAGGTGCCCGGCCCGCCGGCGTCCTTGGCGTCAAGCACCTCGAAGCCCGAGCCGAGGAAGGTGCCGGGCTTGCCGGTGATGCTGCCGTCGGCGTCGAAGAAGCCCTGGAAGCCGATCGGCTGGTGCTCCAGCGGGTTGGTCTGGCGGAAGTAGACGAATTCCGCCCCCAGGTAGATTCCCCCCTTGTTCGCCGGGTTGTGCCCGGTGGGGAGCGGTAGCTGGGTATCGGGCAGTTCGCCGTCCGGGGTCTGGGCGCGGACGGTGAGTAGGTCCGGGATCGGGTTTTTGTCCGGGATCCAGACGCCGTCGGGGGCCGGCGCGCCGTCCTGGGCGCGGGCCGCGGCCGGCGCCAGTGTCAAGCCCGCCGCCAACAGTCCTGCCAGCCACAAGGTCCGTGCGCGCATAAGCCCCATCTCCTCTTTGCCAGAGGTGCTCCCCCGACCGAGCCGGCGGCCCATTTCCCCCGGGCCGCCAACTCGTTCACCGGGCGGGCTGACTCGTCGGCCCCGCGTCCGGTGCGCTTTGGCGTCGGCTGTGAATTCAGGGAGGCGGGCTTATAACAGGACTGGCCCTCATGTCAAGCGGACCTTTCCGTCCCCCCCGGGGCGTTTTAACAAAGGAAGCCGGCACACTCGCTGTGCCGGCCGGCCCCCTTGCCTCGGCCCGCGGCGCTGCGATAATCGAGCCGGCAATAACGGCGCGGCCGCTTGCGGCTTCGCACGTTCGACCCGCGAAGCCGCAAGCGGCCGCCCGGCAGTGATTGCGAGATGACTCCCTTGTGCTCTAGCGCGGCCCGGGGGCGGTCTCGGTCAGGTCGGGGCCCTCCGCGTGGCCCTGCGAAGCCGCGACGGAACCCGAGACGTTGCCCTTGGGCCCGGAGTGCCCCGCGGCGGGCGGATCCCAGCGCAGGGTACCCGCGAGCGGCAAAGCCGGCTCCCGCTCGCGCCGGAACCGTGCCAGCAGCCGCGCCAACAAGCTCGGGGCGGGCGGGGTCTCCCTCAGGCGCTGCTCGAACAATTGCACACCGAAGCGATACAGTTCCTGGTCGAGGGACGTCAACTCCTCCAGCAGTCGCCGTGTCGGGGCGTCGAGGTCCGCCACCCCCGGCCGTCGGGCCGTCGGGTTCGCCCTCTCCGACAGGGCCCGGGCGCGCCAGCCCATCACGCGGCAGAGCAGCGCGATCGACTCGTCCATCCTCTCCGTCAGCCCGATGAACTCGCAGCGTGCCAGGTTACTCGTGGCGGCCTTGAGGTCGGCCATCCCCAGCTGGAGGGGGCCGTCGGTGAAGCCGCCGAGCTGGTCCTGGGAGAGCATCCACGTCTGCGTGGAGCCGAGCTGGAGCGTGGCCTCGCGCGGCTCGCGGACGATGAAGTCGGCCAGGCTCAACTCGCACGCCCGCAAGAGGGACGGCGACGCGCCTTCCTTCACGAGCCCGTCGCGCCCCAGTTGGCGGAAGAAGTAGAACGCGGAAAGCGCCCGGTCGATCGGCTCGCGGAGGAAGGTGATCACCCGCGGCCGGCGAGCGAACCGCTCCACGAGACGGTAACAGGCGTGCCCGCCGACGAGGTCGGAGTCGTCCAGGTCGCATCCCTCGGCGGCCCGGGGGTCGTGGTGGTCGATCCAACAGACCCGGCCGGCGGGGAACTGGTCCCCGAGCCAGTTCCGCAGGGAGATCCCACCGGTCTTTGGAATGTGGAGGAAGAAAAGCTGTTCTGTCACCGAGGCAGCCTGCCGAGCCATCCGTGTATTCCTATTCCGCCAAGGTCAGGTCCGATTGAAGAACGAGAGTCTGCCGCCGCCGGGTCGCCGAGCCCGACGGCACTCGCGATCAGCGCGGGTCGTCCAGGATGCCGGGGCCCACCCGGTCGGCGGAGGAGGCGCACGGCGTTTCCCACGGGGGAATCAGGGCGGATAGGAGCGGGAAGGGGTACGGCAGCCGCGAACGTGAGGCCATGACGAAATCCTCGCGGGCTGTGGTACCCCTCGCGCGCCGGGATGTTACCTTGGCTGGGGGGGACGTGTCAACCAGAAGTGCCGGGGCTCAGGTCCGGCAGCGCGGCTGCGCTGTACAGGGCGGAACTATCCCCCTGCCTGCGCCAGACGGCACGGACGGGCTGAGCGACAGAACCCTCAGTGCGGCAAGCCTCCCCCGGCCCGGCACAATCGCGCCCCAACAGTGCCACGGCCGACCCAGTTCCCTTCCTTCCGCGTCATGTTTCTTCCCCGCAATCGCGATAAGTACCCTGGCAAAACCCCGCGCAGGTTCCAGGACCGGGGACAACCGCCCTCCGACCTGACAACCCCGTTCTCCCGGGCCGAAAATCAGCCAACTCTCTTCCACCCGACAACAGCAGATGATGCAAGGAGGTACTCGTGAGGAAAGGTCTTCTCGGATCGATCACAGCGCTTCTGGGCGGCGCCGGGCTGACTTTTGCCCAGGCGCCCGCTCCCCCGCTCCCGGCCACGCCGCTCGCGCCTGCGCCGCCCGCGTCCGCGGCCGAGTCGGCACACCCCGAGCTTTGCGTACCACCATGCGCGGAGGATCCGGGCGCCCGATTCTGGGTCGGCGCCGACTACCTCCTGTGGTGGACCAAGGGCAGCCCGACGCCGCCCCTGCTCATCACCGGGCCGGCACCGCTGCCCACGGGCCCGATCATAACGACCGTCCCTCCGCCGCCGGATACGGGGTTCGTCGCGCTGCGCACGATCACCGGGGCGTTCACATCCTTGACCCCGGGCGCTTCGACCGGCAACGTGCCGTCCGGCAACAGCATCGAGGACGGCGTGCGAACCGGCGGTCGCTTCGTCGTGGGGGGTTGGCTCGATCCCGAGCGAACGATCGGCCTGGAGGGGAGCTACTTCTTCCTGGCCTCCCGCTCGATGGCCTTCGGCACCAACTCGAACGGTTCGCCCACGGTGGCCATCCCTTACCTGAACGCCAGCACCGGGCAGGAGGCCGGCTACACCATCGCCCAACCGCTCACCACGATCAGCAGCGTCTTCGACGTCAACTCCGGCCCCGGCGTGTTCGTCAACCTGAACGTCACGACCAGCACGGATGCGTCCTCCGGCAAGGCCGTCGTCATCTCCACGAGCCGCTTGCAGGGCAGCGAGGCTAACGGGGTCTGGAGCCCCGACGTCCTGGGGAAGCACTTGCAGCTGCTGGCCGGCTTCCGCTACGCCCAGCTGGACGAAGGCCTCGGCATCGCGAGCAGCGTCAGCCACTTCCACAGCGACACGACGCTCATCCAGCCCGCGTTCGGCCTGGACAACAACCTCATCGACAACCACTCGACGTCGCTGACGACACGCTGGGACCAGTTCGACACGCACAACAACTTCTACGGGGCGCAGGTGGGTGCGCGAGGTGAATACACCTGGGGGCGGCTCTCGGTCCTGGCCGGCGCCAAGGTGGCCCTCGGCACCATGAACGAGAGCGTGGACATCCGCGGCCTCTCGTCCTTCTCGACGACGACCACCGTGACGCCCACGGACGGGATCCTGATCGCAGGGATCCCCCTGACCATCCCGACCGGGGCGCCCGCCGTGACCACCACCACGAGCGGCCACTCGGTGGGCGGCCTGTTCGCCCAGCCGACCAACATCGGCCATTACTCGCGCAACGTGTTCGCGGTCGTCCCCGAGGGGAACCTCAAGGTGGGCTACCAGATCAGCGAGCGCCTGCGGGCCACGGTCGGCTACAGCTTCTTCTACATGAGCGACGTCGCCCGGCCCGGCGAGCAGATCGATCGCGCCATCAACCCGGGCCTGCTGGCCACGCCCCCGCTCAATGGCCCCCCAGCCCGGCCACTGTTCCATATCAAGAGCACAGACTACTGGGCCCAGGGGGTGGACTTCGGGCTGGAGTTCCGCTTCTGATATCAGCCCGATTCGCCGGTCCACGTTGCGCGGCGAGCGCGGATTCATCGTTTCGCGAACCGATGAATCAGCGCTCCCCGCGCAACGCCTTTCGCGTGACGCCCCCTCACCACCCGGTGCCAATAGCCTCACAGGGTGTGCATTTCCTGCCGTGGGAATAATCCGCGCGGCCGCGGATCCTGTCTGATGATGGTCGTGGCACCGAGGGCGTGGGGGGACTTGCGATGGACGGCTGCTTCACCGTCGTCGTCGTGCTGGTCGCGCTGGTCCTGGTTACCGCCGTCGGCCACGGCCTCTGGCTGTTCCTGGCCGCTGTCGCCCGGGCCCTTCGCGGCGGATCGCCCGACAGACCAGGCCGCGAGCGCGCGGCGCAGTGCCCCGCCTGCCGGGAGGCGGTCCCCCCCGGCGCCGAGCGCTGCGACGTGTGCGGGCTCCCCGTCCGGGGGGCCGTCGCCCGCGAGCTGTGCGACATCGACGCGGCGGAACGGCAACTGCGGCGCTTCCTCGACGACGGCGCCCTCGCCCCCACGACGCACGACCGCCTCAAGGACGAGTGCCGCCTGGCGCGGCACCGCCTGCTGAAGCGACTCCCCGCGGCCCTGCCCTGGGCGGAGGAGGTGAAGGAGGCGACAAGGCAACAAGGAGACAAGGAGACGAGGAGGAGGGAAGACCGCGTCAGCCCGCCGCCCGTTGCCGCTCCCGTCCCCTCCTCTCCTTCTCTCCCCGTCTCCCCGTCTCCTCCTCCGCCCGTTTCCTCCTCTCCGACTCGCTCGGTCGGCTCGGTGCTGACGGCGTTCCTGGAGGAGAGGAACATCCTCTGGGGCGAGGTCGTCGGCGGGCTGCTCATCGTCGGCTGCTCGGTCGCTCTGGTCATCAGCCTGTGGGAAGCGCTGGAGAGCATCCCGTACTTCCCGTTCCTGCTGTTCGCCGGCATCACCGCGGCGCTGTTCGGCGCGGGGTTATACACGCTGCACCGCTGGAAGCTCCATTCCACCAGCCGCGGGCTGCTCGCGGTCGCCCTGCTGCTGGTGCCGCTCGATTTCCTGGTGCTGGCCGGCCTGGCGCACGGCGACTTCGGCGTCGTGGAGGTCGCGGTCCAGGCCGCCGCCCTGGCCGGGTTCGGGGCCCTGGCCAGCCTGGCCGCGCGCGACCTCGTTCCGGGGCAGCGCGGGGCGGTGACC
Source organism: Gemmataceae bacterium (assembly GCA_035266225.1). GTDB lineage: Bacteria > Planctomycetota > Planctomycetia > Gemmatales > Gemmataceae > DATFNV01. The sequence goes on from DATFNV010000629.1 coordinate 10,273, forward strand.
GCGAGCCTGGTCGGCTGCGCCGGCACCGAACTGCTGGTGCCGCAGCTGCTCGACCCGTCGCAGCCGGGCGCCTGGCCGGCGCCGCTGGCCTGGCTGGCCGTCGCCTGTTTCGCGATCCCCTGCGGGGCGGCGTTCGTACGGGCGACTGTCGGTCCGCTCTTGAGCCACCGCGCGGCCCGCGAGCTGCTGGCCCTGGTGGGGCTCGCCACGTTCGCGCTCGCCGCCGCCCTGGGCCTGGTGGTATTCCGCGGCGGCGGCACGGGGGACGCCTTCGGGGCGCTGGCGCTGCCGCTGGTCCTGGCCGCCGCACCTGTTCTCGCCGCCGGTCTGTTGATCTATCGCGCGCCGGACGGCGATGGGACGGACCAAGGGGTCGGCGCCCCGCTGCGCACGGCGGGTACGGCCGTCGCGCTGGCGGCGCTGGTCGTGATGCTCGCGGCCGCCGTCCTTGCGTGGCCGCGGCCGCTGACGATGCTCGCCGTCGGCCTGCTCGAATTCGCCGTGCTTACCGCCGTCGCCCTGAAGTACCGGGTGCCACTCGTACACGCCGTGGCGCTGCCCGCCCTCGCCGTCGCCTACCTGACGGGATTCCACCTCCTGACCGGCAACCTCGACCTCTCCACGACCCAAGCGGGGGAACGTCTGCTCCACCTCGCCGTCTCGCCCGCCAGCGGCAGCAGCCTCATCGCCCTCGTGGTCGCGCTCGCCGCATTCTCGGAGATGTTCGTCCGCCGCGCGCGCCGGCTCGACGCCCTCGCCTACGCGGCTGCGGCCGGGGCGGCGGCGGTGTTTAGCCTCCTGCTGACCCTGCCGCGCGAGGTCGGGGCCGCTGGGCGGACGGCCATCACTTGCGGCGTCTACGGCGTTCTCGGAGTGGCGCTGAATGTGCGCTGGCGGCGGCCGGCGCTGCTGGTGACGGGGCAGTTCCTTCTGGCGGGGGCGATGCTGTTCGGCGTGACGTGGGGGCTGGCGCAGCGCCCGTGGGTCGGCGGAGACGCGGCCGGGCTGACCGACGCGCGCAGCGTGCAGGCCTATGGCATCGGCCTGGCCGCGCTGACCCTGGCCTGGATCCTGTTGCGCGTCGCCGGGTGGTGGAGCGCGGTCGCGCGGTCGCTGGTCCAGGGGGACGACCCGCCGCCGCACCGCGTCTTGCTCGCGGGGCTCGTCGTGCTGGCGCTCTGGCTCGCCGTGTGGGGCGCCTTCCCCGGGATCATCGCCGAGCTAACGCCGGCCAGCCGGGGCGCGGCGGGCGCCGAGGCGGGGCCGAATGCCCTGGCGTACGGGCCGGGCGGCTGGCTGCTGCTCGTCGCCGTGACCGGCGTGCTGCTCGCCGCGCTGTGGGAGTGGCCCGCCGGCGCGGTCCCGGGACTGGCGGCGGTCGCGGTGACGGGGACCCTGCTCGCCGCGGGGTCGTTCGCCGAAGACCGCGCCACGGCGTCGGCCCTGCGCTGGGGCCTGGCCATCGTGTTCCTCGCCGGGTCCGCGGCGCTGTGGCTGCGGGCGCACCTTGCCCGCCTCGTCCCGAGAGTCGGCATCGCGCTCGATCCGGACCCGCCGTCTCCCGAATGGGTGCGGGCGATCCTGCTCGCGCTGGCGGCGGTGCCGGTCCTCGCCCTGACCCTGTCCGTGGCGCTGGTCGGCTTCGCGGGGCAGCGGCCGGGCGGACCCGACCCGGAGTCGTTCTTCGCGCACCTGGGGTGGGTGGCGTCGAACGTGGTGCCCCTGGCGATCGTCAGCGCGGCGCTGGTGGGCCACGGCATCCGCGAGGGCACGCCGGGCTACGTCCTCGCAGCCGGACTGATCGCCGACGCCGCGCTGGCAGGAGGCTATGCGCTGCACCAGGCGCTGGGCGGCGGCCTCGATGCCGAAGACGGCGTGCATGCCGTGCAGTTGGCAGCCGGCGGGGCGGCGCTGTGGGCCCTGGCCTGGATGCTTGCCGGGCGCCGGCTCGACGACGCGGGCGGTCGGGCGGCCCGGCCGCTGATGGGCGTGCTGGCGGGCCTGAGCGCGGCGGGGACCGTCGTCCTCGTCGCCCTGCCGCTGCTGCGGCTGCTCTTCGATCCCGGCGCCCTGCTGCCGCCGTCGCTCGCCGCGGTGGGCGACAGCGCCGGCTGGTTGGCGCTGCTCCTGGGCTCGGCCGCGGTGCTGGGGCAGGTCGGCCAATCGTCGCTTGACGCCCGCGTCCACGTCCTGGCGGTGTCCGGGGTGTGCGCGGGCGTGCTGGCCGCCTGCCTTGTCAGCCCCTGGGACTCCGGCAACTGGCTGTCGTATCACGTCCTCCTCGCGGCCTGCGGCACGATCGGCGGCGCCGTCATCGCGGTGGCGCTTGGCGGACCTTCCCTCCTTGGGGCCGACTTTCCGGCGCGGCCCGTGTCCCGCTGGGCGGAAGCGCTCGGGGTGGCCCTGGCGCTGCTGGCGCTGCGCGGCGCCTGGGAAGACCCGGGGCGGCCGTACTGGCCGGCCGCCGCGGCGGTCTCGGCCTGTGCCGTCGGCGTGGCGCTGGCGCTGTGGCTGTGCCAGCCGCGCTACGTGGCCGCCACCGGCGTCCTGGCCGGCCTGGTCGGGTTCATCGTCTGGCTCGCCCACGGTACCGACACCACGGCCAGCTTCCTCGAAACCCAGGTGATTTGCCTGGCGCTGGCGTCGGGCTTCTGGTCGGCCGCGGAATTGCTCCTGCGCCGCACCGGCGCCCCCATCGACCTGCGCGGCGCGACTCGTGGCTTCTGCGACGGCGCCGGCTGGCTCGCCCTGGGGCTGCTGGCGGTCATTGTGACCGTCAGTCTCGGTGCGGGCCTCGCCGAGCCGGGCGCGGCGCCGGGGCTGCTGCCGTGGGCCGCGCTGCTCGTCCTGAGTGCGTCCTTCGTTCCCACGGCGTACGACGCTGACGTCCGCCTGCCCGGGCCGCAGCTGTACGCGGCCGGCCTGCTCGCCGTCGGCCTGACCCTCGCTTCCCTCGGCGCCGCCCCGGAGCACGTCGGTCAGGTCGCGGCGCTGCTCCTGGGCGGTTACGTCCTGTTGGCCTCGGTAGCACAGGCGTCTCGCCTGTGGGGACAGGCCACAGGCGAGACGCCTGTGCCACGGAGGTGGTTCCTGCCGGCGCAGGCCGTGGTTGGCGGCATCGTGGTGATGCTGAGCGTGTGGACCTCCTGTCATTTCGGCGCCCCCATCGATCGCCTCGCCGGGCCCGGCGCGGTCGCCCTGCTCACGGGCGCCGCGGTCATCCTCGCCGAACGCCGCTTCGCCCTCCCCAAACCGCAATTGCTCCTCCGTTACGTGGCGCTTTCGCTCGGCGTCGTCGTCCTTGCCGAGTGCGGCTGGTCCTTCCTCGACGCCCAGGCCGCCCCGTGGATGCACCGCAGCGTCGTGCTGGTCGCGGCGCTGGCGCTGGCGACGATCGCTTACGGCTTGCTCCTGGCGCGCCGGGCGGGACAAGTGGCCTGGGCGGAGTGCGGGCGGCGGCTGGGCCCGGTCCTCGGCGCGGCGGCGCTGGGCGTGCTGTTCGTGGTGCTGGCGCAGGAGTTCCTGATGTACGACCCCGCCCCCGACGTGCGGCGAACGCCGATGGCGGCGTGGGCGGTCGCGGTCGTGGCGGCGGCGCTGGTCGGGCTGATGGCGGCGCAGGTGTACTTCGCGGTCCGGCCCGAGCGCGACCCGTTCCGGCTATCGGAGGGCAGGCGCACACTGTACGTCTACGCGGCCGAGGTGCTTTTCCTCGGCCTGTTCGTCCACGTCCGCCTCAACGCGCCGTGGCTATTCGGCGGGGGCTTCGTGCAGTGGTGGACGTTCCTGGTGATGGGCGTGGCCTTCGCCGGCGTCGGGCTGGCGGAGTTCTTCCGGCGGCGCGGGCTGCCGGTGCTGGCCGGCCCGCTGCACCGCACCGGCGTGTTCCTGCCACTCTTGCCGCTGCTGGTGTTCTGGGTACGGCCGCCGCTGGCGCTGCACGATTTCCTCCTGGAGCACGCCCCGGGCACCGAGCCGTTGCTGAAGGCGCTGGACCGCATGCCGGCGTGGACGGTGCGGAGCGAGTTCGCTCGTTACAGCCTGCTCTGGCTGCTGCTGGGCGTGCTCTACGCGGCGACGGCGCTGGCGCGGCGGTCGTCGCGCTACGCCCTGCTGGCGGCGCTGGCGGTCAACGCGGGCTTGTGGTGCCTGCTGTACCATTACGGCTGGGCGTTCCTGGCCCACCCGCAGCTGTGGCTGGTGCCGCTGGCGCTGATCGTGCTGGTGGCGGAGTACCTCAACCGCGAGCGCCTGAACCCGGCCCAGGCGGCGGCGCTGCGCTACGCGGGGCTGGGCGGGCTGTACCTGTCCTCGACGGCCGACATGTTCATCGACGGGCTGGGGCACTCGGTGGCGCTGCCGCTGGTGCTGGCGCTGCTGTCGGTGCTGGGGGTGTTCGCCGGCATCGCGCTGCGCGTGCGGGCGTTCTTGCTACTGGGGGTCGGCTTCCTCGGGGTGGTGGTCTTCGCGATGATCTGGCACGCGGCGGTGGACCTGGCGCAAACGTGGCTGTGGTGGGCGTCGGGGATCGCCCTGGGGGCGGCCATCCTGGCCCTGTTCGCCCTGTTCGAGAAGCGGCGCGAGGACGTGCTGCGCGTGGTGGAAGAGGTCAAAAACTGGGAGTGAAGAAATCGGCGCCCGCCCACCGCCACGACCTTCGCGCGCGCCTCTACCGAGGCGCCTCATCCCGCATTTGCTGCGCCGTTGCCTCCAGGTCGTCGTACTTGTGCTGCCAGGTCGTGTACAGGAACCCCGCCACCTTCGGCACCCCCTTCGCCGCCGCCCGCCAGCGCTTGAAGTTGTCCGGCCCCTCGTCGTAGTAGCCGGCCATGACCTGCGGGTGGCCGCGCCCCGCGAACCACTTCAGGCTCGCCGCCGCCTTGCCCCCGTTCCAGTTGGCGATGACCACGTCCTCCGGCAAGCCCTTCCACGAGCCCTCCAGCGAGCCGTTCACCAGGTAATAGCGGTCCACCGCGTTGTGGTGCGGGTCGAACATGTCCGACCAGACGACGACCTCGGCCTTGGGGTCGAGGGCGCGGATGACCTTCACACAGCGGCTGACGTTGTCCGCCAGCAGTTGGCCGGGCGTCTTCTTCGTGTCGCGGCAGGCGCGGCACCAGCCGGCCACGCGGACCTCGTCGTGCGACAGGAACCACGTCTTCGGCTTGAGCAGTTCGTGGACGCGCTTCGCCTGGTCCTTGAGCAGGTCGTACACCTTCGGCTCGCTCAGGCAGCACATCACCTGCTCGCCGTGGATCAGGACCGGGTGATACCAGCTGACGCGCAGGCGGTCGCCGTCCTTGATGCGCGAGTTCGGCGGCAGTTGCAGGGCGGGCGCGGCGTGGCCGAAGCTGTACTCGCCGGCGTAGGGCTCCTGGCCGAGCTTGGCGTCACGCACCGGCAGGTAGTCCTTGCCCTCCGCGTAGACCGTCTTGCCGTCCGCGCTGGTCACGGTCAGGGGACAGCCGTCGCGGCGCAGCACGTTGACCAGTCCCAACTCCTCCAGTTTTAGGTCGTCCACCCAGAGGGTGCCGCCCTGGCCGCCCCACTGTCCGACGTACAGCGTGATCTCGCCCTCGTCGAGGCTGTTGAAGACGACCTCGACGTTCTTCCAGTCCTCCGTCGGCTTCAGCGCCCCCTCGGAGAAGAAGGTCAGCGCCTGTCCGCCCTTGCCGAGGGCCAGGAGGCGGAAGCCGCCGGCCGGCCGGAGGTCCTTCGTCTTGACCCAGCAGGAGAAGCGGTAGCAGGCGTGAGGCCGCAGTTTGACGCGCTGGCTCAGCCGGCAGTTGCCGTGCGAGGTGCCCTTGCCGGGATCCTGCATGCGGCAGGCGACCTTGCCGCCGTGAGTCGTGTCGCGGTCGGCGAAGGTGGTCGTGCCGGGGTCGTCCTGGAAGGAGAAGCCGGCAAAGCGGTCGCCCTTGACGTCCTCCAGGTCGCCGTTGACGAAATGGGCGGCGCCGTCGGCGGCGAGGACCGCTTCCCCGCGCTTGGCGACGAAGGGCGCGTCGGTGACGGGGAGGCCCTCGGCGAGGTTGGGGTCGTGGGCGAGCAGGCCGTTGCTGTAGCCGATGGGGAAGACAGCGGGAATGATCTCGATGCCGGCGCGGTCGGCCGCCGCCTTGACGCGGTCGAGGTTCTTGAAGTAGTGCGGCGGCACGCGGTCGAGGACGTTGAGCTTGTAGTCGGCGAGGACGACGCCGTTGTACCCGGCCTTGCCGGCGCGGCCGAGCAGGACGACCAACTCGTCGGCGTTCTTCTCCACCTGGAGGTTGAACGCGGCGTAGAACCAGCGGCGGGCGTAGCGCGGCGCCTCGTCGGCGCGGGCCAGCGGCGCGCTGGCGGCGAGGACGGCGAAGGTCAGACACGTCAGCAGGACCTTGCTCATCGTCTTTCCCTGTGAGAAGGAGCCGGGCGGGACAGTTTGGGCCCCGGATTACACTACCGCTGGCGGGCGATTCCGCAATACGGTCCTCGACGATTCGGCTGGCCGGCCGACGGGCCGGGTCGGCAGCGGGGTTGCCCCCGCCCCGGTAGGCCGGCATAGTCGTGCAATTTGGCCGAACCAGGTGCTGCAGCGGACCGGCCACGCAAGTCAGGTTGATCGAGCTTCGTCGCCGCGCCCGCGTGGGCCGGTTGCTGCGGGCTATCGTTCGAGGTTGACTTGCGAACGCCGCAGCAGTTCGCGATAATGCCCGGGATGGAGGGCCGAGCCATGCCGCTGCACGATTGGACAGACGAACGGGGCTGGGACAGCGTCCACCCGCTGTGGTTGACGTACCTACTGGAGTACGTGCAAGAGCGACTCCCGGAGGGGTACAAGGCGTTCCTCGGCGGCGTGCCCTCTCTGACGGTGGACTCGGGCCACGGCAAGCCGGATGTCAGCGTCCGGCAATGGGACCTGGAATCGGTTGCTGAGGCCGTGACCAGCGGCACCAGCGTCCTTGAGCCCGACCTGGAAGCGA
>DATFNV010000630.1:0-5200 GCA_035266225.1 Gemmataceae bacterium
ACCCGCCGCGCAGCGCCTCCACGAACGCGGCCAGGTCGGGGCGGCGCTCCGGGTCGGCCGCCAGCCCCTCGCGGATCAGTCGCTCCAACCGCTCCGGCAGGCCGGCGCAGCGCGGGTCGGGATCGGGCAGGCCGCGCTCGATCTGCGCCCGCAGCGCCGCGCTCAGCGCCGTGAAGTCCTTGCACCCGTCAGGAGCGGGGAACGGATAGGCTCCGGTGGTCAGGCGGAAAAGCGTCGCCGCCAGGCTGTAGACGTCCATGCGCGGCGTGACCCGGCCGGCGAATGCCTCCGGGGCCATGTACAGCGGCGTTCCGCCGACTCCGCCCGGGCCGTCCAGCCGAATCGAAATGCCCAGGTCGGTCAGCACGGCCTCGTCGCGCTCCTGGTCCCAGAGGATGTTCGCCGGCTTGACGTCGCGGTGGACGAGGCCCTGCCCGTGGACGTGGAGCAACCCCTCGCCGACGTCGGCCACGTAGCGGGCCGCATCCTCCCACGACAGCGGCCCCTCGCGCAGCCGCTCTTCCAGCGAGTTGCCGGAGACGTATTGCAGCACCAGGTAATGCTCGTCGCCCGCCTGCCGCCACGTGTAGACGGACACGATGTTCGGGTGCGGCCGCATCTGGGCGAGCAGCTGGGCCTCGTGGCGCAGCGCGTCGAGCCGCTGTTCCCGACTCGCCGGGTCGCCGCCCGGCCGCAGCGTCTTCAGGGCCACCAGCCGGGCCAGGGGAGTCATCTCCCGGGCCAGCCAGACCTCGCCGAACGCGCCGCGCCCCAGCAACCGCAGTACCTGGTACTCGCCGGGCAACGGGTCGGGCAACGGCGGGTCGGCCGGCGGCGGGGAGACCAGCGTGGCAAAGCGATCGAGCCGGTCGTCGTCCAGCAGCCCCGCTTCGCGCCGGAAGGCCGACGCCTGCCCGTGGACCGACGTCAGGCCGCGGACCAGGCGGTCATCCGGGGGCGTGGCGGGCTCGCCGCGCTCCAGCCGCTCCAGGGCGTCGGCCAAGTGGTCGGCCTCGGCCTGTTCCGCCGACACGGTCGCGGGCTCGCCCCAGGCCGCCAGGTCGTCGTCGATGGTCATGGCTCGTCCCCCAGGACCTGCCGCAGTTGCTCCACCGCTCGCTTGAACAGTACGCGCAGGGCGCCGCTCGTTTTGCCCATCTGTCGGGCGAGTTCCTCGAAGGGAAGGCCATCGATCAGCCGGCCGACGATCACGGCCCGGCGCGGCTCCGGCAGTTGCTCCAGCGCCGCCGCCAGCCGCAGCGCCTCCTCCGCGTTGACCACGGCGTCGAGGGGCGACGGGCCGCCGCCGGGCAGGTCCTGGAGGTCGGCGGCGGCCGGATCGGCGACCAGGCCCTTCTTGCGGTCGAGGGTGACGTGGTAAGCGATGCGCCGGACCCAGCCGAGCAATTCGGGGACGCTGCGGCCGCGGAAGTCGTGCCATCCTTTTTCGATCCGCAGCAGGCTCTCCTGGGCGAGGCTCGACTCGTCCAGCCGGCGGGCGAGGTCTCCTCCCAGCCAGGAACGGACCTGGGCCTTCAGGTAGGGACGCAGCCGGCCGAACAGGTCGTTGCGGGCGGCGTGGTCGCCGTCGAGGGATCGCTCCAGGAGCGGCCCGAGTCCGTGCGCGTCGGCCGAGGGCATGGCGTCCTCCCGGGTTTACGAGAGAAGAGACGAGGTTTCGAGGGAAATGTTACACCCGCGGGAGGACGAACGCGACTTTTTTCTACGGTGGCAAACCTCGCTGGAGATGCGACCCCTGCCGGCTTGCCCGGCAGGTGAAGCAGGTCGGCGGCTAACCCGGCGTGGCGCAGCGCCCCCTCGACCCCTGCCGGCTTGCCCGGCAGGTGATCCTAGCCGGCGACCTCCTTCACCTGCCGGGCAAGCCGGCAGGGGTCGGGGTGGGGGCACGGTCACGGCCCTCCTCCTAGCCGGCGACCTCCTTCACCTGCCGGGCAAGCCGGCAGGGGTCCAACAACAGGTCCCTTGATCCGGCACTAGGGGCGGCGCAGGCTTTCCCGTACCCGTTTGGCGTACTCGCGGGCCTTGGCCAGCACGGCCGGCTCGTCCACCGTGAGCACCTTCCGCTTGTCCATGACCCGTTTGCCGTTGATGACCACCGTTTCGACATCCGAAAACTTGGTGGCGTAAACCAGCTGCGAATAGATGTTGTACAGCGGCGTCTGGTGGGCGCCGTCCATGCGCACGACGATCAGGTCGGCGAGCTTGCCCGCCTCCAGCGAACCGAGGTCCTTGTCTCGGCGAATCGCCCGCGCCCCGCCGATGGTGGCCAACTCCAACGCCTCACGGGCGCTGAGTACGCTGGCGTCCTTGGCCATGAGCTTGTGGAGCTTGGCGGCGGTGTCGATCTCTTCCCAGAGGTTCAGCACGTTGTTGGACGCCGCGCTGTCGGTGCCGAGGCCCACCGGCACGCCGGCCTTGAGCAGCCGCGGTACTGGAGCCACTCCGGACGCCAGCTTCATGTTCGAGTGGGGGCAGTGGGCCACGCCGACCGAGCGCCGCGCCAGGGTTTTGACGTCGTCATCGTCAAGCCAAATGGAGTGGGCGGCGAGCACCCGTTCGTCCAGAACACCCAACCCATCGAGGAAGGCCACCGGCGTCGCCTTGAATTTCTCGCGGATGGTCTTCACCTCCGCCTCGGTTTCCGCCACGTGGATGATCAGCGGCACCTCGTGCTTCTTGCTCAAGGCGTGGGCCTCCTTGAGATGGTCGGGGGAGACGGTGTACGGGGCATGGGGTGCGATGGCCGGTGTCACCAGGGCATGGCCTTTCCAGCGGCGCAGGTACTTCTCAGACGCCGCCATTGCCTCGGCCCAGGTCTTGTTGTCCGGCGCGGGGAAATCGAGGACGGCCTGGCCAAGGACGGCGCGCATCCCGGCCTTGGCGGTTTCATCGGCAATGGCATCCTCGAAGTAGTACATATCGACGAAGGTCGTGATGCCGCCCTGGATCATTTCGAGGCAGGCCAGGCGTGTGCCCCAGCGCACGAAGTCCTCATCGACATTCTTGGCTTCCGCGGGAAAGATGTACTGGCGCAGCCATTCCATCAGGGGCAGGTCATCGGCCAGGCCGCGGAGGAGGACCATGGGGACATGCGTGTGGGTGTTGATCAGCCCCGGCATCACGACGCGGCCCGTGGCATCCACGGTGCGGGCGGCCTCGTACCGCGCCGCGATGTCCGCCGCGGTGCCGACGGCCACGATCCGCTCGCCGCGCACGGCCACCGCGCCGTTTTCCAGCATGCGGCCCTTGCCGTCCATCGTGACGACAGTGCCGCCCTGCACCAGCAAGTCGATGCGTTCCCTCCGGTCTTCGCCCCTCGCACGAGGTGGGACGGTCAGGATCAGGAGGAAACAGATGAACAGAAAGAAGCGCGGCAGAGTTCGCATGAATGTTCTCCTTGCCAGGGCGGTTTACACGAGGCGATGCATCACGTAGGCGTCCACCAGGCCGACCTGCGGATGCTCAAAGGCCCGGGGCAACGTCCCCACGATCGTGAAGCCCAGCTTCTCGGCCAGCGCAAGACTGGCCGTATTGCTGCTCACCACCATGTTGAACTGCATGGCCAGGAAGCCGGCCTTGCGGGCCTCGACCCGGAGGTGCCGTCCCAGGGCCAGGCCCACCGCCCTTCGCCGGACGTTGGGATCCACCATGATCGACGCACTGGCGACGTGAGAGCCGCGGCCTTTCTGGTTGGCGGTAAGCCGGCACATCCCGACAACTCGGCCGTTCGCCTCCGCCACCCACGAATCGATTCCCGCCCCAAACCAGTAGGCGTAGGCCTCGGAGACCGGGGTGTCGGCGTCCAGGACGTAGGTGTCGCCGGCGGCCAGGACCTTGCGGAAGATGGCCAGCATCTCAGGGAAATCCTCACGAGTCGCTGTGCGGATGTTCAGAGAACTCGTGTTCGCCAAGGACCGTTCGGAACGGGCAGCAGCCTGAACCAGGGCCTGCTCGCGGAGGGTTTGGGTGACGTAAATCATTGCTTGCTCCTTTCTGGTGTCGTGTGGTCTTGATCCCTTCTACTCTGCCAAGCGACAGGACCGACACTCAGGGGACAGGCGTTTCCGACGGTCGTCAACCAAGAAGGTCAAGCGCCCCACTCAGCTGCCCCGGTACGTCGTGTAGCCGAACGGGCTCAACAGCAAGGGGACGTGGTAATGCTCGTCCACCTTCTCCACCTGGAAGATGATCTCGACGCGGGGGAAGAACGTCTTCTGCCCCTGGGCCTTGAAGTAGGCGCCGGTCTCGAACACCAGGCGGTACACCCCCGCCGCGAGCGGCTTGTCGGCCGGGTACAGATCGCCGGCCCGGCCGTCGTCGTCCGTCCGGCCTTTCCCCACCTCTTCCCAACCGTTATCCGCCTGCCGCTGCAACGTCACGCTGACCCCGGCGCCGGGCTTCCCGGAGGCCGTGTTGAGCACGTGGGTGGTCACCGGCCGTTTCCGGGCGGGAGGGGGCGCCTTGGGCTCGGCCATGAGGACGGGGCCGAGCAGGAGCCAGGCGAACAGACTGAGCATTAATACGCCCCGTTGTATCATGTGAATACCTCCGTCACTTGGGACACCCGCGCGAACGATGTCGCATTAGGAATTACCCGTGCGCGTGTCCACGGTTGGTCCCGCGGCGCGTCCTCACCCCGGCCCCTCTCCCCTGAGAGCGTGTGAATTATTCGACGCTTGTACACTAAACTGCCAAAATGGCAGTTTATAAGTCCTTGCAGAATAACGACTTACAGAGTTCGTGTTCAAGTGTTACATGAACAAATGTCGAAAAATGCACACGCTCTGAGGTAAGAGGGACGTCTGTACTGCCGCCCGGCGGGTTTTTCCTCGGAATAGCAGCTGATTCGGGAGGGGAAGCAGCTGGCTGAGGAGAATTCACCATGGCGCACGCTCCTATCGACTTCACCCTGGATACCTTGTTGCGCAAAAAGATCGAGAAACTGCGGCGCCAGCAGAAGGACGCGCGCCTTCACAACCGCCTCTCGGCCTTGCTGTGGCTGGGCCAGGGACGCACGCCCGAAGAGGTCGCGGAACTCCTCGGGGTCAGTCCTGTCAGCATCGGCCAGGAAGTAGTCCAATACGTCGGCCAGGACGGGAGGCGGGAGTGGTTGCCCGACGAGGGGGATTTGCAACCGCCGAGGATGTGTGACGGGTGGAGTTGAGCCGGGCGTGGCGAT
>DATFNV010000631.1:0-2194 GCA_035266225.1 Gemmataceae bacterium
TGTCGGGCGAGCCGGACCACGAGACCTGGTGGGAGCGGCATTTCGAGCACACCGTCGATCCGGCCGCTTACGTGCGGCAGATCTTCGAGTTCGGCCGCGGCCTGCGCGAATTCCGCGCCCGCCCCGCCAACGACGAGAACCTGATCCGCGAGGCGTACATGCGCCGCGGCATCCGCGAGGCGCTTGCCGAGGGGCACGACCCGCAGCGCGTCGTCGTCGTCTGCGGCGCCTTCCACGCCCCGGCGCTGACGCACGACCTGCCGCCGATGACCGACAAGGAGGTCAAGGCGCTGCCGCGGGTCACGACGCGGCTGACGCTGATGCCGTACAGCTACGCCCGCCTCTCCTCGCAGTCGGGCTATGGCGCCGGCAATCACGCCCCGGCCTACTATCAGAAGCTGTTCGAGGAGCGGCGCGACGGGCGGAAGGAGCGATTGCCGGCCCGCTTCCTCTCGGAATTGGCGCACCACATGCGGCGCGAGGGGATCGTCCGCTCGGCCGCGGAAGTGATCGAAGCGGTACGCCTGGCCGACACCCTCGCCGCCCTGGCCGGGGCGCACGCGCCGAGCCTGCGCGACCTGCGCGACGCCGCCGTCACCTGCCTCGGGCGCGGGGAGTACTCGGCGATCGGACCGTTCCTTGCGGAGATCGAGATTGGCTCGCACATCGGCAAACTGCCGAAGGGAGCGGGTCGCACGCCGATTCAGGATGATTTCTACGACGAATTGGCTCGCCTGAAGCTGGACGAGTACCAGACCGGCGACCGCAAGATTCGCCTTGCCAAGGCCAAACGGAGCGCCGATCCGGAAATCCTGGAGATCGACCTGCGCGAGGATCGCCACGCCGGGACGTCGGAGACGGCCTTCCGCGGCCGCAACCAGAGCACCTTTTTGCATCGCCTCCGTGTCCTGGACGTTAAGTTCGGCGAGCAACTCGATCGGAGGCAGACGGGGACCGCGTTTGAAAAATGGCGGCTGCGCTGGACGCCGGAGTCCGAGATTCAGCTGGTCGAGGCCGGGCTGAAGGGCGACAGCGTCCAGGCGGCCGCGACGTTCACCCTGTCCGAACGACTCGGCGAGTGCGAGGCCATCGACCAGGCGGCAAGCCTCGTGGAAGACGCCATCAAGTGCGAGCTGCACAACGCCTTCGAGGATGCCCGAAGTCGGCTGCAGGCCGTCGCGGTCCTGGACAGCTCCTTCGACGCCCTGGCGCGGGCCGCGGACAGCCTGGCCGAAACCATCGGCTGCGGCACCGTGCGCCGTTTCGACCTGACGCCGCTGCGGCCGCTGCTCGGGCAACTGTTCCTCAAGGCCACCCTCCTGGCGAAGCAGGCGTGTACCTGTGACGAGGCGACGGCCCGAGAGAAAGTGCGGCCGGCGCTGGTCGCGCTAAACCGCGTCGCGATGGAGAACGCCGGCGACGTGGACGGCGAGCGCTGGCAGCGCGAGTTGGATGCTATCGCCGCCAGCGACGCACTCAACGCGTACCTGTCCGGCTTCGCCTGCGCCCTGGTCCTGGAGCGCGGCCGCATCGACGAGGAGGAACTGGGGCGCGAGGTGAGTCGGCGCTTGTCGCCGGGGATCCACGCCGAGGTCGGGGCCGGTTGGTTCGAGGGGCTGGTCGGCTACAACCGGCAGGCGCTCTTCTCGCGGTTGGCCCTGTGGCGACAGCTCGACGCCTACCTCGTCAGCCTCGACGACGAGGAGTTTCGGCACGGCCTCGTCTACCTGCGACGGGCCTTCAGCGAGTTTGCCCCCGGCGAGGTGCGCCGCGTCGTGTCGAACCTCGTCGAGATTTCGCAGGAAGGGGCCAAGGAGCTGAAGGCGAGCGTCGAAGCTAAACTGTCCGACGACGAAGCGGCGAAGTTGCAGGAGATGCTCGGGGATTTGGACATCTGACGAATCCCACGGGCTTGCCCCGTGGATGGTTAGGCTCGCCGCTACAAGAAGAGAGAGATAAGAAGTGTTTCTCCTTCTCTTCTCCGTAGCGGCGAACGTGAGGCACCACGGGGCAAGCCCGTGGCATCCCAATCCCACGGGCTTGCCCCGTGGATGGTTAGTACGGCTTTGTCATCTGGGGTGGACGTGCGTATAATGAGGTATGAAGACAACAAAGCGTGTCCCTCTCGCGCCGGGCGAACCGATGCCTGCGCTGGACGATTTTCTGCGCCCCTTCCACGTCCACTTCGCCCGTT
>DATFNV010000632.1:0-21556 GCA_035266225.1 Gemmataceae bacterium
ATTTTCACCCCTTGTCCGGGCGTCCCTGCGCAGGAGAATAGGGGAGGATCGAAGTTCGCCCCCGGAGGCCGAGAGCCATGTCCACGATCATCAAGGCCGACGCCAGCGGCGCCGTGACGCTGCCCGCCGAGTTGTGCCGGGCGGCCGGCGTCGCGCCGGGGGCCGACCTGGTGGCCGAGGTCCAGGCTGGCCGGATCATCCTGGGACCGGCCGCGCCATCGCTCGCGGAGCGGATCGCGGCCCGCGCCCGTGCCTTGCCGCAGGAAACCCTGGATCGGCTCCCTGCGGACGGAGCGTCGCAGCACGACCACTACATTTACGGCACGCCGAAGCGGCCGGAGTGACGCGGCATGGCTGCCGTTTACTTCGCGGACACCTTCTGGTGGATCGCCGTGGCCAGTCCGAAAGATGCCTGGCACGCTCGAGTTCTTGCTTGGGAAGCCGCTCACCCTCATGCCCGGTTTGTCACAACCGAAGAAAGCCTGTCCGAGTTGCTGACCTGGTTCGCAGGAACTGGGCCGGCTGGCCGTACCCACGCCAGCGCCGTGGTCCGCGGCATTATGGGAGATCCATCGACGCAAGTCTTGCCCCAGACCTCTGCGGACTTTGCCGTGGCCCTGGCGCTGTACGAGGCCCGACCCGACAAGGGGTATAGCCTGACCGATTGCAGGTCGATGGTCGCGCTGCGAGCGCTGGGCATTTCCGAAGTATTGACCAACGATCATCACTTCACCCAGGAAGGGTTCACGATCTTGTTTCCCGGCCCCTAACCGAGCGTCGGGGCGATGCCGGGCCGGTGGCGGCTTGCTTCGCGGCAAAACCTCCCCGGCCGTCTGTAACAATGGGTGCCTCTACTCCCCAGACGCGACAACCGGGGCGAAACGCACGCGCGGCGGGGAAAATCCTGCCGCCCCGCCGCAACCCATTCACTGCCAAGTTTTTGTGTCATCCGTTTATTGGCCGGTTGCGGGGAGGAGGGAGGCCAGGATGGCGCCCCGGCGTTGACCGCGGTGGCTGAGACAGGTTAAGATCGGGAAGGGTAACAGAACGTCTTCGCACCCATAAAAGGAGTCGGGCTATCATTATTAGCCCTGAGCCATGAGCCTGCAAGAGAAGCGACCGCGGCCGCCCGCAGGTCCCCGGGACGCCCAGGACGCGCGGTCCGATGGGGCCGACCGTGCGGAACTCCAGAAGACGGCTTTCGCGACCTTCGCGCGCGACTTGTCCGCGCTCCTGGACGGACATACCGGGAAGTGGGTCGCCTACCACGGCGCCGAGCGACTTGGGATCGCCGCCGCCGACACCGACCTCTATGAACTGGGCCGGCAGCGCGGGCTGTCTCCTCAGTCGATGCTGGTCATCGGCATCGATCCCGAAGCCGACCAGGTCCCCGTCATACCCGAGTCCGAGTTCGCATCGCGCGAGCTTGCCGAGGTTGGTGAGTAAGCCTGACAAGGACGCGCGGGCCGACCGGTCCCGCGGCCGTCTCACGGAGGGTTGTGGTGCGCCCCCACGTTATTGAAGCCCCGTTCTCGGACAGGACGCAGTCGTTGACCGTGCTGGGCACGGCGCTGAAGGTTCTCCCCTGGAGCCGGTGGTGTGGATCAGCGTCACCCGTCTGGAGGTGACGGCACTCTCTGAGGACGCTCCCCGCTTCCCCGCCGTCGTGGACACAGGCCACGCCAGCAGCTTATCGATCAAACAAGAGCACCTCGGCAAGCTCGTGGACCCGATGGCGCTGCCTGTCCTGGGCCGGCCTGCTGCTCTGGTCTACGCGGACGGGCGCCGGGCCTCTCTGCCGCGCTACCAGGCCCGTGTGTGCTTGCACGGTTTCCATCCGGATCCGGCGCGCCAGCCGCTCCCTCTCCGCCTTCCGACCCGAGATGGGATTATTTGCTATCGCACAGCGCCGCGACCGCAGCAACGTGAGGGGCCCCGGTGGGACTGGCTTTGGCGCCTCCTGGGCCGTGCCCCGTCGGCTGCGCAGACCTCCGAAGCCGTCGCGCCGGGCCCTCACCTTCCGCTCCTCGGTGCCCGGGCCTTCCGGCCCCTGGGGCTCGCGGTCCAGGTCGATTACAGCAAGCTGGCCCTTACCATTGCACGGCCGGACCCGCAGACGCCAGGCACCGCCGGCTCGGCAGCTTCCCGAGGTTGACGACATGATGTGGGCGGAATCCGGTGGCGCGGAAATGAAGCAGTAAGGAGCCGATCCGGCACGCTGCTGGAATGGCTCTCGACCTCTCGGTCTTCCCCCAGCCGCTCGAAATCCAGTCGCTGCCGGCGCACTTTTCTTGCGTCGGCGCGTTTCCGCGTGCAGAATCGAC
This sequence comes from Gemmataceae bacterium, assembly GCA_035266225.1. Taxonomy (GTDB): domain Bacteria; phylum Planctomycetota; class Planctomycetia; order Gemmatales; family Gemmataceae; genus DATFNV01. The sequence goes on from DATFNV010000632.1 coordinate 2,325, forward strand.
CCCGGTTCGCGTCTGTTGTGTTAGGGGGCCTGTTCGCCCCCATCCCGGCCCCACGGACGCACCCATGACCACCAGCGGCGCAGACCATAGCCGGCTGATCGAGCGGGCGCGGCGCGACGAGCCGGGAGCGCTGGACCACTTGCTCGACTCGTACCGCAACTACCTGCGCCTGCTGGCCCGCACCGGCATTAACGCCTCGCTCCGGGGCAAGGCCGATGCCTCCGACCTGGTGCAGGAGGCGCTGCTCAAGGCGTCGCTGCGCTTCGGCCAGTTCCGCGGCACCACCGACGCCGAGCTGGCCGGCTGGCTGCGGCAAATCCTGGCCCGCTGCCTGGCCGATTTCGTCCGCCGCTACCGGACCGGAGGCCGCCGCGCCGGCCGCGAGCAGTCGCTGGACCAACTGCTGGACCGGCCGTCGCAGGCGATGGAGCGCATCCTGGCGACCAACAGCACCGCTACAACGCGGCGTGCAGCGCCGCCCTCGCCGCCGCCGGGCAGGGGGAGGATGCGAGGCAGCTGCCGGACAAGGTGCAACTGCGGTTGCGGCGGCAGGCGCTGGCCTGGCTGCGCGACGACCTGGCGTTGTACGGGAAGTTGGCGGAGCGCGAGGACCCCGCCGCGAAGCAGACCGTACGGCCGTTGCTGGGGCACTGGCCGGAGGACACCGACCTCGTCTCTGTCCGCGATAGGGACGCCCTGGGCAAGCTCCCCGAGGCCGAGCGCCAGGAATGGCAGAAGCTCTGGGCGGACGTTGCGGACACGTTGGCCAAGGCCCAGGGAAAAACGGCTCCCGAACAGAAGCCGGGCGTGAAGTAACAGTCATCCGACGGACAACCGCAGCGAGTGCATGTGTCAGGGACTCGATGCCGCGTCACCCTGGAATGATCGGGCAAGGCACAGGTGGACGCCCTGCGTTTCGACGTGCGCGTGGTTGTCCAGCGACTCCAGGAAGTCCCAGCCGTAGGCGAGCAGGTCCCGCAGCACGGCCCGGGGCGTGTCTTCCAATTGGAGGGCGATTTCCAGGCAGTTGCCGAACTCCTCGAGCTGGCGGCGGATCTCGGTGTGCTCCACCCGGAGCCGCGTCACCAACTCGGGGCCCTCGGGGCCGTGCCGCTCGAGCAGCGGGAACAGCGTGACCTCCTCTTCCTCCAGGTGGGTCGTGAGCTGAGTGACGAAATAGGAGTTGAGTTCCCGAAGCTGATCGAGGGTTCGACCGACGGGCGTGTTCGGCTCGAGCAGACCACTGACGGCCAACCTCAGGGCCTGCATCTTGTCGAGCACCAGCTGGTGGTCTTGCTCCACGGTGCTCAGTGCGGCCATGATCTCGACGGCGTTCATCGTAGCCCCCTCCTCGCAGTCTCAGTCGCAGCCGACACAGGTCCCGGTCGCCGCCTCGTAGGCCCGCGTCAGCTCCTCGACCGGGACTTGCTCCCTTCGCGTCTGCCGCGCCAGCCGCCGGCGCAGCAGGTCGCGCTGCGAGCGCCGCTCCTCCACGGCCCGCACCGCCCGCAACAGCAAGGCGGGGAGCAGCCCGACCGGGCACGGGCAGATGCCGCCGCCCAGGCACACGCACTGGGCGCAGACCTTCTCTCGATCGGGCGCCGGGTCCAACTCGCTCAATTCGTCGCCGGCCTCTCGGATCGATTCCACCAGGAGGGGCAGCTGCAGCTCGACGCCACAGCGCCGACACGCCGGCCGGTAGGGCGGCTGTTCGGGTGTGCGCTCGGGGCAGTGATCGCAGACCTGCTCCCGGACCTCAGTCAGATACTCCGCGTACTGCGCCCTGGATAACATGCAGCTCCCCTTGGTCAGCCAAGCCCGCGGCCCCGTCGGCACACCTCTGCCTGACGTCGCAGCCGGCGTGAAACCCTCGTACTGCAAGCACCTACCGTGCCGCCGATGGGACGTGACGGCCCATTTCACACCTTTTTCCCCACGAGGCGGCGCCCGGCACGGAGCGGGTTCGCCCGGCGGAGCCGGCACCGCCCAGCCCCAGTGTGCGGCGCCGGCGCAGCAAGGTGCTCCCTTTCCGCACAGGCAAGACCGCCCCCGGGCGGACTCCCCGGCACCGATGACCGCATTCCGCGGTCCGCGACCCGCTCGGCACACGAAGTGCAAACCCCCTCACCGACATCGCCGCGTGGAGGGGCCGGCGGTGCCGGCCCCTCCACTGACGCAATCATCCAGCGACCGGAGGAGTCGGCTCGTGTTAACCCAGGCGGAACTCAGCGCGTACGCGGAGGCCATGGGGCGACCGGAGGAAGGGGCGGATCAGAACCTGGAGCATTGGGAGCGGCTGCGGAGGCGGTGGGCCGCCCGTCCACGGGAGAACAGGCCCTGCTTGGCGGAGATTTGCCGGGCTTACGTATCAACTCAATAACCCTGGGGTGAAGCTCTGCGTTGGTCGCCGTAAGTCCTTATTTTTCAACGCGCGAGCCGAAAGTTAGCGAACACTTACCCTGGGTTATTGAGCTGTTACGGGCTTACGAAGAAGAGACGGGGACCCAGATCGGTTGCGACTGACATCGCAAAAGTGTAATGAGAAAGAATCAAGGAGAAAGGCCGAACAAGTGCCGCCTTTTCTTCCTACCGCCCTCCGAGGACACCTTACCTGGAGCGGAACGATGGACGAGTCATGCACGGCAACAGACCCGGAGCGGACGGTCGAATTCGAGTTCGTCCGGGCGACGGAAAACGCGGCCCTGAACGTGCTCCCCTGGCTGGGGCGCGGCGACAAGGAGAAGGCGGACGCGGCCGCCTGTGACGCGATCAACGGCGTCTTCGACCTGGTCGACGTCGCCGGCGAAGTCGTGATCGGCGAGGGCGCCAAGGACAACGCCCCGGGCCTGTTCCTCGGGGACAAGCTCGGCACGTGGCGGCCCGGTTCGCCGCGCTTCGACGTCGCCGTGGACCCGATCGACGGCACGACCAACCTGGCTAACGGTCTGCCGAACTCCATCTCGGTGATGGCGGCCAGCCACCGGCGCCCGGACGAGCCAGCCGCCATGAAAAGCATCCCGTCCTTCTACTCGATGAAGCTGGCGTTCGGGCCCGACGTCGTGAAGGCCCTCGGCGCGGGTCTGCCGGTGATCGGCATCGACGACCCGTTGGCATCGGTCTTGCGCCGCGTCGCCGAGGCGCTGGGCAAGCGCGTGGGGGACGTGGTCGTGGTGATGTTGAACCGCCCGCGGCACGCGGAGTTCATCGCCGAGGTGCGGCGGGTGGGTGCCGCCCTGAGGCTGATCGGCGACGGCGACATCACGGCCGCGGTGGCGCCCTCCCTCCCCGACTCCGGGGTGGACCTTTACTACGGCATCGGCGGCTCGCCCGAGGGGGTGCTGACGGCCACCGCCCTCAAGGCGCTCGGCGGGGGGATGCTCCTGCGCTGCTGGCCGCGGGACAACGCGGAACAGCGCCGCCTTCGCGCCGAGGTGGGCGAGGCCGAACTCGCTCGCGTGTTCGGCGTGGACGACCTGGTGCGGGGCCAGAGCGCCGTCTTCTGTGCGACCGGCATCAGCGACAGTTCGCTGCTGCCGGGCGTGACGCTCACCGGCCAGAAGGCGATCACACATTCCATCCTCATGCGCGCCCGCAGCCGCACGATCCGCTATATCCGGGCGGTACACGACCTCGGGCACAAGACCATTCACCTGCGCAGCTTGCATGGAGACCGCAAGCTTTGATCGGATAAGGTTCAAGAGCGTGGGCCGCTGGGTAAGACTCCCGTGGCAATGCAGCCCGGCCCGGTGCCCCCCTCTCCCACGCATGAGCTTGGGCCGGCACGGCTCTTACCCACGCTTGAACCAGACCTCTGATCACGGCCTCGTTCGAGGGTGGCGCGTAGCGGCGCGGTGGGGGAGGTCAACGCGCGGGTCAAGAGCGGCAAGAGTTCTGGGCCAGTCCCGGAGCGGCGGAGGCGATGGTGCAGGTGCGGTCGGCCTGTGCCGCGCAAAGCCATTCATGACCTCTGGGAGGGACGGCCTGGCCCGCTGGACCCGGTCGAGACCGGGATTCGATTGAGCCCACTCCGCGGCGGGGCCGATGAACACGGGGAAACCCCGTGACACATCGGGCCTCATCGTGGCGGCCCGGGGGTTTCCTTTCAGGCCCAAGGAAAGGTGGCCTCTGATGCGACTGCTGCGGACGTTATGGAAGGACGACTGCGGGGGCGGCCTGCTGTCCAGCGAGCTGCTGTTCCTGTACACGACGCTGGTCCTGGGAAGCATCAGCGGCCTGGTGGCGATGCGCCAGGCGCTGCTCAGCGAGTTGGTGGAGTCGGGACAGGCGCTGTTGGCCCTGAACCAGAGTTACAGCTTCAGCGGCCAGGCGAACTCCCAGGGTTCGACGGGCGGCTCGTCGGCCACCGACATGACCAACACGATTACGCTGACGAGCGTTGCGCCCAGCAATGCGGTCATCACCGGGATCCCGCTCGACTAAGGCCCTTGTTACTTGGCGTCCGTCCCCCGTGCGAATCCGCCGCTCGCCAGCCCAAAATGTCGCGAGATGTCCGCGGATGTCGTACCCATCTCGCCTCCCCTGACGCCGTCGTGTCGTGGTAATCTGTTCAGTGTAGTGGCCCAGGCGGCCAACATCCGTTGCCCTCGTCGCGTGAGGGCGTCAGCGCGCAACGAATTCCGCGCCGCGCGACGAAGGCAACGGATGCACTGAATGGAGATGCCCATGTCTCAAACGAGCCAACCGAACTCCCCGTCCCCCGCGCCGGCCACACCGACGCTCCCCGCGATCTCTCTGCCCCCGGAAGTCTGGGGCACGGACCTGGCGGCCGCGGCCGCGGGCAAGACGTCCTGGCTGTGGGACGGCTACCTGGCCCACGGCAATGTCACCCTGCTCACCAGCCAGTGGAAGTCCGGCAAGACCACGCTCCTGTCGATCCTTCTGGCCCGGCGCGAGATCGGCGGCGAAGTCGCCGGGCTGGCGCTGGCGCCCGGTCGCACGGCCGTCGTCTCCGAAGAAGCCGCTCTCCTCTGGAACGAGCGCCGCCAGAAGCTGGGCTTCGGTCCGTCGGTCGCCTTCCAGTGTCGCCCGTTCCGCGGCAAGCCGGCCCTGGACCAGTGGCTGGCCCTGATCGACCACCTGGCCGACCTGAAGGCCCGCCACGGCGTGGACCTGGCCGTGATCGATACGCTGGCCTCGTTCCTGCCCGGCCGCGACGAGGCCCACGCCGGACTGATGCTGGAGGGCCTCTTGCCGCTCCAGCGCCTCACCGAGCGGCGGATGGCGGTGTTGCTGCTGCACCACCCGCGCAAGGGCAGGGCCGGCGACGGCCAGGCCGCCCGCGGCAGCGGCGCCCTGACCGGCTACGCGGACGTCGTCGTCGAGATGCGCCATTACGTGCGCGCCGCCGAGGACGATCGCCGCCGGGTCCTGCACGGCTACTCGCGCCACGAGCAGACGCCGCGGCTGCGCGTCATCGAGCTGAACCCCGAGGGGACCGACTACCGCTGCCTCGGGGGACTGTGCGACGTGGAGTTTGAGGAGACCTGGGGGCTCTTGCGCCGCCTCTTCGAGGGGAAGCGAAAGCGGACCAGTCGTGCGTGCTCATGGCCCTCTCCTGTCGGGCTGCCGGGCACCTAGACTGATGGTGTACACCCCCGTGCTGCTGTCGTAGCCGCTGTCGCTGGTCGGAATGTTGAATACGACCTGGTTCGTCATCCCCTGATCGACGTTCGTGAGGACCTGGCGCAGCGAGCCGGTGCCGATGTCGGCTGTGGTGAAGACCAGATCGGGTGGCGGATTCCCCGCTGGCCCACACTGCGGCACCAACCGGGTTTCCAGTTCCTCGATGCGCGGCCGCGAGGGCAGGATGAGGTAGGGACGGCGCCAACCCCGATGGCGGCGGACGGCAAAGAAGCGGCGGGCGATTTGGTTCAGCCAGAGACGGAACATGGCGAGTTCCTTCGGGATCGATACGGGGGCGCCCGGAAGGCGTCTCAGCAGGCGGGGTCCGTTACTCCGGGCGGTGCCTGGGATACAGTTGCCTCGGAATCGGTCAACCTGGCGCGACGCGGCCGCCCCGTCCGGTTGCCCGTCTCCGAGGGCCACGGAGGTTCTTCCGGGGCGAGGGATCGCGGCGCGGACGGAGAACGGCCCCCGGGTTGCGGGGCGGCGGCAACGTCTCAAGGTGTGCGTCGTGGCGCGTCCCTCCTGGATTAGGCCACGGCCAGGGGGGCTTCCGGGTTAGAAGGGGTGTGGGCGGTCGCTCGACCTGCTCTAGCTCTCCTGTCCTGAGAGCTGGCGGGTCACTCGTGCCCACCGAATGAGGTGCGCTCCGCCAACGGACAGAAGGTCCCCAGGCGGGCGAACCATCCTCGGGGGGGCATGAGTCAAGAGTCCCAGCATACCCGCGGATTTCGGAGAGTCAAGCAGTTTTTTGGGTCGATTCCCGTTATTGCGCCCGGGGCGGGATTTGGTTGCAACCGGCGCCCGTCACGGGTACGATCATCGCCGGTGCCGCTTCCCGATCACCCAGCAGGCGAGAATCCCATGCCCACCCCCGAGCGTGAAGTCAAGGAACCCACCGTCACCAAGGCGCCGCCGGCCGGCCGCAAGTTCCCCTGTCCCAAGTGCGGCGCCAAGCTCGACTTCGACCCGACGGCCCGTGCCCTGGCCTGCCCCTACTGCGGCCACACGGTGGCCATCGAGCACGGCAACAAGGACCTCAAGGAACACGACCTTGAAGCCTACCTCCGCGACCGCGACAGTCTGAAAACGCCCGTGAAGGGCCACGCCAACGAGGTCACGTGCCCCGCCTGCGCCGCCGTCGTCCTCCTCGAAGACAAGGTCGTCACCGACAGGTGTCCGTACTGCGGCACCCACCTGGAGAACCAGCCGCGCGTGGCCGAGGCGATGATCCAGCCGGAGGGCGTGCTGCCGTTCAAGGTGGACCAGCGCGCGGCGGTCGATGCTTTCGCGCACTGGATCGCCGGCCTGTGGTTCGCGCCCAACGCCCTCCGCAAACTGGCCGACCTCGGGCGGCTCGACGGCCTCTACGTCCCCTTCTGGACGTTCGACTCGATGACCTACACCCACTACACCGGCGAGCGCGGCGACGACTACTGGGAGACCGAGACGTACACCGAGACCAACGCCCAGGGGCAGACCGAGACGAAGACGCGCCAGGTGCGCAAGACGCGCTGGACGCCGGTGTCCGGCCAGGTGCGTCACTTCTTCGACGACGTGCTGGTCTGCGCCTCGAAGGGATTGCCGGAGGGGTATCGCAACGTGGTGGTGCCTCAGGAATTGAAGGGGCTGGAGGACTTCAAGGCCGAATTCCTCAGCGGCTTCAAGACGGAGCGCTACCAGATCGGCCCGCGCGACGGCTTCGAGCAGGCGCGCGCCATCATGGACCAGGCGATCCGCCGGCTGTGCGAGCAGGACATCGGCGGCGACCACCAGCGGCTCCAGAGCGTGCAGACGCGGCACGTCGGCGTCACGTTCAAGCACATCCTGCTGCCGGTGTGGCTGGCGAACTACCGCTACCAGCAGAAGACGTATCGCGTCCTCGTCAACGGCCGCACCGGCCAGATCCTGGGCGACCGGCCGTACAGTTGGCTGAAGATCACTCTGCTGGTCCTCGGCATCATTCTGGCGATCGCGCTGGCGGTGCTGCTGTTCACGCAGGTGGCCAAAGGGGGCGAACCGCCCGCCCGGCACGCACACAAGCCCGAAGCGCCAGCGAGGGAGACCCTCGCCGGCGCGTCGGGCTTGTCTCGGGCGGATGAACGAGATCACGGCCGGAATTTGTTCACTGCCTGGCGGGCCGTCCCCTGGACGCGCTCCAGCGCGGTGCTGACGGCCTCGCGGCCGGGGCGGTTCTGGCGCTCCAGCTGAGCGCCCTCCTGGAAGTCGGTCTGCGCCTCGGTGCGCTTGTCGAGCGCCAACCGACTCAGGCCCAGGAAGTAGAAATACCGGGCGTCCTGATTGTCGTACTCGATCGCCTTGGCGAACGCCGCCTCGGCGTCGGTGTACTTGCGGGCGAAGTAGTGGCGCAGGCCGGTCGCGTAACTCCCCTCCGCCAGCAGCGGGTTCGGCGGGTCCATCGAACTCGGCCGCCGCAGCGCCGGGTGCCGTTCGATCAGGTCGGCCAAGCCGTCGGCGTAGTCGCGGCGGAGGTGGGCTCGCAGGCCGGCGGCGTAGGTCTTCAGCGCCGGCGTCCACAGGCCGCGCAGGGCCTGCGCCTGCGCCTTGAGCATGAACGTGTCGGGGCCGTCCTTCGCGTTGAGCACCTCCTCGAGCAGCTTGGCCGCCTCGTCCTGATCCGGGCCGCCGGGCTGCATCCCCACCTCGACGAGCAGCAGGAGCGTCAACAGCGGCTGGCGGCGGACGTCGGCCACGGGATGGCCCCGCGCCGGATCCGCACGGCCGACCCGCGGCTTCTTGTCGCCTTGCAACTTCAGCACCCGGGCCAGGGCCAACCGATAGCGGGCGCCGGCCTCGTCGTTGTCGGCGTGAGCGGCGAGGGCCTTGGCGTAGTTCGCCTTCGCCTCGGCGAGGTGGCCCAGCTCCTCCTCGATGAGGCCGAGGGCGTAATGTCCCTCGGCGTCGCCCGCCGCCGCGGCCGTCTGCGCGTCCTTCCGGGCGGCCGCGACGAGGGCGTCGTTGGCGTCGATCTTGCCGTTGCCCTTCTCGCGGGCCTGGTCCAGCTGCACGAGGCTGCGCAGCGGCAGCAGCACGGCCACCTCCTTCTCCTTCGGGAACAGCTTTATCGCCTCGGCCAGCACGTCCATTGCTTCCTTGTTCTTGCCGTCCTCGTACAGCCCCCGGGCGCGCGGCAGGTAGTAGGCGGCCGGGTCGGTCAATTCCTTCAGCGCCTGCGCCACCGGCGGCTGCCAGTCGGGTTTCGGGCCGTTGCCGGCCAGGGCGTCGGCGAGCAGGCTGCGGGCGGCGTCGAAGTCGCCGAGGTTGCGCTGGGCCAGGCCGAGGACCGCGAGGGCCTTCCGCTTCGCCGCGGGCGGGGCGCCTTCGTCGTTGCGGATCAGGTCGGCGTCCACCGTGGCCTTCGGGGCGGCCTCCTTCTGGGCGCGGTCGGCGAGGATCGGCAGCCACACGTCGAGCATCTCCTGCGGCGTGCGCCGCTGGGACAGGACCCCGCCGAGGCGCTTGATCTCGTCGCGGCTGGCCATCAGCTCGCCCCTGGGGTCGTTGATCAGCGCCGTCTCCACGACGCGATTGACCCCTTGCAGGACATCCTTCCTGGGAACCTTGACGTGAGCGAGGGCGATCTTCTCGACGACCGCGGTGATCGTCTTGTCGGCGGCGTTGCGCTCATTGGCGAGGGTGTCGATGCGCGTCGGCAGGTCAGGTCCCTTGATGCCCGCCGCTTCGAGACGGCCGGCAACTTTCGTCAGTTTGTCGTTGGCGGTCGTCAAGTCCTTGTCAGCCGTCGTCAGTTTCTCGTTGAGGTCCTTGGCCTCCTTCCTGGCCGTCGTCAGGTCTTTCTTGGCGGTGTCCAGCTCCTTCTCGAGCGCCGTCAGGCTCTCGGTCAGCTTCTCCTTCTCCTTCACCAGCTTGTCGGTCGCCTCCTTGATCTGGTCCTTGACCTTGGCCAGCGCCTCCTCCTTCTCTGCCAGGGCGTCCTTCTTCGCCTTGACCAGGGCGTCAATCGCCTTCTTCAGGTCGCCGCCCATGTCCTTTTGCACCGTCCAGTACGCCTCGATCTCCTTGACGCTGCGGAGGAAGATTTGCTCGGTCGGGTCGCTGAGCGGGTTCTGGGCCTTGCGCAGGCGGCTGAAGCGCAACGTGTCGTGCTTCTCGCGGGCGGCCTTGAGCGCCTTGAGGGCCGCGTCGTAGTCGCCGTTCTGCGACGCCTTGACGGCGGCCCAGAAGTCGTAGCCGGCCTCCGCGGGGGCGTCATTGCCGCCGGCGGGCGGGGCGGGTTGGTCCCCCTGGAAGGCGATCAGCAGGGCGACGAGCGCCCGCGCCGCGACGTCGCGGTCTTCGTCGAGCCGCGGGCCCCTGGCCCCGGGCTTGCCGCCCTCCGCCGGCCGCGCCGACAGGCTTTCCAGCCGGTCGATCTGGGCCTGGAACGCCCGCGCCCACGCCGGCTTCTCCGCAAATTTCTTCAGGCCGTCCTGGTAGGTCTTCAGCGCATCGACGGAGCGGCCGGTGTTCTCCTGGAGGTTGCCCAGCGACAGTATCGCCTCCGGGTTGTCCTTCTGGGCGGCGGCCTGCAGATCTTCGCTCGCCTTTTTGACCTCCTCGTCGTCCGCCTTGAGCGGGGCGTTCTTGCCCATCTGCTCCTGCAGGTACTTCATCCAGCGCGCGGTGCCGCGCTGCGCCTGCACCTCCGGGGTCGGGTCCGGCGCCGAGGCGAGGTCGGTCACGACCTTGGCGAACTCGCCGTTGTTCAGGTCGCGCCCGGGGTTGGCGGCCGCGGCTTGAGCCTCGGGTCCCGTGCCGGGTTTCGGCTCTGCGCCCCCGGCTCGGCCGGTGTTGACCGGCGGCTTGGATTGGGCGAGCTTCCAGGCGGTCGGCGGCTCGATGCCGTACAGCCACAGCCCGAAGGCACTGCCGACGCCGACGAGCAGACCGAGGAAGCTACCGACGAGCAGGCAACCACAGCCCGAGCGCGCCTTCGGCGCGGCCTTGCCTCCCGACCTGGGGGACGGCTCGTCCTCATCGTCGTCCTCGGCGACAGGGCGGCGCTTCGTCTTGGCGGGGGCTTCGTCTTCCTCGGCCTCGGCTTCCGCCTCCGCCTCATCTTCCTCCGCTTTCGCTTCGACCTCTGCTTCGGCTTCCGCCTCGGCCTCCTCGTCGCCTCCCGCAAGCAGGGCCGACGCCTCGGCCTCCTCGTCGTCGTCATCGAGGGCGGCCGCGGTGCGCTTCCTGCGGCCGGACATTTCCTCTTGCTCCTCGTCCTCGGCCACCGCCGCAGTGGGTTCCTCGTCCTCGTCGGTGTCCAACTCCGCGGCAGCCGGCTCTTCCTCGGCGTCGGGGACGACTTCGGCGCCGCTGTCGGCCCCGGCCCGCGCGTCGGCGGCGAGGTCGTCCAGGTCGAGGTGAGACGACGGCTCGCCCTTCCGGCGCGTCGGCGGCCGCGCGGCGCTGCCGCCCAGGTCAACCCCCGACGAATCGGGCGCCGGCCCCACCACCTCGGCCTCGTCCTCGGCGACCTCGGCCTCCTCCTCGTCCGCGGGCGCCCCCAGATCGACGCGATCCGAAGACGGCTCGGCGTCCAGGTCGATGTCGTGATGGCTGCCCGGCGGCACGTTCCGTTCCACCAGCGCCTCCGGCCCCGACGACGGCGACCCCTCGGCGAGAACGGAGCCCAGATCGACGGCGGAGTCGTCCTCCTCCGCCAGGACCGCCTCGCCCTCCGCCTCCTCTTCGGCGGCAGCCGGGGGCGCCTCGCCCAGGTCCACACCGGATTCGACCGCCTCGGCGATCAGGTCGCGCGACGACGAGCGCTCGCTGGAGCGCGACGCCTCGCCCAGGTTGACCGCCGAGCCCGCCTCCACCGCCGCCAGGTCGTCGAGGAACTGCGTGTCGGGTCCCTCGTCCGCGAGTCCGGCCGGGGCCCCGGCGGATTCCGCCGACTCCGGGGCGATTTCCGCCTCCGTCGCCAGCGCGGCCAGGTCGGCCGGGGAAGGGCTGCTCTCGGCGGTGAAAATGGGCTCCTCGCCGAGGTGGACCGCGGAGGAATCGGCGAGTTCAACGACGTCGGCCACGGCGGAATCCTCGGCCGCCTTCGCCGTCAGGGAACCGAGATCGATCGCGGAACTCTCCTGCTCGGCCGCCTCACTTGCCAGGGCCACGTCGGAGGGCGCCGCGCCATGCAGCCGCGGCCCGTCGGCCAGGTTGACCTCAGACGAGGGCGCACCCGTGAGATCTTCGCTGGAGGCGACCTCGGCCACGAACGGCTCCCGGCCGACCGCCGAATCGCCGGCGGGCGCGGGGGGCGGGGTCTCGGCGACCGCGGGGCCGGGGAGGTCAGTCCCCGAGGCGACCTCGGCGATGAACGGCTCCCGGCCGACCGCCGAATCGCTGGGGACGGCGGGACGGTTGTCCGGCGGAACGTGGGCGAGGAGGTCCACATCGGACGGGGAATCGACCTTCGCGGAAGGGGCGGCGTCGGCGTCTTCCACCAGGGCCGACCAGGCGATGTCGGAGGCGCCGCTGGCCGGGTCGGCCGTGGCCACCGGCGAGCCGCTGGAGCTGGCCAGGTCGGCGACCAGTGGCTCGCCGAGGTCCACCGCCGAGTCGTCGTCGCTTTCCGCCAGGACCGGTTCCTCGGCCAGCTCGACGACGGCAGGTTCCTGCGACGCTTCCTCGGCCAGCGCGGGCTCGTCGAGGTCGGCGTCGCCGAGGTCCAGCACCTCGGCGGCGGCGCAGTGAGGGCAATAAGCATCCGTATCGGGGTAGGACTTGTTGCAGACGTCGCAGTGCTTGGCCATGAGAGTGCCGCTCCCGTGTTCGAGGCCCCGCTGAGGGGGAACGAAGTCGAGCCGATGAGAAACGCTGGCGATGGGAAACCGACCCGTCCGACGCCCGGTCGGGTCAAGGGCGTGGGACGATCGCTTCCCTTGGCCTGTTCCGTAGCGTCACCTCATTTTGTCGGGTCGGCGCCGTAAGAGCAATTCTATTCTTGCGTTTGGGCGCGCCGGCCGGCTGGGGCGCCGCTACGGCTGAGGCATTCGGCTCATCTGCCACGGCCGCTACGGACGGCGGCGCCGGCGCCGCCGGCGCGCCGGTTGCATGGTGGTGCCCCCTGGCCCGCTGGGCCCGGTGTCGCCGGACGGCGTGGCGGCCCCCTCGGTCCTTCGCCGCTCGATTGACCGAGAGGGGTAGCAGACCTTTGCGGGCAGGAGCGCCCGGCGCCGCGAACCGAGGTCAAGTTTTCCTCAAGCCCGCCGCGACGAGTCGTTGGGATGCGTTATGCTTCCCGTGCAGGAATCGGATTGCCAGGGAACGGTCTTACCTGGGAGGCGTCGATGCACCGGAGCCTGGCGGTCATTGGTTTTTGGCTCGTTCTCGTCCCCGTCAGCCGCGGCGACCCGGGGAACTACTTCGAGGTACCTGGTAGCTTCCCGATCCCCAACCGCACACATAACGTCAAGGATTGGGGCCCGCTGGACTACGACGACACTCCCGGCGCCCAGCCGGGGGGACTGGTCTTCATCCGGAAGGGCGACCAGTTCATCTGGCGGTTCGGCGGCGGCCTCCTGCCCATGAGGGTCCGGATCACCGAACCCGGGCCGCAGGGACCGGTCACTACCCGGATGGTGCTGCCGTCCGCGGCGCAGAGTTCCCTCGTGCCACTCGCGCTGCAGCATCAGGCCGTACCCTTCGCGCCGCAAACCCAGGCGGTACCCATCAAACCCGCGCCGGACAGGGCCGGCGTTCAAGTTTCCATTCCCGACCCCAGCGGGGTTCTGTACCTCGATGGGCGATTGACCGATACGCGGGGGACGTCTCGCCACCTCGAGTCTCCCTCGATTGGGCCCGGGAAGGCTTACGTGTTCAAGCTCCGCGCCGGCTTCCAGGTCGGGGAGAACCTGCTGATCGAGGAGAAGGAAGTGGTGGTCCGGGCGGGACAACTGACGGAGGTGACCTTCGACGGGACACGGGCGACCTCCGTCCCCCTGCCACGGAGCGGGCGGTAGTTCTCCTGTTCAAACGGCGCGGCGCTGCAACTCGGCCCGCGCCGCGGTGAACACGTCGGCCAGGGCGGCGCGGTGCTTCTCGGTCGGGCAGCGTGCCTCGCGGGCCACCCAGTCCAGCATCCTGTCGATTTCCCCCAAGAAGCGCTGAACCGCCGCGGTATCAACCGGTGGCTTCTGCCCGGGAACGGTCACGTAGATCGGCGACGTGTGCGCGAAGACGCGCTGCTCGGGCCGGTGATGTACCAGGTGACTCCCGTGGCAGCGCGCTGCCAACCAGCCGCACGATTCGATTGGCACCTCTACTTCCAGAACGGCGGCCGATGGGTCGTCGCCGGTCCTCGCCTCAACGCAACACCCCCGGTTGTGCAGCACTTCCAACCGCTCGAACGGCACCGCGCTCTTCGCTTCGACGCGGACGCGGACGACGCCGCGCTCAGATGGCAGGGCGAGTACGTCGCCGGGGCCATGACCCTCGATACTCAGAGTGAGAAGCGGCCCGTTCGTGATGAAGGTACGTCCGGCCCGCACCGCTTCTATCCATCCCTTATACGTCAGCCCTTCGCCTGGCGGCAGCCGCGCATAGGTGCGCATCGCCCCCAGCGCGACGCTGTTAGAGTCCTTGCCGCTGCTGCTGACAAGAGGGACGCGAACGCCGCACCTAAGCAGGTCGTACCAGTCGGCGAGCGAGGAGAAGCACGGGCGGCGGTCGTCATAATCAATCTCGTAGGCATCGACCTCGCCGAGAACCAGATCGGCGAGCGGCTCGCCGAGCGGTTCAAAGAGTGACCAGGGGCGGGCCTCGTGCCAGGCGCGCGTCCACACGACGAGGCCGGCCTTGCGGTGGCACTGGCCGCACCAGTCGCGCAGCGTCCAGTCGTCCGCACTGTCCCCCCAGCCAACGGTCAGGGGGTAGACGATGCGGTGCGTGTTCAGCAGACCGAGACTGCCCAGAACGGGATGGGTGTTGTGCGTGTTGACGGCGACGAAATGCCCCGGCATTTCCAGCGCCGGCCTCTGCCCGCTGAAGTCGAGGATGTTGGGGATCGCCGGGACGGTGCTACCGAAGTGATCCTCGAAGGCCAGCACGTTGACGACGGCCAGATCCTCCGCGGCGGCTTCGAGCAGCGCGGCCGCGGGGGAGAGGTAGTGACAGCGCGTGTCGCCGGAGTACCAGCCCTGCTCGCGCAGGTTGGTCCAGCGCTCGACCGACAGCCGCAGCGCCAGTTTCCCCGCGGCCAACTCCGTCTCGATCGTCTGCGGCCGGTATTCCGGACCCTTCCACAACTCGGCACGGATGGGACCGGCCGGCAGGGGGACCTCGCAGGTGCCGTCGATGTAGGCGTACTGCTTCGCCCCGAGGAGCAGGTTGCCGCCCACGTCCTGCCCGCGGCCGGTCGCGAATTGCGCCAACCGCCCGAGGGGGGGGTAGTAATTGCCGGCGGGGTCCGTCAGGCGCAGGCGGACCGGCGTCGGCTGGCCCGTCGCCGAATCGTGGACGCGGACGTGAACCGTGTGCAGCGCGGCGCTCATTGGTACTGCGCCCCGACCTTGTCCAGAATGTGCTTGTAGGCCGCGACCGCCTTGGGGAACAATTCCGGGCCGGTCACGCCGCCCGTCGGACCGCCGCCCAACAAATGGGGCTCCAGCGTGGCGTAGCCGTCGTAACCGCGCTTCACCGCGTCGGCCATGACCTCCTCGATGCGGCCCTGTCCTTCCCCGGCGAGGCGGCCGTGCTTCTCCCCCGCCGACCAATCCTTGATGTGGAAGTGCTGTGTGTACTCCTTCGTGAGTTCCCACCCCTTCATCGGGTCGTAGCCGCAGAAGACGTAGTTGGCCGGGTCGTAAACCGCGGCGAAGTGCGGGCCGTTGACCTGCTCCGTCACGGTCTCCATCAGGTCGCGGACGCGCTCCGGCGAGTCGCCGTAGATGCCGTGCTCGTTCTCGTGCAGCAGGCGCACGCCAGCCTTCTCGGCCAATTGCGTCTTCTGCCACATGCGGTCGAGGACCTCGCGCCGCCAGTCGTCCCAGTCGCCGCCGTCGGTCAGGTAGTAGCTGAAGACGCGGATGTTCGGCGTGCCGAAGACCTTGCACAGCTCGATGGCGCGCTTAAAGCGCGTCAGGTGCGGCGGGAACGGGGCGTCGATCTTGATCTTGCCGATGGGCGAGCCGATGGCGCTGAGCTTGAAGCCGTGCTTGTCGAGCAGTGACTTGAACTCGGCGATTTGCAAGTCGGTCAGGTCCAGGACGTTCGTCTTGAGGATCGAGCGGAACTCGATGTGACGGACGCCGCAGGATTTGAGGACGTCGATCTGCTGCTGCGGATCGGGGTCGATTTCGTCGGCGAAGGCGGACAGAGTGAACATCGTGGCACTCGCATGGGATACCAGCCCGAAGCGCGAGCGAGGGAGAGCCGTTCTCTCTCGCTGGCGCGTCGGGCTGGTATTGTATGACTGCCATCGCGGGGGTCAGGTCTCGCAACCCCACCGACCAGCCGGTATACTGATGCTGGCGTTTGCCGGGGGAAGTGCTAGAGGTGGTGGCATGACCGCAATTCTACAGCAGTTGGGTATCGACCGGATGACGGTCGCGGAACGGATCGCCTTGGCCCAGGAGATTCTCGATAGCGTCGTCGCCGAGCAACCTCGCCTCCCGCTGTCCGAGGCGAAGCGGCGGGAACTCGACCGCCGGCTGGCCGATCACGCGGCGAACCCAGCGAATGCTGTGCCCTGGGAGGAGGTCGAGGCTGCCGCCCGCGCGAGGCTCGACCAGCGAATGACCGTTGAACCGGACGAGATGATCGGTGCCTTTCTCCAGGTTGCGGAGTTAGCGCACATGCCGTTGACCCTCGCGCAAGTCCGGTACGAGGTTCTGCCGGCGCCCCACAAGCCCCCGAAGGACCTCCCGGGAGGGCTACAGGCAGTGTACGCCTTTCTGCTCGCAGACCGATGCCTCAAGGTGGGAAAGGCGGGGCCAAAGACCAAAGCTCGGTTCACGACCCAGCACTACGGCATGCACGCGCCGAGTACTCTGGCTAAATCGATCCTCGCCAACCGACAGCGGCTCGCGGACGTACTGCCACCCGAGCGGCGGAATGAAGTCGAGAACCTTCACGAGAAGAAGGCAGTCAAGGACTGGATTCAGCACAACACTACGCGCCTGCATCTGTTCCTACCGACAGCCACGGGGGCCCTGACTCTTTCGCTGTTGGAGGCGTTCGTTCAGTGTCGCCTGAAGCCGATGTTCGAGGGCAAGGTGCCACGGCCCGGAAAAGGGGCCGACGTGCTACAATAAGGTTTGCCAACGACGGCGAGGGCTGGTTATGGAAATCCGCTACTACCGCGACCCCGAAACCGGACTCCCGCACATCTATGAGCATGGGGTGACCGAAGCTGAGGCGGAATGGGTTCTGGCTCACCCGGGCGAAGACGAAGCCTGCGCCGGCGGCTCACGACAGGCCCTCGGGCAGACAGTGGACGGGCGGTATCTCCGGGTGGTTTACGTCCCCGACGAAGAAGGGGATGGCGTGTTTGTGGTAACGGCTTATCCGCTCGCCGGCAAGCAGCTCAAAGCCTTCCGGCGGCGGCAAAGGAGGCGCGGGCGATGAACGAACAGCGGTTCCCCAAAGGCTGGGATGACCAGCGCGTCAAGCGGTTAATTGCCGAATTGGACGCAAGGACGGACGAGGAGTGGATCGCGGCGGATGAGGCAGCGGCCGCCGACACGGGCGACCAAGCCGTAATCACCGTACCTGCGGCGCTGTTGCCTGAGATTCGGCGGTTACTCGCGGCGCACAAGACCGCCTGACCGCCAAACAGGTGCATCACCCTTTGCGCAGAATGGTCAGCTTCGCGTGCTGTAGCACCAGCGTCTTCTCCCCGCCCGACGCGAAGCGCACCTTGGCGCGGCGCATCGCCCCGTAACCGCTCACCTCCGTGATCCGTCCGTTGCCGAACTTCGGGTGATGCACCATGACGCCGGCCGCGAAGCCGTCGCCATCGTGGTTCGTCGCCGGCGCGATCGGCTCGGCCTTCGCCTTCGGCCTCACGCCGGCATCCTCCCACCCCGGCTCCGCCGCTTTGCCGCCGCCGCGCCACTCGTCCAGCGCCTGCTGCCGGCCGGCGGCGCTGACCGACAGGTCGATTTCCTCGACGGCATCGGCCGGCAATTCTTCGAGGAAGCCGCTCGGGATGGCGTACAGGGTTTGCCCCCGGAACTCGCGCATCCGGCCGTGCGTCAGGTAGCACTCCTCCTTGGCGCGCGTGATGCCGACGAAGGCCAACCGCCGCTCCTCTTCGAGCTGGTCTTCCTTGGCCAGGCTGCGCTCGTGCGGCAGGATGCCCTGCTCGACGGCCGCGATGAACACCACCGGGAACTCCAGCCCCTTGGCCGCGTGCAGCGTCATCACCGAGACGCAGTCCTGGCGCTCGTCCCAGCCGTCCACGTCGCTGGCCAGGGTGATGTTTTCCAGGAAGTCGCCGACGGTACGGCTCGAATCTTCCTCCGAAAACTGCTTGGCGGCGGTGATCAATTCCTCGATGTTGGCCAGGCGCTCCTGGTCCTCCTCGTCGCGGCTGTCCTTGAGCATCTGCCGGTAGCCGCTGCGGTCGAGGACGGCGCGAATGACCTCGTCGGGCCGGCCCTCGCCCGCCCCGCGCAGGTCGCGCATCATCAGCGAGAACTCGGCCAGCCCCTTCGCCGCCTTGCCCTTGATCTTGGCGACGTTCTTCACCTCGCCGGCCGCGTCGAGCAGGCTCATCTCGCGCGGCTCAGCATGCTCGCGCAGGTAGTCGAGCGAGGTCTTGCCGACGCCGCGGGCCGGCTCGTTGACGATGCGCAGGAACGACAGGTCGTCGCGCGGGTTGACCAGCAGCCGCAGGTAGGCCAGCACGTCGCGGTTCTCCTTGCGGTCGAAGAACGCCAACCCCTTGACGATCTGGAACGGGACGCGGTGCTTGACGAACGCCGCCTCCAGCGCCCGCGTCAGGGCGTTCATACGCACGAAGACGGCGAAGTCACGGTAGTTGTGCTTCTTCCCCTCGACCGCCTTGCGGACGCGCAGGGCGATCCCCTCGGCCTCGTCGGTGCCGCTTTCGTAGGTCAAGAGCGTCACCGGCTGCCCCTGCGGGTTGTCGGTGACCAGGTCCTTCGGCTTGCGCTGCTTGTTGTGCGCGATCAGGTGGCTCGCGGCGTGCAGGATCGACTTGGTGCTACGATAGTTTTGCGTCAGGGTCAGCACCCGGGCCGTGGGGAAGTCGCGCTCGAAATCGAGGATGTTACGGATATCCGATCCTCGCCATCCGTAAATCGACTGGTCGGGGTCGCCCACGACGCACAGGTTCGGCTGATCGACCGACAGGTAGCGGGCGATGGCGTACTGGGCGTGGTTGGTGTCCTGGTACTCGTCGATGAGGACGTAGCGGAAGCGGGCGTCGAGTTCGGCGCGGAAGTCGGTGTCGTTCTTGAGGGCCAGGGCGGGGAAGTAGAGCAGGTCGTCGAAGTCCAGGGCGTTGCATTCGCGCAGGCGCTTCTCGTAGGCGGGGTAGACTCGGGCGACGACCTGGCTGAAGAAGTCGTTGGCGCGCTGGGCGTAGCGCTCGGGGCCGTGCA
>DATFNV010000633.1:0-3799 GCA_035266225.1 Gemmataceae bacterium
CGACGCCCCCGGCGGGTTCCTGAAGAAGGCCGAATACCTGGACCTCTTCAACAAGGTCCGCGCGGCCTCGCTCGCCGCCGTCGAGAAGCTCTCCGACGCCGACCTCGATCGTCCGATGACCGGGAACATGGCGAAATTCGCGCCGACCCTGGGGGCGATGCTGCTGCTGGGGTCGAACCACACGATGATGCACGTCGGCCAGTTCACCGCCGTCCGCCGCAAGCTCGGCAAGCCGGTGCTGTTCTAACCTGCGGTTTAGCCGCCGCCCTCGATTTATCGTTTCGCGAACCGATGAATCTGCGCCGCCCCGAGGGCGGCGGCTAAACGGGACCGAGCACTATGAGCGCGCCATCCTCCCCGCCCGAACACAACGTCACCGGCCAGGACTACGCCGACCGGCGTCACTTCCGCTACGCCGGCCCGCCGATCATCGACATCCACGCCCACGTGATGCGGACGCGCCCGGCCGACCCGCCGAGCGGCCCGCCCCTCGGCACCGGCCCGGGGGCCACGGTCGAACAGGCAGTCACGATGCTCGACGTGGCCGCCGACTTCGGAATCGGCCTCACCGTCGGGATGGCTCCCGCCGACGACATCCCCGTGTTGCGCGAGCGGCTCGGCGGCCGCCTTCGCTTCAACGGCATGATCAACAAGAAAAGCGCCGACGAGCCGGACGACTCGGCCTACCGCCTGTTGGACCAGTACTTGCAAGCAGGGGTCGAGATTATCAAGTTCTGGGGGGCGCCGCGCGGCCGCGAGCGCGGGTTGATCGTCGATGCCCCGTGGCGGGTCGAGTGCGCGCGGCGGGCGGTCGCCGCCGGCATCCGCGTGTTCATGGTCCACGTCGGCGACCCCGACGTGTGGTTCCGCACTATGTATACCGATGCGGCGAAGTACGGCACCAAGCCCGAGCAGTACCTCGGCCTGGAGCGGCTGCTACAACTGTTCCCCGGCGCGACCTGGATCGGCGCCCACATGGGCGGCGACCCCGAACACCCCGACCACCTGGAGGCCCTCTTCGAGAAGTACCCGAACTTCTGCGTGGATACCAGCGCCACGAAGTGGCAGGTGCGCGAGGTGTCGCCGCGGGCGGAGGCGATCCGGTCGCTGGTCTGCCGGCAGCCGACACACTTCCTGTTCGGCGTCGATCTGGTGACGCGCCACCACTTGACGCGGGAACACTACGTCAGCCGCTACTGGTGCCAGCGCACCCTCTGGGAGAGCGAATGGCAGGGCCGCAGCCCGATCGCCGACCCCGATTACGCCGCCGCCCCGGGTGAGCCGCCGACGCCGCTGCTGCGTGGGCTTGGCCTGCCGGGTAACGTGCTGGAGCAGGTCTACCACCACAACGCCCGGCGCCTGCTGGGCCGCTAAGACCCTGTATCAACACCCCACTTGCCGCTTGCGGCTTCGCAGGAAAGATGGCGAAGCCGCAAGCGGCGAAGATAGTGTTGTTACGGCCGCAATTCTGCCCTGGACACGTCCTACCCCGAACGCTACAACCCCGCGCCTTGAATCGGTCGTTTACGGTATCCGCGACCCGGCGCCCGGGGCCGCTCCTCTCATGGAGTCCGTCGCAATGCGTGCGCGCTCCCTCAAGGTCTGGCTGGCCGCACTCGCGGCCGGCGCCGGGCTCTCGGCCGCCCTGCTGAGCGCCCCAGAGTCCGCGGCCCAACCGCCGCCTTCCGACCCGCCCCCCGGCCAACCCATCGCCTCCACCCCCGCCCCGGCGGCCGCCCCTGCCGACGATCCGGCACCGCCCAAGGGGGTCGAGGTGCTGACCCGCGGCCCAGTCCACGAGGCCTTCGCCACGCCGACCGCCGAGCCGCTGGCGACGCCGCCGATCGCCAAGGCGCCGCCCAAGGCCCTCGAGGAAATGCCGCCCGAGGAGAAGCCCGAGGGCAACGCCCTCTGGATCGGCGGCTACTGGGCGTGGGACGACGAGCGCGCCAACTACCTCTGGGTCAGCGGCGTCTGGCGCGTGCCGCCGCCGAACAAGCACTGGGTCGCCGGCTACTGGCGCGACGACTCCGGCAAGTGGCAGTGGGTGCCCGGCTTCTGGGCGGAAGCGCAGCAGGAGGCCGAAAAGCACGACGTGACCTACCTGCCCAAGCCGCCCGACCCGCCGGAAACCGCCGCTCCCCCCGCCGCGCCGAACGTGGACAGCTTCTACGTCCCCGGCCAGTACGTCTGGCGCGGCGACGGCTACGCCTGGCGCGCCGGCTACTGGGGGCGGGTCCAGCCGGGCTACGTCTGGGTAGCGGCGCACTTCCGCTGGTCCCCCTACGGCTACGTCTACATCAACGGCTACTGGGACATCGCCATCGCCAACCGCGGCGTCATGTACGCCCCCGTGGTCGTGGACCCCGACGTCGTGGGCGTCGAGTACGTCTACACGCCGACCTATGTCGTGCATCACACGATCGTCATGGACGCCTTCTTCGTCCGGCCGTGCTACTGCCACTACTACTTCGGCGATTACTACGGGCCGGCCTACCACGACTGCGGCTACGAGACCGTCGTCGTTTACGGCCGGAGCCACTACGACTCTGTCATCGTCTACGAGCGCTGGGACCACCGCGACGACCCGCGCTGGGAGTCAGTGCAGATCGACATCTGCCTGGCCCGCGACGGCGGCCGTGAGCCGCGCCCGCCGCGGACCCTGGTGGAATTCAACCGCTACGGCCGCGAGCGCGGGGTCGTCGTCGGCCCGTCGGCCCGCGTTGCCGCCATGCACGGGACGCGGATGGTGCGGATGGACGCGGCAGAAAGGGCGCACGTGCATGAGCACGCCCAAGCCGTCCGTCAGGTGGCCGCGGAGCGCCGGGCGGCCGAGGCGAAGATGCCGGTCGGCGCCCCCAGGGAGCCGCGGGTCGCCTCGATGGCCATGCCCCGGGGCTATACCGCCCCGGCCCGGCCGGCCGCCGCGGGCGCCGGGGCCCACCCCAGCCAGACGCTGACGCCCAACATGTCCGCGCAACCGGGGCACGGCCTGACGACCGCGCCGCACGCGCCGGGTGCGCCGAATGGTCAGGCGGCGCCGAACATGACGCCAGGCAAACCGCAACCGACCAAGCCGCCGGCCAAGCCCCCGGCCAGGCCGCAACCCAAGCAGCCGCCGGGCAAGGAGCCGCCCGGCAACCATTAGCGATCCTTCGGGCGCCTTTCGGAGCGGCGCCGGCGCCGCGGACGAAGCCATCGCCTCGTCCGCGGCGCCGGCGTTTTCGCATTTCCCCAAGCCGATTCGGTAAGACACCTGCCCCCGTCGCCGGGTCGGCACCCCTTGCGCTCCCTCAAGACCTTTTCCCGTTCCGCGCCCCTTCACAACACTTTCGTCCGGCCCGTCCGTCCCCGTTCGCGTGGGCGGCGCATTCCTCCCCCGCGGTGATTCCCGCGCCACACGACGTCTTTCGCGAATTTTTCCACCATCCCCAGCCTTCTTGGCTTTACCAACTTGCCCGGATTGGGCATAGTTGGGTGAGTCACAACCCTTCAGTTTCCGGTCCAGGCGTCGGCCAGTGGGAGTGCCGGCCGGATCGGGCAATGGTCCAAACATAGGAGAAGACGGCATGTTGTGGCAGCGCATCCGCATCGCTCTGCTGACCGGCGCCCTCGTCGCCATGACCGGCTTGACGGCCTGGGGCGAGGAAGACAAAGACAAGCCCAAGGGCGGCGAAAAGATCGGCCCGCCGGCCGCCCAACAGGCGGCGCCGGTCCCGGTGCCCGCCCCCCTCGTCGCCCCGGCGTGTCCGCCCCGGACATGCACAATCTGGGTCAACGAGTACGTCAAGGAGTACTA
>DATFNV010000634.1:0-26106 GCA_035266225.1 Gemmataceae bacterium
CGTCGAAGCATCGGCCACCTCAACTTCGTAGGAACGACGCGCCATCCCGTTCCGAACCGGCCGGGCGTTGTCCGCGCGCCATATACCTGAAAGGGAACGCAGGACGGACGCTCGCTTGCGCCGTCCTTGCGGTTTGTCACCGACCTGTGAAGTTCACGGACATCCTTACTGGGTCCGTGTATTAGGTCAGGCCGGCTCTCTCCGCAGCCTTCGGGTCAATCTTCCACAAGACGGTGGCGACCGCAAGGTAAATCTGCGCGCACGCAGCTTGTCAAACACGAATTCCGCGCGGCGCCAGCGTCCTGGCCGCCCGCCCCGGCAGTCACGCGGTTGGCCGGACCGACACATCTGTCCTCTGGTCCCGCCCGGCAGGCGGGACCTACCGGGCGGACAGCGCGACGGGGACTCCGTACTGAGTACTGGGTACTGAGTACCGAGTCCCCGCGGGAAACACTCATGCTCGACGCCACCGGGAAGAAGCTGCTCCGCCTCCTCGACCCCGACTCCCCCGCCGAAGTGCGCCGCGCCGCCGCCGTTGTCCTCGGCGAACTCGGCCTCCGCGACCCCGAGGTGTCGCGCGCCGTCTGCGACGGCCTCGCGGACCCCGACGCGGCGGTCCGGTCGCTGCTGCTCACGGTCGCGGGGCAGCTGCGCGTCGAGCCGGCGCTGCCGCAATTGCTGAAAAAGATCGAGGAAGGCGGCGAAGAGTCGGAGTTGGCGGCCCTGGCGGCGGCGAAGCTGGGGGCCAAAGGAACGAAGGCGCTGCAGGACCTGATGCACAAGGTCGCGCCCGGCCTGCGGCGGCGCATCGCGGGGGCCCTGGCCGCGGCGGGCACGGCCAGCGCCGGCAACGCGGCGATGGACGCCCTGCTCGACAAGGATCCCGGCGTGGTCGATGCCGCCGCCCGGGCGCTCAGCGCAGAGATCCCGTCGATGCCCGACGCCGCGAAGCGGCTGCTCGGCGATCACCTGCTCGGCCTGCTCGAAGGCATGGGCAAGACCCCGCTGCCGCCGGCGTCGGAGTTGGCCGCCGTCCGCTTGCTGGCGGCGCTGGCCGAGCCGCGGGCCGAGACCTGGTTCTGGGACCGCATCCAGCCGGGCCACCCGGTCGAGGTTCGCGCCGCCGCCCTCCAGGGGCTCGGCAAGTCGGCCGCGGCGCCGGTCAAGGACCGCCTCAAGCGCCTCCTGGCGTGTGCGGCCGACGGCGACTTCCGCGTCGCCGCCCCGGCCCTGATGATCCTCCGCGGCGTCGCCGTCAGCGACCGCCAGCTCCCCGATTGGCTCTCCCTTTTCGAGGCCGGCGACGTGGCCGGCCGGCGGCTGGCGCTGGAGAAGCTCGGCGACCGCGACACGGCCGAGGTCGCCGCCGCCCTGCTGCGGCAACTCCGCCACGCCGACCGCGCCCTCCGCGACGACGCCCTGACGCACCTGGCACGCCTCGGCGCCGGCCGCACGGCGCTGGCCGAGGCCCTCCTCGCCGCGGAATCACCGGACGCCGCCTGGACACTGGCCCGGACGCAGGAGCCGTTCGTCGGCAGCTACGACGCGCCGCTGCGCGAGCGGCTGTTCGCTCAGGCCAGCGACTACCACGAAGCGGGCGATCGCCGGGCCGAGGCGCTGCTGCACCTGCTGCGCGTGGCGGACGCCCCCGGCCTGCGCGACCGGCTGGAGGAGCGCGCCGCGGCCCTGCGCAAGAAGAAGCAGTACGACAGGGCGCTGGTCTACCTGCGGCTGCTGACGCGCGACCCGGCCTGCGGCGCCGCCATCCGGCTGGAGGCCGCCGCCTGTGCGCTGAAGGTGTCGGGGCGCGACCTGTCCGCCGAGGCGCGGGCCGCCGACCCCACCTTGCAGCAGTTCACCCGACTCATCGACAACCACGAGGCCGAAACGCTGGAGTTCGTCACGAAGGCGAAATGGCTGGAGCCGGAGGAACTGTTCTACCTGGGGTTCCACTTCGCGGAGAAGGAGCGGGCCGAGAAGAAGTTCGGCGGCGAGATGCTGCGCCTGGTGGCAAAGGGCTCGCCCAAGTCGAAACTGGCGAAGGACGCCAAGAGCAAGCTGCGCGGCGAGGGGCTGGAATAAAGCCGCTTGCGGCTTCGCACGAACGCCAAGCCGCAAGCGGCTCATTTTTTGCCCCCAACAAGATCCTTGAACGCCTTGCACAGGATCGGCGCCGTCTCGGGGCCGACGCTGTTCTCCTCGCCGTACTGGGCCTTCTTGCGGTCGTAGCAGAACGGCGGCTTCTCGTCCCACTGCCGCTTCGGGATGATGTAGCCGACCTCGTCGTTGGCCAGCCCGATCATCATCCGGTGCGGCCCGCGCATCTGCTTGTAAATCGCCGGCTCGACGGGCGCCTCCGGGAAGTCGGCGCCGGGGTCCGCCGGGTCCTGCACCTTGTCGAGCACCAATTCGGGATAGATTTCCCCCGGAATGGCCGCCGCCTCCAGGTCGCCCAGGCGCAGCCAGCCGACTTCCGTCTTCAGGCACAACGGCTTCTTGGTTTCCGTCGCGTCGGCTGGCTCCGCCTTGTACGGGTCGCCGGCCCAAAGGAACGCCTGCCGCTCGAGGACGCCGACCTTGCGGCCGAGCTGATACAACTTGTTGTCCAGCGGCAGGAACACCGCCCGGGTGCGCGCCTCGATCGGCGTCAGCTTCACCGCTTTGGCGCCGGCCAGCGCCTTGTCGGCCAACTCGCCGACCAGGACGCCGTAGCGCTCCGTCTTCTCGAAGGAGTCCTCCGGCAGCACCTTGCCCTTGACGTCCTTGACCTCGACGTGCATCGACGTCAGCAGCCCGCCGACCGTGCCCGTCAGGTAGACGACCGGACAGTGATACTTGTCGGTGAGGTATTTGACCGTGAAGCCGACGAAATCGGCGCTGAGCTGCGTGTTCTTGCTGCCCAGCGTTTCGGGATGGCAGTTCCACTGCACGACGATCCCGGCCGGCTTCCTGTCGCCGTCGAGGAACTGGACCGCGGTCAACTCGTCGTGCTTGACGTAGGGCTCGCGGGCGTCGTGCAGCAGCTCCGGGGCCTTCGCGGTGCCGAGGGCCGCGCTGACCGGTTTCGCCGCGGCGTCGGCGGCCTTGACCGCCTTGACGATCTTCTCCTCGACGTCGCGTAAATAATCCTTGTCAACGCCGCTCTTGAATGGATTCTGTCCCCACAGGCCGAGGGTGTCCGGCCCCTCGTGATTGTGGGTGCTGGAGACCAGGACGTAGGTGAAGCCGGGCAGCGAGTCGCGGACGCGGGTGACGTTGGCGTGGAAGAAGCCGACGAGATCGACGGAGACGAGGGCGACCTTGCGGCCGTCGTGTTTGAGGACCACGGCGCGGGCGAAGAGGGGGTCGTGGACCTTCGTGGCGACGCGATTGTGGCCGAAGCCTGCCATGTAGACGGGCTTGTCGCCACCGACCTTGGGGGTGATGTCGGCCCCGGCGAAGCCGACTTCGAGGTCGGCCGCCCGGGCCGCGGCGCCGACCATCAAGAGGACCGCAACGGCGGTCAGGCAACGCTGCGTCATCAGACATCCTCCGTAGCCGCTTGCGGCTTCGCACGTCATGCGAAGCCGCAAGCGGCTAAACCTGCGCCGCGCATTCGCGCATGGTGCGCAGACTTTCGCGCGCGATGGTTTCCGGGTCGGGCGAGTAGTCGAACACCTCGACCGACACCCACCCCGCGTAACCGCTGTCGCGCAGCGCCCGGAAGATGGGCACGAAGTCGGTGCTGCCGAAGCCGGGGCCGCGCTTGTTCGGGTCGTTGGCGTGGAAGTGAGCCGTCCGGACGGCGTAGCGACGGATCAATTCCGGCGCGGGGCCGTCGGTGGACATCGCCTTGACGTCGAGGTGGAGCGCGAAGTTGGGATGGTCGAGGCGGTCGAGGATGGCGACGGCCTCGGCGGCGGTGTTGATGAAGTCGGCCTCGGGGGGCGACAGCGGCTCAAGGCATAGCCGCACGCTCGCGTCGGCGAACCCCGGCGCGGCGCGGCGGAAGGTATCGACGGCGTAGTCGGCGGCCTGTTCGCGCGTCGCCCCCGCCGGGATACGGCGCTGCGCCGGCGAGCCGAAGACGAGCAGGTCGCCGCCAAGGTCGCGGCAGCAGCGGGCCAACTCGACCAGATACTCGGCCGTCCGGCGGCGCGTCGCCTCGTCGGCGCTGGTCAGGTGCAGCCCTTCGGTTTTCGCCAGCAGCCAGTGCAGGCCGAGGATCGTCACGCCACAGTCCTCGGCCTGGCGGCGGAGGTCGCGGCGGCGCTCGCGGCTCACGTCGGTGATCCGCGGGGCCAGCGTGAACGGGGCGATCTCCAGGCCGGCGTAGCCGAGGCCGGCCACGAAGCGACAGACGCGGGCGTGGTCCCACCCCTCGAAGGTCTCGTTGCAAATGGCGTAGCGGAAGTCCATCGGGTCACCTTCAGGGCATTCCCTATTTGCGTTCCAGTTTCACCGTATCTTCGCCGTTGCGCGTCTTGATCTTCAGCTCCAGGGGGCCGGTGCCCTTGCGCACCTCTTCGTAATACTCCGCCGGGGTAAAGACGGCGCGGCCGTTCACCCGGGTGATGACCGCGCGGTCCCACTCGACGTTGCTCTTCTCCGCGGGGCTGCCGGGCAGCACCTCGCGGACCACGACCCCTTCGGGAATGGGCATGTTGCCGGCGGCGGTCGTCTTGATGACCGTGCTGGCGTAATCGACCCGCAAGCCGCCGACCGCGGGCGGCCGCACCGAGGCGATGAACGGACCGGCGACGTAATACTTGGCCAGGGTCACGGGGTACTCGCGCGTCGGCCCGTCCGGAGTCGCCGCCAACTCCAACTTGATCGTGTGGCCGGCGAGGGCGGCGCCGATGGCCAGGGCCAGGTCGTCATTGGTGCGGATGCGAACGCCATCGACCTTCACGATGTACTGGCCGGGCGGCAGGCGCTTCTGCTCGGCCGGCGAGCCCGTCGTGACCCCGAGAATCTTGACGCCCTCGGGAAGGGCCTCGGGGGAGAAGGTCACGCCGAGGAAGCCGTACTCCACCTCCTTGCCCTCCTTCAGCGTCTCGATGATGCGCTGCATCGCACCTCCGGTCGGCACGGCGAAGCCGCCCGGGGCGTCGCTGTTGGCGGTTGCCGCCAACGAGCTGGTGATGCCGATCAATTCGCCCTTCATGTTGAGCAGGGCGCCGCCGCTGCAGCCGGCGTTGAGCTTGGCTGTCGTCTCGATCAAGGTGCTGAGCTGGTACAACTTTTTGCCGCGCTCCTGCTCTTCGAGCCGGGACGGCTCCTGTCGGGTGCGGACGGCGCTGACGATGCCCCAGTCGGCACTGGGGCCGGTGTCGCGGAAGCCGGCGGCGAACCGGTTGGTCAGCGCCAGCACGAACTGGCCCGGTCGCACGTCGTCCCCGCGGCCCAGCGCCAGCGACTTCAGCCCCTTCGGCGGGGCAAGCATCTTCAGCACCGCCAGATCGCTGCGGGGGTCGGCCGCGTGGACGTCGGCGTAGCTCCCCTTGCCCCCCGGCAAGCGGACGTAGACCTTGGTGGCTTCGCGGACGACGTGGTAATTGGTCAGGACCAGGCCCGCCTCGCCGATGACGATGCCGCTGCCGAACGATTCGGGGACGTTGGTCGGGCCAGCAAGGTCGAGACGGTTGACGAGGGCCTCACGGGTCCGGTCGTGACGATCCTGGGCCTCCTTGCGGAAGCGGACGGCGTCGAAAGCGCCGAGGTGCCCGGAAGGGTCATCCGCGGCGGGGAGGGCGCCGAACTGTTTGTAGGCGTCGCTGCGCGAGACGAGGAGGCAAGCCACAGACGGGCTGGCCCGCTCGATCAGGCCGGTCACCGCGTCCTGGATGGCGGCGAGGGTTTCGTCGGGGGGGAGCTTGTCGGCGGCGGAAACGGGGGCGGCCAGAAGCGCGAGCAGGCCGCAAGCCACGGCGGTGCGGTACATCAGAGGAGCCCCCCGGGGTCAAGACCTGGTGCAACCAGATAAGTTGTACCGTGTCCGTCGGGGGTTTTCCAGTTATTAGTCGCGCGATCCGGCCCGTAGCGGCAAGCTGGCAGCTTGCCGGCGCTGGCCCGGCAAGCTGGCAGCTTGCCGCTACGGGCCGGCAATCCGATCACTCGGCGGCCGCCGCCGGCTGGCGCCGGCCGCGCGCCGGCACAGGCACCTCCTCGGCCACGCCGTTCTCTTCCGGCTGCCCGGTGGGGGCGTTGCCGGCGAGCCCGCGCTTCTCCAGCACCTTCTTCTCGATCTCGTCCACCAGCGCCGGGTTGTCGCGCAGGAACTGCTTGGCGTTCTCGCGGCCGTTGCCCAGTTTGATGTCGCCGTAGCTGTGGTGCGAGCCGCTCTTGGTGACGATCTTGTCCTCCAGGGCCAGGTCGATCAGGTCGCCCTCGCGGCTGATGCCGGTGGTGTGCATCAGGTCGAACTCGGCCTGCTTGAACGGCGGGGCGATCTTGTTCTTGACCACCTTGACCCGCACGCGCGAGCCGACCGTCTCCTCGCCATCCTTGACGGTCGTCACCTTGCGCACCTCCAGGCGGCAGGAGCTGAAGAACTTCAGGGCCAGGCCGCCGGACGTCGTCTCCGGGTTGCCGAACATGACGCCGATCTTCTGGCGGATCTGGTTGATGAAGACCAGGCACGTCTTGGTCTTCGACACGGACGGGTTGAGCATGCGCAGCGCCTGGCTCATGAGGCGGGCCTGCATGCCGACGTGGGCGTCGCCGATCTCGCCTTCCAGCTCGGCCTTGGGCACCAAGGCGGCGACCGAGTCAATGACGATGATGTCCACGGCATTCGACTTGACGAGCATCTCGGCGATCTTGAGCGCCTCCTCGGCGTTGGACGGCTGGCTGACCAGCAGTCCTTCGAGGTCCACGCCGAGGCGCTTGGCCCAGGACGGGTCGAGGGCGTGCTCGGCGTCGATGAAGGCGGCGACGCCGCCCATCTTCTGAGCGCGGGCGATGGCGTGCAAGGCCACGGTCGTCTTGCCGCCCGATTCGGGGCCGAAGATTTCGATGATGCGACCGCGCGGCAGCCCCTTGCCTCCCAGGGCGATGTCCAGGCTCAGCGCCCCCGTTGGAATGCCCTGGACGTCGAGCGCGGTCGAGTCGCCCAGCTGCATGATGGCGCCTTTGCCGAACTGGCTCTCGATCTGCGCCAGGGCACTTTTCAGCTCGCGGTCGCGCGTCGGGTCGGCCATGTTTGCTCCTCGCTGGCTGTGGTTGAAGATGCGATTGACAGTCTGCATGCGCACTCCCATTTATACCGCAACCCCGACGGAGGAACAGCCGGCCCCTCGGGATTGTGGATGGTGTTTCGTGTGTTTCGGATGGGGGCGATGTGTACGTTTGTAGTGTAACTGATGGGGCCAACAGTACAAGGTCAGTAGCGGAAACTCGGCGCCCCGAGTTGCCGGATTTCTTTCTACAATGAGGCAGTTGGCTGGCGCTCGTCCGACCGCAACAGGAACACTCCGATGAAGTCTCGTCTGCTGACCCCCGGGCCGTCCCCCGTCCCCGAAGAAACGCTGCTGGAGCTGGCCAGGCCAGTGCCCTATCACCGCACGTCCGAGATGCGGCAGCTGCTCGCCGAGGTGACGCAGGATTTGCAGTACGTCTTCCAGACGAAGAGCCCCGTCCTGACGCTGACCAGCTCCGGCACGGGCGGCATGGAAGCGGCGCTGGTCAACTGCGTTCCCCCGCGGGGGAAGGTGATCTGCCTCATCGCCGGCCGCTTCGGCGAGCGCTGGCGCAATATCGGCAAGGTCTACGGCGCCGAGGCCATCAGCATCACCGCCCCGCAGGGTCAGGCGGTGTCGCCCGAGCAGCTGGCGCAGGCGCTGGCTCAGCACCCCGACGCCGTCGCCGTCAGCTGCACCCTCAGCGAAACCTCCACCGGCGTCGCCCACGACGTCGCCGCCTTCGGCAAACTGGTCGCGAAGACGCCGGCCGTCCTCCTGGTGGACGCGATCAGCGCCCTGGCCGCGATGGAGTGCCGCACCGACGACTGGTACATCGACGCCTGCGTGACCGGATCGCAGAAGGCGCTGATGCTGCCGCCGGGCCTCGCGTTTGTCTCGGTCAGCCCCAAGGCGTGGGACCTGATCGACCGCAACCCGGAACGGCGCACGTTCTACTTCGACCTGAAGAAGGCGAGGAAGGACCTGGAACAGAACGAGACGCCGTACACGCCGGCGCACACGCTGCTGATGGGACTGCGCGTCAGCCTGAAGAAGATCCGGGCGGAAGGGATCGAAAACATCTGGAAACGGCAGGCGCGCACCGCGGCGGCGGCGCGGGCGGGGTTCCGGGGCATGGGGCTGGAGCTATTCGCGGCCCGGCCGGCGGACAGCGTGACGGTGGCGAAGGTGCCGGACGGCATCGACGGCTCGGCGCTGCTGGGGAAACTGGAGAAGCAGTACGGGCTGAAACTGGCGGGCGGGCAGGATAACTTGAAGGGGAAGATCATCCGCCTGGGGCACATGGGGTACATCGACCAGTTCGACGTGCTGGCGGCACTGGCGGGCGTGGAACTGGTGCTGAAGGAGATGGGCTACCCCGTCGAGCCGGGGAAGGGGGTCGCGGCGGCGCAACAGGTGTGGGCCGAAGCGAAATGACGGGGAGCGCCGCGATGGACTTACCCGAAGACACCGAGGAGGCGGGCGCGGGTGGGGAGGTGTTGAAACGGCTGGGAACGTCGCGCGAATCGGCGGCGCGCCTGGGCCGAAAGGCCGCCGAAGCCGAGCAGGCCATCGGGATTCACGGGGTTTCAACCACGGCGGGCATTCCGACGGCACCGGCGTCCGCCGCATCGCGGGCCGACGTGGAAAAGCGCTTCCGCGTGCATGACACCCCGAGCCGGGCCGACCCGCTGCACCGCACTGTGGAACTTCCCAAGCCCGTCACCCAGGAGGTGGCGGACTTGTTCAATCGCCTGTTCGGACGGAGTTGAGCCATGAACGCGCCGCTGACAGTTAACCTCGGATTTCGTGAGGGCAGCGACTACCCGTCCCCGGTCACGCGCGTCCTGGCGTTGGGCTACTACGATGGTCCGACCGAGGGCGTGCTTCAGGTCGGCCCGTCCGGGGGGGTGTACCGCTTCGCAATGACCGACGAGTTCCCGGGAGAGGGAACAAATGACACCGACTTGCGATCCTTCACCTTGTCGCCCCTGCCGCCCGGCTCGCTTGATGCCCTGGTGGACCTGCTGGCCAAGGCCCTCGCACTTTCCCTCCTGCCCGACTGGTCTGTCTGGGTTCCGGTCTGGCGTTTCCCCTCATCAGCGATCCAGAAGGAGGTCGAAGGCCAGGTGGACGGGTTGCTGCAATTGACGGGGCCGCCCGTCTGGCAGGTCACGACTGACGATCTGTTCGGGATGCTCCGGAACGTGAAGCGCCTTGGCCCGGGTGCCGGCACTCACGAAGACAGCGCGCACTCGTGAGCTTTGCCGCCCGCGCCAGGCCGGTATCGACATCGACGAGCGCAGCGGCTCCAAGAGCTACGCCGTCGAGGTGGGCCAGGGTGTCGCCGCCGCGCAGAATGTGTGGGCGCAAGTGGCGGACGCTGTGGTATAATAGCCTCCCGTTGCCCGAGGAGCTTTCCTATGATTACTTTGCGTGCCGATGAGATCTGGCCTGAGTTGCTCGGTTCTCTCACGGAGCCGGTGAACATCGTCGATGCCGAGGATCGGGTTCTCGGCCGATTCACCCCCGACCCAGAGCGGATCCAACGACTCTACGCGGACGTCAGCCACCTGCCAGACGCAGCCGAGATCGAGCGCCGCAAGCATTCCCCGGAACGCGCGGTCACCACGATCGAATTGTTCGAGCACCTTCTCTCGCTCGCGCAAACCGACGAGGATCGCGAGAACCTTACGGGGCACATCCGGGACATTACCGAGCGGCATATCAAGGATATTATTGAGCAGAAATAATGCGATACACCGTGGTCTGGCAGCCGGCGGCTCAGAGAGAGTTGGCCCGCCTGTGGAACCAGGCGTCGGACCGCGCCGCAGTGAGCGCCAGACCGTTTGCCCCGCGCGTCGGGCCGCCTGCGCTACGGAGAGCTACTCATGCCCCGCGTCCTCGCCAACGACAAGCTGGAATCCCAGGGCCTCGACCTGCTGCGCCAGGCCGGTATCGACCTCGACGAGCGCAGCGGCCTCAAGGGTGACGCCCTCAAGGCCGCCCTCCGCGAATGCGACGGCCTCATCGTCCGCAGCGGCACCCAGGTCACCGCCGACCTGCTCGACGAGCCCGGCAAGTTGCGGGCGATCGTCCGCGCCGGCGTCGGCGTCGATAACATCGACGTGGCCGCCGCCACGCGCAAGGGCATCGTCGTCATGAACACGCCCGGCGGCAACACGGTCAGCACCGCCGAGCACACTCTGACCCTGCTCATGGCCGTCGCCCGCCACCTCCCCGCGGCCGACGCCAGCCTGCACGCCGGCAAGTGGGAGCGCGGCAAGTTCGTCGGCAACCAACTCGCCGGCAAGACGCTCGGCATCATCGGCCTGGGCCGCATCGGCCGCGAGGTCGCCCGCCGGGCCATCGGCTTCGACATGAAAGTCGTCGGCACTGACCCCTTCCTGGCCCCCGAGCGGGCGGCGCAGCTGGGCATCGAGAGCGTGCCGGACCTCGACGCCCTGCTGCCGCGCTGCGACTTCCTCACGGTCCACGTGCCGGGCGGGCCAGAGACGCGCGACATGATTGGTGCCGCCGAACTGGCCAAATTGCCGAAGGGGGCTCGCGTCATCAACTGCGCCCGCGGCGGCATCTACAACGAAGAGGCGCTGGCCGAGGCGCTCAAGTCGGGCCACCTGGCCGGCGCCGCCCTCGACGTCTTCGCCCAGGAGCCGCCGCCGGCCGACCACCCGCTGCTCCAACTGCCCAACGTCGTCGTCACGCCACACCTCGGCGCCTCGACAGTGGAGGCGCAGACGTCGGTGGCCCGCGAGGCGGCGCAGCTGCTGATCGACTTCCTCCTGCGCGGCATCGTCGGCTTCGCGGTCAACATGGCCGCCGTGGACCGCACCGAGCTGGAGGAGCTGCGGCTGTACGTGGACATCGCCCGGCGGCTGGGCCTCTTGCACGCCCAGATGGCCCAGGGCGCCATCAAGCGGGCCGAGCTGACCTTCCGCGGCGAGGTGGCCCGGCGCAGCACCCGGCTCATCACGGCGGCGTTCACGGCCGGGTTGCTGGAATCCCGGCTCGACCAGGCGGTGAACATCGTCAACGCCGAGCTGCTGGCCCGCGAGCGCGGCATCGAGCTGACCGAGCAGAGCAACCCGAAGAAGGGCGATTTCAGCACGCTCATCCGGGCGGACCTGGTGACCGACAAGAAGACCTACACCGCGGCGGCCACGCTGTTCGGCAACCGCCTACTGCGCCTGGTGCAGCTGGGGCCGTACCACCTCGACACCTTCATGGACGGCGTGATGCTCATCTTCACGCACCGCGACGTGCCAGGGTTGATCGGCCACATCGGCACCATCTTCGGCAAGCACCAGGTCAACATCGCCCAGATGACCGTCGGCCGGCAGCTGCCCGGCGGCGAGGCCATCGCCGTGCTGAACCTGGACAGCCCGCCGCCGGAGGCCGCCTTGGCCGAGGTGCGGAGCCACCCGCAGATCAGCAGCCTGAGCGTGGTTAAGCTGCCGCCCGCCGGACAGATGCCGGCGTGGTTCGGATGAGAACACGAAGAATGAACAATGAAGAACGGAGACCGAAGAATTACCGACCCGTGTTGATTCTTCATTCTCCGTTCTTCATTGTTCATTCTTCGTTCTGATTCGTCGGTTTTCGACCCTTTTTTATCATTTCCACACTTCAACCTGTTCATGCGTTTCACAAACGCAGCCCACAATACTCGTGCGGGCGCAGAGGCACCCCCTCCTCCACCCACGAGACCTATGAACACAATCATCGTCAGCGACCTGCACCTGGGGGCAAGGAACAGCCGCACCGATCTCCTCGCCGAGCTGCTCGACGGCGACTTCGACCGCCTCATCCTCAACGGCGACACCGTAGACAGTTCCGACCTGCGCCGCTTCCGTCCCCCCGACTGGCGGGTCATCGACGCGCTGCGCGGCGTCGCCCGTTCACGGGAACTGGTATTGCTCCGCGGCAACCACGACGTCCCGGCCCACGCGGACCCCGCGCGGGCGACCAACCTGCTGACGGGGCTGCTCGGGACGCAGTTGCGCGAGGAGTACGTCCTGGACGTGGGCGGCGACCGCTACCTCGTCCTTCACGGCGACCGCTTCGACCGCACGATGAACTTGACGTGGGTGGGCGACGTGGCCGACGTGGTCTACCGCGGGGTGCAGCGCCTGAGCCGGCCGGCGGCCCACTTCCTCAAGGCGGCGAGCAAGCGCGTCTGCGGGGTCGTCGGCGCGGTGCAAGGTGGGGCCGTCGCCTTCGCTCGGGAGGGCGGCTTCGCGGGCGTCATCACCGGGCACACACACTTCCATCACGACGAACACATCGACGGAATCCACTTCCTGAACACCGGCTGCTGGGTGGACCACCCGTGCAGCTACGTCCAGGTCGAGGGCGGCGTGGCGCGGCTGCGGCACTGGCTGCCGGGCGCCGCGCCGGTCCCGGCGGCGCGGAAGCCGCTGGCGCACGTGGCGGTCGGTTAGAGGTCCGCAGCGAACGTGGGGCAGGCAACCGGCCTGCCCCACGTTCGCTGCGGACCTCTTGGGCCCGGAGTCACTTCCGAGCAGCCGCCGGCCGCTTCGCAAGTCGATCGTGCGGGGCCGCCGGCGGTTGCGACGTTGGCCGCCCTCTCACCTCGTTGAAAAAACACTCCTCACGGCCAGTAGTAATAGGAAACGCCAGGGCTGTAATAGCCGTAGCGGTAGCTCGGGTAGTAGTCGCTCCCGTAGCTCATCGCAACTCTCCTATTCCCAGGCAGTTATGGACACGATAGTCGCAGGACGGCCCGTGGACGAAGACGGAGTGCGGAGGTCGCCGAGCGTTTTTCCGGTGCGAACAGTTGACGCGCTATCGGCCAGTCGCTAAAAGTGGTGGATTGTGCCTCGACCGGGAGCGAACAAACACCGTGCTTCCCCTGTCAGAGGCAGAAGGCGGGTCCGGCCAGCGTCCTGTTAGCAGGGGATGGCGTCGCGGAGCATTGCGGCCTCGGCCGCACGGCCTGCCGGACTCGAGGGGTGTGGTGCCCCGCAGCCGTGGCTCCGCGGCCGTGTGTTCCTGGCGATTCTAAAGGAGATCGAGGTATTCCCCCTCCCGGAAGACAAGATCGCGGCCTTCCCGACCGCGGCGAACACAAGCAGCGGGTGAACGAGCAGATCCGCATCAGCCCGATCCGTCTCATCGGCGCCAACGGCGAGCAGCTCGGCGTGGTGCCGACCTCGCAGGCGCTGGAGATGGCTCGCGAGGCCAACCTCGATCTTGTCGAGGTGGCGGCCCAGGAGCGGCCGCCCGTCTGCAAGATCATGGACTTCGGCAAGTTCCGCTACCAGCAGTCGCGCAAGGGCACCAAGACCAAGACGCACCAGCAGAAGCTCAAGGAGATCCGCGTCCGTCCCAAGACCGGCGACCACGACATCGACACGAAGATCAACCAGGCGCGCAAGTTCCTCGAGCACAAGGACAAGGTGCAGCTCAACGTGCTCTTCCGCGGCCGTGAGCTGCAGCACATTGAGGAGGGGCAGCGCATCATCCTGTACATGATGGAGAAGCTCGCCGACATCTCGAAGGTCGAGCAGGGGCCGCGCATGGAAGGCAAGCGCATGGTCTGCATGCTCGCCCCGAAGGCGTGACCTTCGCGAAATTCGCCCTGCACGGTCGGGCCGCCGTCCGTATAATGAGTCCTCCCGAGCGGGGACGAGGGAATCGCCGATTTCACCGGGACCCTTGGCCATCGACCAAGGGCCCCTTTCTTTTTCCTCCGGCGGTTGCGCCGGGGGCGGGTTGAAACGGGTGACTTATGCCCAAGATGAAGACTCACAAGGCGTCGAAGAAGCGGTTTCGCGTCACGGCCACCGGCAAACTGAAGCGCCACAAGGCCGGCAAGAAGCACTTGCTCAGCCACAAGACCGGCAAGCGCAAGCGCCAGCTGCGCGGCGTCGTCATCGAGACGGGGGTCGTGGCCAAGAAGTACATCCGCATGATGGGCGGCGAAGCGTAAACCTTTGTAGGTCAGGCTTTCCAGCCTGACCCTCCTCGGTGGTCAGGCTGGAAAGCCTGACCTACGCGGCTCGTCAAGAGATAAGAAGGACTGACCACACATGACACGCGCTCGCAGCGGCAAGACCGTCCTCCGGGGCCGCAAACGCACTCGCAAGCTGACCAAGGGGTTCCGCGCCGGCCGGCACCACCTGTACCGGCAGAGCATCGTCACCCTGATTCGCGGCCGCAAATATGCCTTCCGCGACCGGCGCGTCAGGAAGCGCGACTTCCGGCGGTTGTGGATCGTGCGCATCAACGCCGCCTCCCGCATGCGTGGCCTGCGCTACAGCGAGTTGATCGCCGGCCTCCAGCGCGCCAACGTCGAGCTGGACCGCAAGACGCTCGCTGACCTCGCCGTCCACGAGCCGGACGTTTTTACGAAGATCGTCGAGCTGGCGCGGGCGAACCTGCCCAAACCGGGGGTGTCTGCCTGAGAAGCGACGGCAACCGCCTCCCTTGTTTAGCCGCCGCCCTCGGGGCGGCGCTCCCGCCAGAGCGCCGCCCCGAGGGCGGCGGCTAAACGAATTTTGGCCCCTGTAACGGACGGATCGATGTCCGACCTCGCATCCCTGGAACAGCGCGCCCTGGGCGAGCTGCACGCCTGCCTCGATGAGGCCGCCCTGCGCGCCTGGAACACCAAATACTTCGGCGACAAGGGCGAGGTGCAGCTCGCCCTGAAAGGGGTTGGCAAGCTCCCGCCCGACCAGCGCCGCGCCTACGGCCAGCAGGCCAACCGGGTGAAGGTGGCACTGGAGCAGGCCTACGAGGAAACGCTGGCCAAAGAGAAGCAACGCGCCCTCGAGCGCAGCCTGACCGCCGACGCCCTCGACGTGACGCTGCCGGGGCGCCCCGTGCCGCGCGGCCGGTTGCACGCCTCCACCCAAACGCTGCGGCTCATCTACGGCATCTTCGCCGACATGGGCTTCCAGATTTACCGCAGCCGCGAAGTCGAGGACGATCGGACCAACTTCGAGTTGCTCAACATGCCGCCGCACCACCCGGCGCGCGACATGTGGGACACCTTCCACACGACGACGCCCGGCGTCCTGCTGCGCACGCACACCTCGCCGGGCCAGATCCACGTCATGCGGGAGCAGGCGCCCAGGCCGATCCGCGTTATCCTGCCGGGCATGTGCTACCGCTACGAGGCCATCACGCCGCGCAGCGAGATCATGTTCCACCAGGTCGAAGGGTTGGTGATCGGCGAGAAGGTGACGATGGCCGACCTCAAGGGGACGGTGCAGGCGTTCGCCCGGCGGCTGTTCGGCGAGGGACGGCAAGTCCGCATCCGCTCGAGCTACTTCCCGTTCACCGAGCCGTCGATCGAGGTGGACGTCGATTGGCCGAAGGACGACCCCAACGCCGACCGACTGACCAAGGGCACCGGCTGGCTGGAGATCATGGGCGCCGGCATGGTGCATCCGGTGGTGCTGCGCAACGGCGGCTACGACCCGGCGAAGTTCAGCGGCTTCGCCTTCGGCATGGGGCCGGAGCGCATCACCATGCTGCGGCACGCCATCGACGACATTCGGCTGTTCTGGGCCAACGACCTGCGCTTCCTGCGGCAATTCTAGTCAGCCGCTTGCGGCTTTGCATGGCCTGCGAAGCCGCCAGCGGCTTGCGGTAGCACACCATGAAAGTCCCTCTCAATTGGTTGCGTGACTACGTGGACCTGTCCGGCATCGCCGTGCCGCAGCTGGTCGAGCGCCTGACGTTGGCCGGCCTGGAAGTCGCCGCGGTGCGCTCCGTCGGCCTCCCTGTGCCCGAGGGCGTGCGCGCCAAGGCATCTGAGGCCGGCCCGGTCTGGGCGCCCGAGAAAGTCGTCGTCGGCCGCGTCGTCAAGGTCGAGAAGCACCCCAACGCCGACAAGCTGAAACTGGTCACGGCCGATTACGGCGCCGGCGAGCCGAAGGTCGTCGTCACCGGGGCCCCCAACGTCAGCATTGGCGACTCCGGCTACAAGGTGATCCTCGGCCTGACCGGCACCGTCTACTGGGACGGCCACGTCTCGCCGAAAAAGCTCTCCGAATTGAAGCCGACCAAGCTCCGCGGCGTGCCGAGCGACTCGATGGTCATGTCCGAGTTCGAGCTGGGCATCTCCGAGGAGCACGAGGGCGTCATCGTCCTTGGCGAGGACGAGGCGCCGGCGCCGGGGACGGCGGCCGCCGATTTCATGGGCGATTTCGTCATCGAGATCGACGTGCTGCCGAACATGGCGCGCTGCCTGTCGATGATCGGCGTGGCCCGCGAAGTGGCGGCGCTGTTCGGGCGCCAGCTGACGTTGCCGCCGCACACGATGCAGGCCGGCGGGCCGTCCATCGAGGGGCAGGTGCGCGTCGAGATCGAGGACCCAAAGCTGTCGGCCCGCTACGCCGCGGCGCTGCTCCGGGGCGGGAGCGTCAAGCCGGCCCCGGCGTGGATGCGGCAGCGGCTCACCTACGCCGGGATGCGGCCGATCAGCAACCTCGTGGACGTGACTAACTACGTCATGCTCGAATGGGGCCAGCCGCTGCACGCCTTCGACTACGACAAACTCGTCGCCCGTGCCGGCGGCAAGGCACCGACCATCACGGTGCGCCCCGCCCGCGCCGGCGAGGTGATGACGACCCTCGACAACGTGAAGCGCGAGTTGACGACGGACAACCTCGTCATCGCCGACGGCGCCGGGCCGGTGGCCATCGCGGGCGTCATGGGCGGCGCCGACACCGAAGTTTCCGCCGCGACGCAGAACATCCTTCTCGAATCGGCGAACTTCCATTTCGTCAGCGTCCGCCGCACCATGAAGGAACTGAACCTGCCGAGCGAGGCCAGCGCGCGCTTCAGCAAGGGCATCCACCCCGAGATGGTGAAGCCGGCCGCCGAACGCGCGGCCGAACTCATGCGCATGCACGGCGGCGCCACCATCTGCAAGGGGTTGGTCGATTGCTACCCCGCGCCGCTGCCGCCGCAGACGATCGCGCTGACGATGGCCGAAGTCCGCCGCCAGCTTGGCATGGACTTCCCCATCGCCGAGGCGACGCGCATCCTCCGCGCCCTGCAATTCACCGTCGAGGCGGCCGGGTCGGAGACGCTGCGCGTCACGACGCCGCCACACCGGATCGACATCCAGGCCGGCAGCGCCGACCTGATCGAGGAGCTGGCGCGGGTCCACGGCTACGACCGCCTGCCGGCGACGCTGCTCGCCGACCAGTTGCCGGAGCAGCACACGAACCGGCCGCTGGAGTTCGAGGAGCGGCTGCGCGACATCCTGGTTAACTGCGGTCTGCAAGAGGTGATCACCTACGCCCTGACCGAGCCGGAGCGCGACGCCCCGGTCGGCCTCGGCGAGGGGAAGTACGTCGAGTTACTCAACCCGATTAGCAGCGAGCGCCGCGCGATGCGCCACAGCGTCCTCGGCGGCGTGCTGGAGGTGGCCATCGCCAACCTGCGGCACACCGACGAGGTGCGCCTGTTCGA
Organism: Gemmataceae bacterium; assembly: GCA_035266225.1. Taxonomy (GTDB): domain Bacteria; phylum Planctomycetota; class Planctomycetia; order Gemmatales; family Gemmataceae; genus DATFNV01. The sequence continues at coordinate 17,631 of DATFNV010000634.1, forward strand.
GATCGGCTCGGTCTACCTGGGAAAAGAGGGTCAGAAGCTGCCCGACGAGCCGCGCCGCCTGGCGCTGCTGCTGACCGGCCGGAGCCAGCCTGAGTTCTGGGGCGACGGGGCCGGCGTCACGGTCAAGTCGCTCGATTTCTTCGACATCAAGGGTGTGGTCGAAGCACTGGCCGGCGAGCTGCACCTGGCCGGCGTCACGTACCACACCGCGTCGGCGGCGTATCTGCATCCCGGCCGGTCGGCGTACCTGGTGATTGATCGGTCGGTGGAGCGCTCGGCGGAACAACTCGTGATCAACCGGGCGGTGGTCGGCGCCTTCGGCCAGCTGCACCCGCGCTACGCCGACAAACTCGGCCTGGGGGGGCGGTTGGTGCTGGCGGGCGAGTTCGACCTCGACGCGGTCCTCGCCGCGCTGCCGCCGCGCTGCCCCTATTCGCCGGTGCCGCGCTTCCCGCCGGCGCTGCGCGACGTGGCGGTCATCGTGGACGAAGGGGTGCCGGCCGAGCGCATCGCGGCGGAGATTCGCACCGCGGGCGGCGACCTGCTGCGCGACGTGCGCCTGTTCGACCTGTACCGCGGCGAGAGCATCCCGCCGGGCAAGAAGAGCCTGGCCTACGCGCTGACCTACCAGGCCGAGGACCGCACGTTGACGGACAACGAAGTGGACAGGGCGCACAAGAAGATCGAGGACCGCTTGCGGCAGGTCCTCCAGGCGATGATCCGGGGCAAGGAGTAGCCAGGCGGCCGCGAAGGGAGGCCGCGGGCGGTTGTTCGACCGGCGTTATACCCGGCCGGTCCGCCGGAGGCACTATTCCGGCGATCTGCCACAGCCCGTGCTGTCAGGCGGGAGCCGTGAATTGCTGGCCGCTGCTCCAGACGACAGCGTATTCTTTCGCCTGCCGTTGTGGAATAATTCACGCTGGCCCTTTTTTCTTCTTGTTTTCTCTGTTTTCTCCTCCAATAATTCACGCTGTCCCCTTTGTTTTCCCTTGAGGATGCCTTCCGGCCGGCTCAGGATGATGTCGCGATCGACGTAGATGAAGCCGTTGCTGCCGACGAAGGTGCAGCCGCTCGGGCCGCTGTGGTACAGCTCGACGCCTTCGGCGTAGGTGAACTTCAGTCCGCGGTTGGCCTTCCCCTCCGGCGGCTCGACCTTCACCGGGGCGCTCGACTGACGGACCAGACGGCGGTAAAATGACGACAGCCCAGCAACGCATGCGAGGTGACCGATGACAAGCCCGGCAAATGGCCTACCCCTTCACGCCGACCTTCCCCCGCTCCGGGTGGACGAAGGGGGTGCGGTTCGCGTCGGCAACAGTCGCATCAGCCTCGACTTGGTCGTCGAGCAATACGAGAACGGCATGATGCCGGAAGACATGGTCCGGGCCTACGACTCCTTGGTGCTGGCCGACATCCACGCCGTCATCGCCTACTACCTTCGGCACCGCGACGAAGTGCGGGCCTATCTGAAGCGACGAGCAGAGGAAGCGGAGGCCCTGCGGGGGAAGATTGAGGCCGAGCGCCCGCGCGTCTCGCGGGCAGAGCTGCTCGCACGCCGCAGTGCCAGGGAGAAGGCCAATGCTCCGACTGGCCAGTGACGCCGATGTCCACGGCGAGATCATCCGCGGCCTGCGCCGCCGCCTGTCCGAGATCGATCTGATGCGCGTCCAAGACGCCTTGCCCGAAGGCACGCCCGACCCCGAGGTCCTGGCCTGGGCGGCAGCGGAGAACCGGGTCCTCATCACCAACGACCGGAACACGATGGTCGGTTTCGCTTACCAGCGCGTGGGGGCGGGAGAGCCAGTGCCTGGCCTCATCGCCACGACCAACGAGCAGTCCATCGGCTCGGCCATCGACGACATTCTGGTCATCGCGGAGTACATGCCGGAGGAAGAGATCAGGGACCAGGTCGTCGTGTTCCTGCCCTTCCGGGGATAGAGTCAGCATTCCGCTGCCCTACAGCCCGTTGTTCATCCGAGGACAGGAGTATCAGTTGTGAAGACGATCGATCTGGGGACCGCAAGCCTGACGCTCAAGAAGTTGCTGCAACTGGCCGGCGAGGAGAATGTCGTCCTGCGAACCGCAGACGGGCGGACCTTCGTCCTTGCGGAGATCGATGACTTCGCCGACGAGGTCGTGCGGGTGGCGCAGAACCGCTCCCTGATGGCGCTGTTGGACGAGCGCTCGAAGGAAGCGCCTGCCCACTCCCTGGACGAAGTCCGCAAGCAGCTGAAGGCGAAATAGCGATATCACCTTTCGACTGACGCTCTCGCAATGGGCGGGAACGATGCGGGCGCGTTTGATCGAGGTCTCAAAGGTCCCGCCGTCCCACGCCGAGATTCTCAACCGGCAAACGACCCGCGCCCTCGCGGGTCAGGATCTGGACGCCATAGTCTTCAGCCTGGCGCGGGGACAGGCCCCGATCCCAGAACGAGGCGGCAGCGGCTTTGTCCTTGGACCCGATCCGGCCGAAGGGATCAGCGCGCATGCCCACCGCACGATGATCGACTACCGCGCGGCCCGGTCGAACTCGACGCGATGAATAGCGCCACTCGACAGGAGTTTTGTCATGGTCCAAGTAACCCACCCGACTTGCGATATCCAGCGTGTTCGCGAGGTTCTGCCGTGCGACGGTGGCATGCAGGTTGTCTTTTCAAACGGTCTTTCGGTTTGCGTCCGCAAGGAGCACCCCGAGTACGAGCGCCTGCTGCACCAGGCGCGAAGCAGCCTTCAGTACGGGGCGCCGGTCGGCATTGTGGTTAGCGACACGGGGGCACTGGTCGAACTGAACGATACGCACCAATCCGCGGTCAGGCACGTGCGGCCGGATGAAGACGACCCCAGCCGTCTGATGGTCGAGTGTTGGGCGTATAGTCCGATCTGCTACCTCACGCAGAATCACCCAGAATTCGAGCGCATCAAGCAGACCTTGGAGCGCGCGGTCGCGCTGGATGAGCAAGTGGTATTTGCTAACCACGAGCATATGGTCGAAGGAGATACGGAAACTTGGTGGAAGCTCATGGACGTCCGACAGGCATAAGTCCCTCTCAACCCGAGAAACGCCGAACCAACGGATGCAGCAGACTGGGCCGGCATCAAAGACATCCTGTGTTAGCGAGCCGCGTCCACTTTGTTCTTCTCTCGCCGAAAAAACGAGCGACTACGAACGGGGACGCTTTCCACGCGTCACTTCCGAATCCCTGTCCGGGGACGACCTGCAATGGGGACACGGAGGTCAACGGAGGTCCGCTCCAGCATCATTGTCACTTGAAGCATCCAATTGATGGATGAACTTCCGGAAGGCGCTCACGAGGGTTTCTTCCCAGGCCGAGAGTCTCCAGAAGACTTCGGCGCGCGGATGGCAGGCCAGATAGCGCCGCGGGTCAACCCGGAGAACGGTCTGGAGCCCTGGGAAAGCCTTCGCAAGTTCGAGAGCCTTCCTCACCAGACCGATGCGGACGTAGACCTGGAAGAGGGCGGCGTGCGACTCCGCCGGCGTCTTCGAGTGGGCGCAACGGTCCTCCAACCAGGCGACGTAAGCGGCCGCGTGGATCGGGCAGTGCCCGGCACGCCTGTCCAGTGCCCGCAGGCGGTCCTCGTCGGGACCAGGCCGCGTCCGCAGAAGCCCCTCCAGGGTCTCCAACGCCTCGGCAACTTTTTGAACCCGACTCGGGCGGGCGCTGAGTAAGCGCGCCACCCACCCTTCGACCAACGATTGACGAAACGCCGCGGCCTCTTCCGAGAGGTTCAAGGACTGGAGCGACCGCACAACGTCCGCCCTTTGTCGTTCAATGCCCCACCCCCAGAGGTGTTGGAACAGCGGACGCGGAACTCCCTGAGTTTGGTCCGTGCGGCACAGGCCAGTCACGATTTGGGTCGTGTCAGGGTCTGCGAGGCGGCCGCCCTGCTGCAGAAAGCGGCCGTACCACGCCAGGATCGCGCCGTGCAGCAGCACAGCCCTCTCGTCTGCCAGGAAGCGGACAAAGCGGGGCGGCCAGCGGCTGTCCGTGGCCAGCGGCGCCGCAAGCGCCTCCAGCAGCAACCCGAGGGCCGTGTCGGAGAGGGCCGTCTCGATCCGCGACCAGGTAGCGTCAAGGATCTCTAGCAGATCACCACCCGAGGCGCCCCGGCGTAACCCGGCGAGGAGCAGGCCGACAAAGGTGTCTGCTCGCGCCTCCTCGCTGCCCACGACATCGAGGACCGCCACCGACTCATCCAGGATGACTCCGGCAGAACGGAGTTCCACCTGCCTGAGCGCGGAATAGGCTGAGCGCGCCTCCTCGGCATCTCGGCTCGTGCGTGCCGCCAACAGGGCGTGTGGCAAGTCGCCCGCCGCGCCGAGTGCCGATGCCGCCTCGTGGACGAACTCGCGTGGCACACCTTCGAGTTCCAGCAGCGCCCGCCAGCAGGGCAGGCCAGCGGCGGCATCTTCCGCATGAACGGCCCGCGCCCGCCAGTAGGCGAGGAGGACCGACCCGGGTCGGGCTTCCGCCGCCGCCTCAGCCAGTTCCCCCAACCCGCGCCCGTGGGTAGTCCTCTTCCGCCAAAGCGCCTCGAAGAGTCTGTGGAGGTCGCTTTCGTCGCGCCGCGCCCAACCCCGCGCGATCAGGCAGATCATGAGGGCCGTCGCCCCGGCACTGCCGCTGTCTTCACGCAGCATCCGCTCGGTGTTGAAGTAGACCGCGTCATGCCAGCGCGCGCCGTCCTGCCGCCCCAGGACCGCGCAAATGCCACGCCAAGTCCCCGCTCCCGGCAGGACATCGACCGCTTTTCGGATCTTTTCCAGGCAAGACCAGAGTTCGGGAGGGATGGCGATGATGCGACCGGCCCGCTCGGCCAGCGGCAGGAAGTCGCCGTCGGGACGGCAGCCGCTGCAGGCGCCGCAGCCCGCGTCGATGACATCTTCGCCCGCGTTGAGGAAGGCAAGCAACACCCGGCGCAAACACTGCCTCGCAGGCGGCCCGCCCGTCTTGATGCCGACGTACTCCGTAAGCATCAGCTCCCAGTCGCGGCAGTCCTCGTCCCGGCGGCGCTGGTGCTCGCGCACGATGGACGTGATGATCGCGTCCATCCCCTCCCCACTCAGCACGACCGGCGACAGGCAGACTTCCCAGCTTCTCTCCCTGGCAGAAGCGGCCCGTGTCCCCAGGCGGAGATTGCGGATCACGCGCAGGTGGCTGGCCTCCAGGAGGAACCCGACCGTGTCCTCGACCGTGTAGCGTAGCCTTCGTGCCAGCGGCAACAGGTCTCCGGTCACGGCCTCGGCGCACAGGGCCTCGAACTCCCCTTGCCCGATCGCTTCCCGGTGCAGGACCTCGCACAGCAGGTCGGCGTTGCTGTCCTCCAGCCCGTGCCAGTCCAGCAAGACGGGGCCGCGCAGACAGGTGAACACTTCCTGACAGCTTTCGAGGAGGCTGATGCCGGCCCCCGGGCCGTCCGGCACGACGGTCTTGAAGAGAACTTCCAGGGTGAGTTGGACGACTTTCTGCCGCTCCTTGTGCGCGGGCCACTCGTAGGGGCGCGGCAGGCCGGCGGGGGTCGGGTCGTCGGCGAGGGCGCTGAAGTAGGCTTCCGCCTCGCCGAACGAGAAGATGGCGTACGTGAGACGGTCGATCCCCGGCTCGTGGACCTCCAGCCGCCGCGGGCACTGCCGCAGGAAGGCAATGCAGGCACGCAGGTCGCTCTCCCGCACGTAACGCCCTTCAATGACCCACTCCTGGAGGTGCCGATCCGTTAGGGAGTAACCCCCCCGGCTCGGATACTCCCCCTCGGTGTAGTAGAGAATGGCCCGGCCACGGTCGCCGTCCCGGGCCGCCCGGCCTACTTCCTGGGCGTAGGACAGCAGGTCGCCTGGCGGGCTGTGGTGGACGACGAGGCGGATGTCGGCCTTGTCGATACCCATGCCGAAGCCCTTGGTGGCAACCATGATCCTGTTCTGGGAACGCATGAACGCGCGCTGCTCGGCCCTGCGGTCGCGGCCGGTCACGTCACCGAGAGGCCGGCTGGCCGTCGCCGGCCCGTCACCGGGGGCACAAGTCTCGAAGAGGAACTGCCGGCCGTATTTCTCAAATTCCTCCCAGCGGCCGACCATCGTGTAACGAACGCCGGGCGCGGGCTCGCGGAGGTGGCCCACGCCGCAGAATCTCCCCTCCGGTCCCTCGAAAAAATACACGCCCCAGTCGTTGTCATCGCGCCGCCAGCGGGTGCGGACGAACGTTCCCGACTCGGTCTGCCCTCCCTCGCCCATCTTGCCGTGATACGTGCTCACGCGCTGACCCAGTTGCCGCTCCAGCCAGGCGGCAAACGGCTCGACTGCGGCAGAGCATTGGCGGTCTTCCTGCCCCGGGTCAGTGGCCCCGGTGTACGGCAGGAAGACGATCGCACTGCCGCCCGTCGGAGGTCGAGTGAAGGGCCCAAGGTCTTCGACGACCCGCAGGCTGCGGGCCGCGGCGTCCGACACGACGCGGACGACCAAGTCAAGCTCCAGACGGTTGGAGCCGTGAAAAACGACGTCGCCGCCCTCTTCGACAGGCTGGTTGTCGAGGTTGAACAGCGATGGGTCGCAGAGGTCGCGGCGAACGCGCTCGCTGGCGGTCGCCGTGAGGGCCACGATGACCGGGGGCCGCTCCCAGCAGGCGCGCAAGCGCCGGACCATGTTCAGATAATCGGGGCGGAAGTCGTGGCCCCATTGACTGACACAGTGGGCCTCGTCAATGGCCAAGACACTCACCTCGGTCCGCTGCAACGCGGCCCGGACGTGGTGCCGCGCCAGTTGTTCGGGTGTGAAGTAAGCGAGCTTATAGCGGCCCTCCCGCATCCCGCGCAGCCGGCGGAGGCGCTCGCCGTAATCCACGTCCCCGTTGAGGTACGTCGTCAACGCCCCCAGGCCGTAGCGCTCGTCGCAGCGCTCCCACTGATCCTGCATCAGGCTCTTGAGTGGCGAGACGACGACCGTCAACCCCGGCAGGAGCAGGGCGGGCAGGAGGAAACACTCGGTCTTGCCGGACGCCGTGGCCGCGATGCCGAGCGTGTTCCGCCCTTCGAGCACGCGGCGGATGATTTTGTGCTGGAAGTCGTGCAGGGCGGCGAACCCGAACAGTCGCTGGGCGAGGGCGTTCAAGCTTGCCGGGTGGGCTTCGTAACACGCCAGGGCGGACTCCGGAACGGCGGGACGGATGCAACTGGCGCGGCTCAGGGTGAAGAGGACGTCTCCGCCATCCTTGTGCGTATCCACGTTTTCGAGCACGACCAGTTCGCCGAACCGGAGAGCCGGCAACACCTTGCCGGGCTCTTGCACGAGGACCGCGCTTTGGCAGGCGTCCGCGTTCGACTCGACACGGGCCGGGCAGAAGGCCAGCCGTCGGCGCTCCGGGACTGCGCCTTTCGTGTCAGCCTCCCCGACCACCGACAGCGTGCCCGCCCGGTCACTCCGCCGCTGGCCGATGTACCGCTGGACCCCGCCGGGGTGAGCAAGGGACTCGTGCCGCTCCGGAGAGGGCCACGAGCCCAAGACGCAGTAGGACCACGACAGCCGCTCGAAGTTGCGGTGGACCTGGCGCCGCGTCTCCGGCTCACAGGCCGCCAGGTACTCGTCGAGGCGGTCGAGGTACGCGCGCTGGAGGGGCGAGCCGTGAATGTCCTCGCGCCGCGCACACCAGCAGCGCTCACAGGCTGCCGGCAGATCGACGCCGAACTCCTGTCCACAGGGCAAAACCGGGTGCAAATGGGGCATGCGCCGCACCAGGGACTTCCGCCAGCGCATTAACTCGGTCGCCGTCTTCTGCTGCCCTGGCTCCAGGACGATCAGCTGCGAGCCTTCCGGGAGGCCGGCAAGGCGCGCCTCGAACGCCTCCACTCGCCCCTGTTCGCGCAGGTCGTTGAGAACGTAGGACAGGACGACAACACTCGGCCCCGCAAATTCGACAAGTGCCGCCCCGCCGATGTCGCCTTGCCGTAGCGAGACGCCTGCCAGGGCCTTCTCGACGAGGTCCCAGGCCAACGTCAGCGCCGGGCCGGTGGAAGCCCCACCGGGCCGTGGCACCTGATCGCGGAACCCCGTGAGGACGCTGCGCATCGCGTCGGCCACTTCTCCGGCATAAGCCAGGCATGGCCGGGAACGGTCGTAACCGCGCAGACTCAATTCCCGAAGCGGAAGGGCGGTCCCTGCCAGGTCCGCCAAGGCGCCCAGCGCCAGGACAAAATCGAGCACGGCCACGAACGACGTCCCGGGACCCACGCCCAAATCGACCAGGTGCAGCTTCTCCGGGAACTGGCCCGCCCGCAACAGGTCGAGCAGCACGAGTTGAAGCTTGCCCAGGTTGGCCGGGAAGTAGTGAGCGAAGTAGAGGTCGAGGAACTCCCTGCGAGCGAAGAAGGTATCGCCGCAGCCGACGCCGGGCGTTTCCAGCATCAGCTTCGCGATGGCGTCGAACTTGCCCGCGTGCCCCGACTTGCGGACTAATTCACACAGGGAAGG
>DATFNV010000635.1:0-32132 GCA_035266225.1 Gemmataceae bacterium
CTCCCTCGGCGGCACCGCCACGGACTCCGCCGGCGGCACCGCTGCGGCGGGCTCGCGGATGACGCCGCTCTCCCGGGCCGCACTCCTCAAGATGGTCCCCTTGTAGGTGCTGATGAACTTCGTGTTCATGTCCAGATTGAAACGCCGCTTGAGGAAGTCCTGGATGTCCTTGGGCTGGGCGTCGTTGCCGAGTTCGGCGATGGCCTCCCGGACGCACTGTAACTTGTTGACTCGCTTGCCCTTTTTCCGGCCCGCCGCCTTCGTCGTCTTGTTCTCCTGGCCGGTCGCCCCTGTGGCCCCGTTCCCCTGCTCCTCCGTCCCGGCCGCCGGCTCGTGCTTCGTCTTCGGTATTCCCCGTGGCATGTCTGTACCCCTCGATGGAGTGTGCTGGGTGAAATCGTCGTTGCCGCCCGCCGCATATCTTACAGGTCTGCTTACGGTTGTGGCAACACTCCAGACTGCCGCTGCTTCTCGCCTCCCCTGTCATCGGCGTCTTCGGCGAGGAGCCGCAGTTCCGACATTTCCTTCATGATCTCGGACATTTTGCGTAGCTGTTCACGCATGGCGGGCCGCAGGGTGCTCGCCGGGCCACAACGGGCCGATCCGGTAACTCACTTGGGCAACAGGCCGAGAATCTTCTGCATCTCGGCGGCCTCGAAGGCACGGGCCGTCTGCGTCCGCATGTTGCCCAGGGCGCCCAGGTGCAGCAGGGCGGCCGTGGCCGTCTCCTCGTCCGGGGCTTCGCAGACGATCACGCCGTCGAAGGCCCCCAGCGTCCAGTACATCCCCGACACCTTGACGCCCATCTTCTTGGCCGCGGCCTTGAACGCCGCCGCCCGCTCGCAGGTGTCCCGGACGGCCTTGATCCCCTGCTCCGTGAAGTGCATGGTCGTGATGAAGGTTGCCATCGGCACGTTCCTCGGGGGCGAGTTGGTTGTCACCAGGGCATTTTATCCCGGCGACACGGCTCCGGCGCCCGATGGCGACGGGCGGGGATCGGCGTGGCCTTTGCAACGACCGCAAGGTTCGAGATGGGGGCTGCGCAACCCACCGTGGTTCGGGGTACAATGGACCTGGACGTGAGGAGAGACGGATGCGTAGACTCGCCGCCGAAGCGTTGGGTACGTTCGCCCTGGTGTTCGCCGGCACCGGGGCCGTCGTCATCAACGACGTGAACGGCCACACTCTGGACAAGAAAATACCTATGGACATCTGCTCCAGTAACGCCTAATTGGGCGACTTAACAGATGTATAATTAAAGTCTATGACCGCTGTTGCTGGCGTTTGAGGATCGCGTTTGCCGGGGATCCGAGCGTAAGGTCGGCCTGCGGGAGGTCGTCAACGTGCTACGACCCCGTCTCGCAGGCCGACGGCACCGCCCACTTCATTTCTTCGACGCCGCGGCGTCCGCCTCCACGACCACGCGGAATTTCTGGCCCGCGTAGTCGGCCTTTTCGGTGATGAACTCGTGCGTGCCGATGGACCAGTTGTCCTTGATAATGCCCCGGCCGCTGCGCTGGGTCTTCGCGTTCTCGGCCGCGGGCGGATGCTGCGGGTCCTCCTCGGCGCGCCGCACGTTGTACATGCCCTTGTCGGCCGAGATCTCCCACCAGCAACTGGCCATGTCGTACAGGCCCCAGGCATTGGGCTTCTTGGACTTGACCTTCAGCGGCGCCTTGAACCCTGCCGTGCCGGTGCTGTTCTGCTCCTTGTACTTCTCGGCAAATCCCGGGTTGGACGTGCCCACGCGGGCGGCGTATTCCCACTCCGCGTCGGTCGGCAGGCGGACAGTCTTCTTGTTCTTTTCCGACAGGAGCGCACAAAACTTCTTGACGTCGGCGAAGGGCGGGTTTTGTACGGGCAGCTGGGGCTCCTTCACCGTGCTGGGGTTGTTGCCCATCACCGCTTCGTACATCTCCTGAGTGATCGGAAACTCGCCCATGTAGAAGGGCTTCGTCAACGTCACCAGGTGGGGGTACTCCTCTTGGAAATACGGCCACATGTAGACCGGCGTGCCCATCAGGAACTTGCCGGGCGGGATGTGGGTGCATTTAAGAGTCAACTTGTCGCCTACATTCAGGATCACCGGCTCCTTGTCGGGCTTGACGAAGGGCTTGTCGGCCGCCAGCATCCGCTCCGGGAACTTGAGCGTGGTCGCCTCGATCTTGACGGCGGTGACCCACTTCTTGCCGTCCTTTTCGGCGACGACGCCGGTCACGGCGCTGGCCGTCGCCGGCTGGCAGTAGTGATTCTTCCCTTTGTTCCTGTCACCCTTCAGCGCGGGGCTGTCTGGGGCGATGTAGAATTTCAGCCGCGCGCTGAACTGATCCATCAACTTCTGGGCCGCCTCGCCGTCAAGCCCCTTGTCCGGGTAGCACTCCTTCATGATCTTGTCCACTTCCGCCCGGACCTCAGCGGTGCCGTCGATGGCAAACAGCACCATCACGTGATCCTCTTCCTTGGGGTCCGGAACGCACGCCCCGTTGCAGACCAGGCTGCCCTTGAGTGTGACCTCGCCCGCCCGGGCCGAGGATTGCTCCCCCGCCAGGGCGGTGAGCATCAAGGCGCTTGCCGCGAATGCCGAAGCAGGCCACTGCGTACTCATGCCGAGCCCTTTCCGTTCAATCAGGTAGCGGAACTGGCCCCTCCCTCCCGGCGGCACCTGCCCCTCGGGGTGGGGACCGCTGTCCGATCTCGCCCCTTTCATCTTCGCCGAAATGACGGCCCCGGCAAGTCCCGAAAGGGTGCAGTCGGCGGGCGTTCGGTTGACAACAGCCGCGGCGGACTGTCGCCCCCTCTTCGGTAGACACGGCATCACCGGCCCTCCCCCGGCTGGCGTGCGACATCGCTTCCTCAGGGTTTCGCCGGGGCGGGGCCGGCCTTCACGTCAGCGAGCAGTCGCTGGAAATCGTCGCGCGGGCGCAGGAAGGTCAGGTACTCGTCCGTCGCCAGGGAAGTGTACCCGGATGGGTCGCGGTACCGGCCGGCCTGCTGCGCCAGGCGCAGCAGTCGCACCGACCGCGCGGCGTACTCCTCCGCCAACCGCTGGCGCTCGGCCAACGGCGTCCGCTCGTCGGCCTTGACGGCCGCCGCGTCGAGCGACAGGACGGTCGCCGCCAGGTACAGCAGGTAGCCGTCGCGCGGCGCCTGGCCGGCGACGTGCTCGGCCAGCGTCGCTGCCCGCCGGTACTCGCCCTTCGCCACACAGTCATACCCCTCGACGGCGGCCCGCTCCAGGCGCCAGAGCGGCTTCTGCTCGTCGGTGCCCAGCGCGAGGGCCCGGTCGTAGTCCGCCAGGGCCTCGGCGTAGCGCTTCAGGCGCTGGAGCAGCACCGCCCGTTCGTGATACTCGACGCTCGCGAACCATCGCTGTGAGGGATCGAGCTTGTCGGGTGCGCCCGCGGATTCCCAGGCGCGGATGGCGCCGTCCCACAGTTCCAGGGCGGCCGGCAGCTGGTTGGTGTCCGTCAGCAGCCGGGCGAGGCCGACGCGGTTGGCGTTGCGGGCGACCAGGTACGGCACGACCTTCGGATACTGCCCGCACAGGCGCTCGTGGATGGACAGGGCCTTGCGGTAGGAGGCCAGGGCGTCGGCGGCGCGGCCCTGGTACTGCGCCAGCAGGCCGAGGTTCATGGCGACGGCCGCCGCCGACTCCTGGTAATCGTCCGCGCTGGGGTGTTTGCGGACCAGCTCCTCGGCGGCCGCCTCAGCCTGCTGCCACGCCGCCACCGCCTTCTCGCCCTCCCCCCGCTGGGCATGGCGGATCCCTTGCTCGTTGGCCGCGTGGAACAGCGTCTCCTTGTACCAGTCCACCCCGGGGTGTTCCCGGACCAGACCTGCCGCCACGGTCACCGCCTCGGTCAGGACTTCCGCGGCGTCGGCGGGCCGCCCGGTGTCGCGGTAGAAGCTCCCCAGGTTGGCGAGGAGCCACGCCAGGGCGTCCTGGTGGCGCGGCTCGGCGGGGTGCCGCTCCGCCCAGCGCGCGTACGCGACCCGGCCCGCCCCGTACGCTTCCTCCGCCGCGTCGTTCGCCTTGCGCATCTGGTGAACGCGCCCCAGGTTGTTGAGCGTCTGGATCAGGCGGTACGTGTATTCCGCGTCGTCGGGGTCCACGCGGGCCAACTCCTCCCACAGCGCCCGCGCCGTGCGGAACTCCTCCTCGGCGAGTGCGCCCTGGCCGGCGGCGTTGTGGGCCGTGCCGAGTCGCTGCAGCGCCCGGGCCAGCTCGCTTTGATAGGCCGCCTCGTCCGGGTGTTCCCGGCGCAGCCGCTCGAAAATCGTCCGCGCCTTCTCGAAGTGTTCGGTGGCGCGCGGCTGGGAATCGAGGATGGCGACGATGTCCCCGAGGCGGGCGCGGGCGCGGCCGAGGTCGGCCAGCAGCTCGGGATCGTCGGGGTAATCGGCGACGAAGCGCTCGTACTCGTCGCGCGCCCTCTGGAGGAGCTTGCGGCGGAGCGGCTCCAGGTTGCGGCTTTTCAGCTCCGGGTCCTCGCTGACGTCGGTGAGGAACTGGTCCACCGTCTGCCGCTGACGCCGGAACTCGTCCAGGGCGTGCCGGCGCTCGCGCTCGGCGGCGTCGCGCTGGAGCTGGGCGGCGTCGCGCTCGGCCACGGCCTGGGACCATTGCCAGAGGCTGACGGCGGTCCCGCCGATCAGCGTCAGCGTCAGCGCCGCGGCCAGGGCGGTCACCTTCGGCTTGCGGCGAGCCCAGCGCGCCAGCCGCCCGACCGGCCCCGGCGGGCGGGCCCGCGTCGGCTCGCCGCGCTGCCAGCGGCGCAGGTCGGCGGCCAGCTCGGCGGCGCCCGGGTAGCGGCGGCCGGGGTCCTTCTCCAGGGCCTTGAGGCACACCGTCTCCAGGTCGCGCGGGATGGCGTCGTTGAGGCGGCGCGGCGGCTGCGGTGCCTCGTGCAGCACTTGTTGCAACACCAGGTGGGGCGCCCCGCGGAAGGGCGGCTCGCCGGTCAGCGCCTCGTAGAGCGTCACCCCCAGGCTGAAGACGTCGGTCCGGCCGTCCAGGGCCTCGCCGCCGCGCACTTGTTCGGGACTCATGTAGGCGGGCGTGCCGGCCAGGACCCCCTCGCGCGTCAGGGCCGTGCCGGGGGCCGCGTCCCGCGCCAGGCCGAAGTCCGCCAGCTTGGCGCGGAGGACCCCGGCCGGCGACTCGGCAGCCTCGAGCAGGACGTTGCCCGGCTTGACGTCGCGGTGGATTAGCCCGGCCGCGTGTGCCGCCGCCAGCGCATCGGCGACCTGGACGACGACGGCGACGGCTTCGTGCGGCTCCAGGCGCTGGCGGGCGCGGATCAGGCCGGCCAGCGTCGGGCCGGCGACGTACTCCATCACCAGGTAGGGCAGGCCGTCGGCGGTGTGGTCGGCGGCGTAGACGGCGACGGCGTGCTCGTGGTGGAAACGGGCAGCGGCGCGGGCCTCGCGCAGGAAACGGGCGCGGGCCTCGGCGTCGGCCAGCCCCGGCCGCAGGAGCTTGACGGCGACCGTGCGCCGCAGGGCGCCGTCGTGGGCCTTGAAGACGACGCCCATGCCGCCGCGCCCCAACTCCTCGGCGAGGGTGTACGGCCCCACGGCGCTCGGCCAGGCGCAGACTTCCTCCGGACGTGGCCCCGGCGGGGGCGTGGCTCCGCCGGTCGGCGTGTCCGCTCCCCCGAGCCCCGGGCCGGCCTTGAGGGCGGCGACGGCACGCGCCAGGCCGGCCTCCTCCCACGCCGCCGGCCGGCCCGCGCCGCCGGCCCAGGTCCGCAGCTCGCCGTCCTCGCAGAGCTGGTCGAGCCGGGCGCGACACGACGGGCAGGCGCGCAGGTGTTCGCCGCTGCGGCGGCCGTCCTCCTCGCTGAGCAGGCCGTCGAGCAGCCGTCGAAGGGTTTCGGCGGAGAGACAGGGTCGCATGGCAGCTCCCACACCAGGCAGCGGAGGCCGTCACTCGCCCAGGCCGGGCAGCGGCAGGTCCTCGGCCAGCTCCAGGATGATTTCGCGCAGCGCCTTGAGGGCGCGCGACTTGGCCACGTAAACCTTTTCGATGGGCAGGCCCACCGCGTCGGCGACGTCCGCGGCGGGGCGCCCCTCCAGCCAGGCCAGCTCGAAGGCTCGCCAGGTCGTCGCCTCGAAATGGGGACGGGCCCGCTCCAGGGCCACCTGGAGCAGGCGCGTGTGGAACTCGGCCGTCCACTCGGCATCGGCCTCCGGCGCCGGCACCTGCTCCAGCCGCTCGTCGCCCTGCGCCGCGGGCCGGCGGCCGCCGAAGAAGTGCGCCAGCCGGTAGCGCGTCAGCGTGCCCAGCCAGTCGCGGAAGCGGCCGCGCTGGGGGTCGTAGCGGAAGCCCGCGATGGAGTGGGCGACCTCCGTCAGCACCTCCTGCGTCACGTCCGAGGCGTCCGCCTCCTGCAGGCCCTTGCGGCGGCAGTGGGCGTAGACCAGCGGCGCGTAGACGTCCACGAACGTCTGCCACGCCGCGGCGTCGCGGGGGTCGCGGATGCGGAGCAGCAGGCTGGGCCGCGTGTCCGAGGACGAGGAGGCGTCCACCATAGATGACTTGGCTCCGGGAGCGACAATCTTGCGCGACCCATCGCCATTTTGACCGATCCCGCGCGGCCGGGCAACACCCAATAGGGATCCTGGGTGACGGTTTGCAGGCCATCGGCGGACTCGCGGCGATTAATTTATCGCTCCTGCCGCAAATCCAGGCGCTTGTTACGACGGCAACCGCGTCTAAATTCTTTGACCCCGCTATATTCGCGGCGCGTGTAATCAACTTGATCGGTGAATCCGCGGTCGCGACGCGAGTGCTGCTCCTCGCTCATTTATCCGTTTTCGCCTACCTCGGCGGAGCGATCCTTGGAGTATACCTTGCTGGTAAGGTATTTGGCATCGATCCGCCTGTTTCGGCAGAGTTGTCGAATGAAGCCATTGCGCTGCCAACGCCGACAAACATTTCACAAAACACAACGGCGCGTACCGGGTCGGTAACCGCGGGCACGGCCGGCGGCAGCGTAACCGTCCCAAGCACAACCGCCTCCGGACAACTGAGTGCTAGATGGCGCAGCGCCAGTACCGGCGACTTCCAAGTCGCCACTTTTAGTGCGACCGCGGCCACCGTGACCGATAGCACCGGCACGACGGTCGGCACAGGAGTCGCCAGCCTGACTGCCGCATCGCCGATCCCGGCAGCCGTGATGGGCAACAACAGCTATAGCATTAACGGCACCGGCAGCCTGTCATTCTACGGGCCGGCCGAGTCCAGCTTGGGCGCCGGCGGCAACTGGACGAATTACTCAGCCACCGTCACGGGCAACACGTCGATAACACTCACCACTGATGGCCTGACGCTGAACGGCCGGGCGCTGCCCGCCGGCACTTACACCATCACCACCAGGTCGGCAACGCTCGGCGGCAGCGGCCAGAGCACGTCGCCCAATTTTTCCGGTTCGGCATCACTCAGCGTGACAGGCGGTACGGTCACGCTCGGCCCGGAAAACGGCAGCATCATCCTTGGCGGCAAAGCGCTCGACCTCAGTAACGGTGCCACGCTGGACGGCTACACCGGCAACCTCAGCGTCGCGGCCGGCGGCGGTAACAACACCGACACGGTCACGCTCAACGGCAACGCGGCCAACGTGCTGACGGTGTCTGCCACTCCTGCCACCCTGACCACCGATCAGAACACGCCCAAGACGTTCCAGGTCAATGTCAACACGAGCCTGGCCGACACCTACAACCTCACCGCCCAGGCCCCGCCGGGCTGGACCGTGAGCCTCAACGCCACCGGCCGGGTCGCCGTCACGCCTGCGCCGGGCCTCCAGGGCGGCACCTTCCCGATTCAGGTCATCGCCCAGTCGCAGACCGACCTCAATTTGGTGGCGCAGACCACGGTCAACGTCACGGTCACGCCCACGACGCCGGGCGAGACGCTGACCGTGATAGGGGACCCGCTGCTGACGGTGCCGTTCAACAACGCGCAACTGCCCACCGCGTTCCAGGTGCAGATTCACAACAACGGCCCGGCGCCGATCACCGAGGATCTGGCCTTCAGCAACGTGCCCAGCGGCTTCACGCTGCTGAACAGCGGCACCAGCGTCACCATCCCGGCCGGGCAGACCGGCATCGTCGGCGTTTACCTGCAACCGACGAGCGGCCAGGTGCCCCCGGTGGGCACCCCGGCTTCGTTCACCGTCACCGCCACCAACGCCGCCAATCCGGCCGATATGCAGACATTCAATGAGTCGTTCACCATCCCCGCCGTGGATGGTATCACCCTGTCCAGCAATCCCGTTCAGGTCAACACTCTGCCGGGTGTCACGGGCACGGCCACGCTCACCGTGACCAACGTCGGCAACGTCTCGGAAACCGTTACGCTCTCGTCCAGCAGTTCGGCCGGCCTCACGGTCAGCGGCCTGCAAACGGTCACGGTCCCCGCCGGCCAGTCTTCCACGGAAACCGTCTCCTGCACGCCCAGCGCCCAGACGCCCCTCAACACCACTCTGCAAACGACGATTACCGCAACCTTCGGCCCAGCCAACGCCCCGTTGACCCAAACGCTGGAGATCCCGGTGGATGCCGTCATCGTCGGCGCCCAGGCGGTTGCCAGCGCGGCCGTGTCCGCGGGACAGATTGGCGAAGGCAACCTGGGTGCCCAGCTCGGCGACCTCAGCACCGACCTGACCAACCTGGAGCCGAACACCGCCAACGCCATTTTCAACAGCCAGGTGCTGGCGGACCTCGCCGCCGTGGCGGCCTTGCTGCCCGCCGATCCGTTCCTCGCCAAGTTCGCGGCCGGCGTGGCCGCCGGCCGCGGCGAGATCGCCAATGCCGTGACCGCCAGCAATTTCCAGACGGCCTTCAATGACCTGGCGAACACGATGAGTTCGATATCCAGCGTGCTGAGTGAGCAAGCGGCCAGCGGCTTCTCCCTGAGCCTGAGCCCCAACAGCGCCTTGGCCCTGCCTACCACCCCTTCCCAGGTCGTGCTGCTGCTGGGAAACAACGGCAACGCCACCACCACCTACGACATCAGCATCTCCGGCTTGCCGGCCAACGTGACCGCCGCCTTTGCCCCGAAGGTCACGATGCTGCCGGACCAGATCCTCGGCGGCGTCTCCCAGGCCAGCATCCCCATCACCCTCACCGAGACCGGCGGCAGCCTGTTCCCCACCAGCTTCACCGTGACCGTCACCCCCGAAGGAGCACCGGACATCGCCCAGAGCGTCACCGGCACGCTGACCGTGCGTCCCACCTTCGTGGACGTCACCCAGGTCGTGGTCAACCCCACGCTCGCCAAGCAGGGCACGCCGGTGGACGTCGTCGCCCGCCTGCTCAACTCCATCAATCAGCAGCAGCAGGCCCTGGCCTCGTACACAGTCACCGACTCCGGCGGCCACGTGGTCTTCACCTCCACGGCGGTGCCGCTGACGCTCAACGTGGTCTCCCTGCTGTCGAGCGTGGACCTGGGCAGCTTCCCCACTACCGGGCTGGCCAACGGCGTCTACACCGCCACCGTGACCATCACTGATCTTTCGGGCCACCTCCTGCCCGGCGGGACGAACCAGGGGACCGTGCTCGTCGGCACGCCGGTCTCGGCCACGTTGACCACGGCCCCGACGACCCTGGCGCCGGGCACCGGCACGGTGACCACGACATTGCAGGTCAACGCCATTGCTGGCGCGGCGAACTCGGCCACGGTCACGGTGCCCACCAACAACGGCGTGGCCATCGTCCCCGGCTCCTTCAACATCGCGCCAACGACGATCACGCCCCACAACAACGGCACCGAGGACCTCACCTGGAATTTTTCGACCCTCCCAGCCGGCACGTTGTTCTTCACAGGGGCTGGGGGGTCGTTAATAGGCATAGATAAACTGGACCTGGCCACCGGCACGATCACGAATGTGTTCACGACCAGTGTCGCACTGGACGGTGCCTTGACCTTCGACAATAGCGGAGATATCATCTACGCATCCAATGATAACGAGATGGACCTCTACAATCCGGCCACCAACACGTCCACCCCTGTTGCGACGGGATTTAGCTTCGCCAACACCCTCACGCTGGAGCCGGGCGGAAACAGCGTCCTGGTCGGCAATCACGGGGCGGTGGACCGCGTCAATCTCAGCACCGGGGTGGTGACCCAGCTGTTCAGCCTGGCGACGTTCGGCCCTAACTTTATTGGGTTCCGCCCCACAGGCATCGCTTACGACAACCAGGGAAACCTGTTCGTCGCTGGCTTCCTCGTATCTAACAGCAGGTCTGGTTTTACGGGAGACGCCGTGTGGCAGGTCGATCCGACCACCGGCGCCATCCTGCAGACGATTCCACTGCCGGGGTTATCTGAGGATACGCAAGGTGTGACCTTTGACCCCGTCACCGGGGCGTTGTGGGTTACTTTCGCTCCGAATGGCCTGATTGAGGTCTCGAATTATCTGACCCATCCCCAGCTGCAGGTATTCACGAGCCCACAATTTTCAAACTTTACCGGTATCCAGAGTGACGGCCGGGGCAACCTCTATATCGGCAGCGCGCTTGGCCCGTTGATCGAATACAACATTGCCGGCAACACCTACACGAACGTGACGCCCACTTATGCCCTCACAGCAGGTGGGATCGCGCCGCTGATTGGTCTGGGCGCCCCACCTAGCTCACAGACCTTCACCTGGCAATCGACCGTCAGCAACCTCCAGTCCGGCGAGGCCCGCGACGTTACCCTGGGGGGGATCGTCAACTTTACCAACCAGGGCTCGCCCGCCACGCTCAGCCTGCCGCCCACAGTGGTGACCGGGGCGCAAATCCTGGCCCTCAGCCCGGCGTCGCAGACCGTGGCGCCCGAAAGCCCGGCTGCCTACACGGTGACCGTGTCTAATCCGACCAGCACCGCGGACACGTTCAACCTGGCAGTGCTCGGCGTGCCGGCCAGCTGGGTGAGTCTGCCCCCGAGCATAACAGTTGCCGCCAACACCTCCGTGCCTGTCACCCTGACGCTGACTTCCGATGCGCTGGCCACGCTGGGCGATCATGGTTTCACGGTCACAGCCAAGGACGCGAACGGCGTCTCGGCTTTCGTGCATGGCGACCTGATCCTGGCGGGTCAACCGCCGGCCGCGCCCGACATCGAGGCCCACGGCGTCGTCGTGAGCCTCAAGCCCGTCCAGGCCAGCGCCGGGCAGGGAACGACGGCCCGCTTCACCGTGCAAGTGACGAACACCGGCAGCGTCGCCGACACCTTCTCCCTGGCCGCGCTGGGCTTGTCCGCCGGCATCACGGTCCTGTTTTCCCCGGCAATGGTCCTCGTGGAGCCGGGGACCAAGAGCGTCCAGACCGTGATCCTGACCTTGACGCCGGCACGCGGCACGACCGCGGGCGCCATTCCGTTCCAGGTGACGGCCACGTCCACGACCGCCTCGACCGTCACGGCCTCCGCCCAGGCGACGTTGACGGTGGTCAAGCAAGGCGTGCAGGTGAGCCTCAGCCCGGCAAGCGGCGCGCCCGGCAGCACGTTTATGCTGACGGTGACCAACACCGGCACCGTCAAGGACACCTTTGACCTGTCCCTGGGCGGCCCGGCCGCCCTGGTCGCCCACCTGGCCCAGGTCAAGGTTACGCTGGCCGCCGGCGCCTCCACGACGGTGAAGATCACCACCCAGCCGGTGAAATTTGCCGTGCCGGGGGCGTTGACCCTGGTCGGGATCGCCAAATCGGAGGGCAACCCGGCGATCCAGGCCAGTGCCACGGCATCGATCACGGTCGCCGGCACCCAGGGGATGACGGCGCAGTTCAGCCCGGGCGTGCAAGTCATCCAGGTGCCGGGCACATCGAATTTCCTGCTGCTGGTCAACAACACCGGCAACAGCGAGGACGCCTACACGGCGACCATCAAGGGAACCAGCGGCCCGGTCACGGGGCAACTCATGGGGCTGAACGGCCAACCGACCCATACCATCCCGACCTTCCGGCTGCCCGGCCTGTCCACCGGCGCCCTCCTGCTGGAGACCGACCTGGCGGCCTTCGCGACGGGGACGATCACGATCGAGATCGACTCGTTGACCGATCCGGCGATCAAGGCCACCGTCAAGGCCACCGTCAAGGCCACGCCGCCGCCACCGCCGCCGCCGCCGCACCGGGGGCGGGGCTTCGGTTGAGAGCAGCCGCAGCGGACCGTCGCCCCCTCTTCGGTAGACACGGCATGACCGGCCCTCCCCGGCTGCCGTGCGACATCACTTCATCGCAGGGGACTCGGCGAGCCGCCCGGGGGGAGCCGATGCTGGAGTATGAGTCGGCCGGCTTGACCAGTGACCCGGCTTGCTCGTTAATCATCGACCCCTTTAATCGTCCCTCATGCCTCCGCGCCGGCCGGCCGGCCGGAAGGAGCGCGCATTTTACTTGACTTACCACGGAGCGAGGCGGTAAACTTGCTCTTTTGGGTGGTGTTCTCAGACGTGATCAGGGCGAGGACCACACAACCGACCGACTCTCGGGCTTCATCAGCGAGCTAGCCCGGGCGCCCGGTTCAGAAGTCGTTTCGTGCGGTTTCCGTAGCAGACCCCCTGACTCGCGGATGCCGCGCCCTCCGGACGGGTGCGCTGGCATCGACCTACTCACCTGAGCCCCTCACCAACCGCGAAGCGAAGCCCTCTGGTGTCGCTCCCGGGATCGGGCGCGTTGTCTCGGCTTACGTCCCGAGCGGCACCGCGACGCGCATTCCCCGCGCCACGCCCGGACCTCGATCCTTCGCAGTCCGTGCCGGCCGTCCCCAGGACCGTGTCGCCAGGAGGATCGACATTTCCCGGCGGGACGGCATACCGCGACGAGTCGCCCTTGCAGGAGCCGCACCCGTGATGTCGCACTTCCTCAAGCGTTGGTTCCGCCGCCGTTCGGATGCCAGCCTTCGTCGGCGCGAGATCGCGTACCGCCCGCTCATCGAGCAGCTGGAAGAGCGTGTGATGCTCGACGCCGGCCTGCCCCCGGCCCTCGTCGTCGGCCGCACGCTGTCGTCGTATTTCGTCGGCGGCATTCAGAACCAACACGAAACCATCACCTACACGGTCTACAACGAACAGGCCAACCCCGTCACCGGCGTGCTGCTGACCGACACGCTTCAGCCCGGCGTGACGTTCCAGAGCGCCTCGCAGCTGCCGGACCAGAGCGGCCAGAAGCTGGCCTGGAGCCTGGGCACGATCCAGGGCTTCGACCGGGAAAGCGTTACGCTGACGGTGTCTCTGCCCAACTCGATTCCCTTCCAGCTGGACTCCGGCGCCAAGGCCTTCGCCACGCTCAACGCCGGGCTGGTCTCGAATTCCACCTCCGCCGCGACGCTTCAACCGGGAAGCATCAACGATATTCCCGGCGGCGCCGCACTGCTGAACTCCACGCCGGACACCGATGCCACCAACGTGAACGACACGCCGAACCTGCCGATCAGCGACCCGTTCGTCCAGGAAGAGGCCGCGGCCCTGGGTTACAACGCGCAGAATATCTTCAATTTCCTGGAAAACGATATCGGCTACAACTCCTATCTCGGATCGGTCCGGGGGGCGCGCGGGACCCTCTGGTCGAGTGCCGGCAATGCGCTGGACGTCGCCAGCCTCGGCGTGGCCCTGATGCGCGCCAGCGGCATCCCGGCCCAGTACGTTTCGGGCACCCTGTCGCAGAGCCAGGCCCAACAGCTCATCCGGTCGATGTTCCCGGCCAGCTTCCAGACGGTTGGCTACATCCCGGCCGGCAGCCACCTGGCCGATCCCGCCAACGATCCGCAGCTGCTCGCCGAAACGGAAAACCATTTCTGGTTCCAGTTCAACACCGGCAGCGGCATGACGGACGCCGACCCGCTCATGGCTGCCGTCACGTCCGGCGGGCATGTGGGGCAGGCGTTCACGGCCAGCACGGGCACGTTCGCCGAGGTGCCGGACAACCTGCGGGAGAAGACCGAGGTGTCGCTCACTGCGGAAATCTACAACCAGGCCGCTGCGGTGTTCGGCCTGAATCCGTACACGGAAACCGTCGTCCTGGATCAGACGTTCAATGATGTGAACCTGGTCGGCCGGCCATTGTCCGTCGGAACCTTCGTCAGCTCGGACACCGAGGGCGGCCTTGGCTTCGGCGCCACCACGAACACCTATTCGCCCTATCTGACGCTCGGCGATGAGGCCTTTCCCGACCCCAGCCAGAATGAAGTCATTCACGGTCAGGCTTTTCAGGAGTACATCACCAGCTTTCCGCTCGGCAGTCAATTCTTCACTGGCTTGTTCCTGAACTTCACACTGAGCGGGCCGCAGGGGACGGCCCAAACTTACTCCGCAACGCTGCTCGACCGCATCGGCTATGACGTGCGGCAGAACGGCGGTTCGTTGTCGCTGGCGCTCAGCGCCAATTCGCCAACGGCGCTTTCGCCTGCGCAAGTCTGGAGCATTGATGTCCTGCCGGGCTTGCAGGACGAGGCAGCGGCCATCAGGGCTGAGGACAGTCTGGAGAACTCGTACAACCTCGTCGGCAACGCCGTCGCGGCCAACGATTTGACGGATGCAGCTGGGCTTCTTCGCAATGTCCTGGTCGGCCAAACGCAAGCCTACCTGGCAGACTTCGTGGCGACTTCCGATCTCTATGAGGACAGCCTCGCGGCCGCGGCGGAGATCAAGATGTATTCCGCCCGTCCGCGGATCGCGGTCATATCTGCCAACGTGACGGAGCAGAACTCCACGCCGGTGCTGTCCTTTGAATGCAACCTGCTCGACGACTCCCTTCAGACCGTTGTCTATCCGGGGCAGACGACCTCCGTGTTGATTCCCTTTGAAGGTGCGCGAGGGATCCAGGAAAACGTGCTGGAGACGAACCTCTTTCCGCAGCCGGATGCGTCCAGCGGCATTCAGGTGCAGGCCCAGGTCAGCACCTCGACCGCGTTCGACGCTGCCGCTGCACAGGGCATTCCCCTGGTCGCGCTCGATCCCAGCGAACCGAGCCTGGTAGACCAGCTCAACATCGACGCAGTTGCCAAGGCCCGTATCACCACGGCCCTGCAAGCGGGGTTGTTGGTGATTGTGCCCACTCAGGATGTCATGATTGGCGGCGCACCGACAAACGCGTGGTATCAGATCAACTTGCAGACGGGGGACACGATTGGCGTCGGCGAGGACGGCGCTCATCAATCCCTGATCGACTTCGCTTTTGCTGGCGCACCCCCGGGGGTAGCAGCATCGGCCGGTAACGCGCAGAAGGATCTCCTGGATCGTATCAATGGAACAGTAAAAGCGACCGAGATCTTCACTTTCTTAGTGAGCAAGTTCAGCGTACCACAAAATAAGAAGGGAATTCAAAGAAATTTTGCCAAAGCGAGGGTTATCGCTACAGTCGAGAAGGAAGTCCAGGAGTTTGAGGCGATTAGCCGAGAATTCAAAGAATCCGAGGCTTTCCTTACAGCATTCACTAATACCCTAAATGCGTTGTTTGCGCAATGGGCGAAATTATTTCTGGATAATGATCCCCCGGTGCTGACGTCACTCTTCAATAACACGGTCGGATTAAGCTCTCACAATCTGATCAGTGAAACCGCAACGGTCGCCGCGAATCGGACGGCTGGGACGGTCAACGGAAACGCACAGACAAATTCGGTCGCCGCAACGGGAAACCTGCAAACCTCGTGGAGCAATAGTGCCGCCAGTTCTTTCGTCGTCGGTTCCCTCTCCGCGAGTGTGGCGACGGTACAAAGCGGGGCCGCCATTGTCGGCAGCGGCACTGTGGCATTGGCGGAATCAGGCAATCCGGTCCAGGCCGGGATTTCCGGCAGCGACAATTTCAGCGTGACGGGAAACGGCAGCCTCGCATTCTACGGTCCTGCGGAAAGCAGTCTCGGCGTCAGCGGCAACTGGACCAACTATGCCGCCTCCATCACCGGCCAGGTGACGATCACGCTGACAACCGATTCGCTCACCCTCAACGGCAAGGTGCTGCCGGCCGGCACTTACACGATCACCACCAGTGCGGCGACCTTGAGCGGCAGCGGCCTGACCACGTCGCCCAACTTCAGCGGGTCCGTCGCCATCACCGCCACAAGCGATACCATTGACCTCGGCGCGGGGTCAGGGGCCCTCACGGTCGGCGGCAAGCCGGTTGATCCCAGCAGCGGTGTAACATTAGACGGCTACACAGGCAGCATCAGCGTGACTTCCGGCGGCGGCAGCAATCTCGACCATGTCACGCTCAAAGGCAACACGGCCAACGTGCTGACGGTGTCGGCCACTCCGAACACGCTCACCACCGATCAGAACACACCCAAGACCTTCCAGGTCAACGTCAACACCAGCTTCGCCGATTCGTATACGCTTGTCGCGCAGGCGCCGGCCGGCTGGACGGTGAGCATCGACAGCAACAACAACGTGACAGTGACGCCGGCTGCGGGGCTCCAAAGCGGAACTTACCCGATCCAGGTTGTCGCGCAATCGACGACCGATCCGAATCTGGTGGCGCAGACCACGGTCAACGTGACCATCACCCCGACTGTGGCTGGCATGACTTTCACCGTGCAGCCGGACCCGCTGCTGACCGTGCCGTTCGGCAATGCCCAGGTGCCGACCGCGTTCCAGGCGGTCATCCACAACGACGGCCCGGCCGCGGATACCTACAACCTGACGTTCGCCAACATCCCGGCCGGCTTCACGCTCCTGGACAGCGGCACCAGCGTCACCGTCCCGGCCGGCCAGACCGGTATCGTCGGCCTCTATCTGCAACCGACCGGCACATCGCTTCTGCCGCCCGGGACGCCGCTGTCGTTCGATGTTACCGCGACCAGCACCACCAATCCCACCACGATCACGAAGAAGGTGACCGAATCGTTCGACATGCCCACCGTGGACGGGGTGACTCTGTCCAGCAATCCGGCAGGGGTAACCAGCTCACCCGGCGTGGCGACGACGGCCACGCTCACGCTGCAAGACGTCGGCAACGTGCCGGAGACGGTGACGCTGACCGACACCGCCGCGGCGGGCCTGACTATCAGCCAATTCACGCCTGTCAGCCTCGCCGTCGGCCAGACGAAGACGGTCACGGTCACGTGTACCCCCGCGGCGAATGCGGCGCTGAACAGCACGCTGGCGACCACCTTCACGGCGACCTACGGCCCTGTCGCCAACCCGCAAACCGCTACCACCGAGGTCGATGTGCAGGTGGTCTCGGTGCAGGTCGTCGCGCTGTCGCAGGCGGCAACCGCCGCCGGCGCGCTCGCCAGCGACAGCAACGACCTCCAACTGTCCCAGACCCTGACCGAGCTGCAATCTTTCATCGTCCAGCTGCAGGCCTCTCCTACCAACGGCACGGTGCTGAGCGATGTGCAGTTCGAGCTGGGCAACGTCAGCACGCTGCTCAACGTCAACGGCGACCCGAACCTGACGGCGTTGGTGCCCCAGCTACAGACGCTCCAAAACGACGCCAACGCCGGCAATGTCAGCGGCTTGCTCCTCGCCCTGCCGACCTTCTTCAACAACCTGACCGGCATCCTGACGGTCGAGGCGACCGAGCAGTTCACCCTCAGCATGACCCCCAGCGAAGTCGATCTGGGGACGGGCCAGAGCCAGGTCTTCCCGGTGCAGCTCACCAACACCGGCCCCGACCCCGTGACCCTGACGCTGAGCGCCGCCAACGTGCCCACCGGCGTCTCGGCCCAGTTCGCGCAGACGCAGGTGACCCTGGCCGTCGGTGCGACGCAGACGGTGAACCTGACGCTGACCCAGACGCAGGAGGTCAACGTGGTGTTCGCGCTGGCGGTGACGGCGGCGGCCTCGGTGGCGCAGCAGACGGCCACGGCGGTCGTGACGATCCACCCGGCCATCGCCGACGTCATCAGCGTGACGGCCAACCCGCAGCAGGTCAACCCCGGCGACCCGGTGGCGGTGACGGCCCAGGTCTTCAACACCGCCAACGTGGACCGCAGCGAGCAGGCGCAGCTCCAAATCCTCGATGCGTCAGGCAACGTGCTCAGCACGCTGCCGCTGGTGCCGGTGACGCTGGTGCCGGGCACCAACGACGTCACGGTGGACCTGGGTCAAGTGCCGACGACTGGGCTGGCGAATGGTGTGTACAGCCTGGAGGTTTCGCTGCTGACCCCAGACGGCACTCCGCTGCCCGGCCACTCGTCGCAGGCCGTCTTCGGCGTGGGCCAGACCGTGACGGCCTCGGCCGCCGCCAGTCCGACCATCGTGCCGCCGGGAACTTCGACGGTATCGACCACCATCAGCGTCAACAACCAGTCCGGCAGCAGCGGTGGCGGAGGTAGCGGGGGAAGCGTCACGCCGCCGATCACCGTGGAAGTCGGCTATGCGGACGGACTGCGCGCCAATGGCTTTTTCCCCAACCCCTGGGACGGCGCGCCCAACACGGTGTTCGTCGGCGATGATGCTTCCAACGTCGATGGCGGCGCCATCCTCATCATCAACAACGGTACCGCGCCCATCACCGTAAACGATGTTTCCGTCACGCTCTCGAACGGAGTCAATTTGGACCTTTGGGGAAGCAACGTGGTCCCGGCCGGCGACAATCTGGTTTTGTCCGAGACGACCCCAAATAATTTCGACACGAGCGACTACGACGACACGACCAGCCCGCCGGGGTATCCCGACGGGGAGACGGCCCACGCCGCGCGGGTGAACATTACGCTCAACGGCGTGGCGCAGCCGACCCTGCTCGACACGGGGCACGTCTTGACGACGGGAGGCTTCGACCTGGCACAGCTGGGCAACGAGTCGCAGAACTGGCGGCCGATCGGCACCACGGGGATCGACAACCTCGGCGGCTCCGCCGTCTCGGCGGTGGTAACCGACAACCTGCCGGCGAGCGGCTATACCGTCGATCCCACCAGCATCAACCCGGCTGCCACGTCATCGTCCTCATCCCAGGTGGTCTGGTCCGGGGGAGTCCTGAGCAGCAGCGTCCCCAGTCTGTTCCAACTCACCGGCACGGTCAGCAACATGGCCCCCGGCGAAGTGCGCCAGATCAGCACCGGCACCAACGTCGCCGTGACGACCACGACCAACAGCGGCCAGCAACTGACCAGCACGATCACCTTGCCGCCGCTCACCGTGGCGGCCGAGCACATCATCAGCCTGACCCCGCCCACGCAGACCACGGACCGCAACACGATGGCCAACTACACCGTGGTGCTGACCAACCCGCTGCCGACCGACGAGACCTACAGTCTCAGCGTGGCCGGGTTGACCGGGTTCACGACCCGCTTGGCCGGCAGCGTTCTGGTGCCGGCCGGCCAGACGGTCGATGTGCCCTTGCAGGTGACCGTCCCCGCCGGTGCTATCCCCGGCACCGACGTCTTCGAGGTCGATACCCAGACCGCCGCCGGCGCCAGCGATTCCGTCGAAGGCCAGCTCACCGTGGCGCCCACGGTGGCTTTACCGGGCGTCCAGTTGGCCCTCCGCCCGGCGCAAGCCACGGCCGGACAGGGCACCTCGGCCACCTATACCGTCACCGTGACCAACAGGGGCAACCTGACCGATACCTACAACCTGGGCGTGACGGGCCTGCCGACGGGTGTCAACGCGAGCTTTTCGACATCGACCATCACGGTGCCGCCCGGCACAAGCAACTTCCGCGACATCACCCTGACGCTGACCCCCGCAGCCGGCACGAAGCCCGGCCCTTACGCGTTCCAGGTGACGGCCACCTCCACGACCCAATCGTCCGTCACGGCCTCCGCGTCCGGCACCTTGAAAGTGGTCTCGCAGGGCGTGGCGGTCACGCTGACCTCAACGAGCGGGGCGCCCGGCAGCACCTTCTCCCTGAAGGTGACCAACACGAGCACGGCCAAGGACACCTTCGACCTATCCCTGGGCGGACCAGGAGCGCTGGTGTCGAAACTCGCACTGACCAAGGTGACGCTCGCCCCGGGTGCCTCGACAACAGTGACGATCACCACCGGAGCGATCACCTTCGCCGTGTCGGGGGCGCTGCCCCTGGTCGCGTCTGCCAAGTCCGAGGGGAACCCGGCGGTCGAGGTCAGTGCCACGGCACCGATCACGGTCCCCGCAACGATGGGGATGACGGCGCAGCTTAGTCCGGGCGTGCAGGTCATCCCGGTGCCGGGTACGTCGAACTTCCTGCTGCTGGTCAACAACACGGGCAACAGCGAGGACGCCTACACGGCGACCATCACGGGGACCAGCGGCCCGGTCAAGGCCCAGCTGATGGGGCTGGACGGCCTGCCGACGAACACGATCCCGACCTTCCGGCTGCCGGGCCTGTCCACCGGCGCCCTCCTGCTGGAGACCGATCTGGCGGCCTTCGCGACGGGGACGGTCACGATCGAGATCGACTCGCTGACCGATCCGGCAATCAAGGCCACCGTCAAGGCCACCGTCAAGGCCACGCCGCCACCGCCGCCGCTGCGCCGGGGGCGGGCGTTCGGTTGAGAACAGCCGCAGCGGACTGTCGCCCCCTCTTCTTCGGTGTACACGGCATGACCGGCCCTCCCCGGCTACCATGGGATGTCGCTTTCTCGCCGCGGACTCGCAGGGCCGTCTGCGGGAAGCCGATGATGGAATCAGAGTCAGCCGAACCAAGGATGTGTCCGGCTTTCCCCAGCGGGGTGGTTCATGCGAAACGGATTTCCGGTGGCCCTGGCGTGTACCTTACTGATCACCGGCGCCCTTCGAGCCCAGGCGCCTGTGCCCGACAGTGGCCCCGTTGAGTCTGCGTGTCCGGCCGCTTCGGCGTGTTCGGCTTGCCTGGATGTCTGCCCGGAGCCGGCCCCCTCGCGTGTCTGGCTGGGCGGCGATTACATGCTGTGGTGGGTCCGCAAAGCCCCACTGCCCGCGCCCCTGGTCACCATCGGCCCGTTCAACCCGGACACCTTTGTCCCGGGCGTGAGCCCGACGCCGGCCGCCTTGTCCTCGCCGGGGACGGCAGTCCTGTTCGGCGGCCAAAACCTCTCGCTGGGCACCTTTTCCGGCCTGCGTCTTCAGGGAGGCATCGACCTGACCGAGGACCGCACCCTGGCCGTCGAGGGAGGCGGTTTCGTTCTGGAACAACGGTCGCGCTTCTTCGCGGCGGCCTCGAACGCCGCCGGTGTCCCGTTCCTGGCCATCCCCGTCATCGACTCCGTGACCGGCCGGGAGACGAGCGTTGCCACGTCCTTCGCCGATGATTCGGCGAACGTGTTCGGGGGGTTGCAGGGCAGCGTTTTTGCCGAGACCACGACCCGGCTGTGGGGCGCGGAAGCCAACCTGTCCTCGCTGGTCCTGCGCCGGGATGCGTTGCGGGCGACGGCCCTGGCCGGCTTTCGCTACCTGTCGCTGAAGGAATCGTTGAGCGTGGGGGAGGACTTCACTCCGATCGGCCAGCCCCTGGACCCCGGCTTCCTGGGAGGGCCGATCGGCCTCGGCCAGAGCGTCGCGGCCCTGAACCGGTTCACGACGCAGAACCAGTTTTACGGCGGCCAGGTCGGGGCCCGCCTGGAGTACCTGGGCGACCGGTTCAGCGCCGGCCTGACGGCCAAGGTGGCCCTGGGTGACACCTCGCAGCGGATCGACGTGAACGGCAACTCGACGCTGTTCTCCCCCGGCCAGGCGCCGGTGACGGCCGCCGGCGGCGTGCTGGCCCTGCCCAGCAACATGGGGCGGCGGACCTACGATTCCTTTTCGGTCGTGCCGGAAGTGGGTCTCAACCTCGGGATTCAGCTGACGTCCTACGCACGAGCGACGGTCGGCTACACGTTCCTGTACTGGACCGACGTGGTTCGGCCGGGGAATCAAATCGATCGGGTGGTGGACCGGACCACGGTGCCTACGCTCCAGCAGTTCATCCCAGGGGCGACGGGAACTCGCCCGGCCCCGCTCCATGCCCAGTCGGATTTCTGGGCCCAGGGGATCAGCTTCGGCCTGGAGTTGTCGTTCTGATGGTAGCGACAGGCCGCGACGGGAACCCTCTGGCCGCTTGCGGCTTCGCAGGAACGATTGCGAAGCCGCAAGCGGCGAAGTCATTGCGCCACACTGTCATCTAGGCTGTTGTCTGGGCGGGTCGTGCCGCCGGGTGGGAGGGCGCGCATAGCGCCCGCGCCTGTTCGGGCGCCAGCACGCGCGCCCGCTCCTGCGGGTACTTGCGAAACCAGGCGGCCACCAGCAGGACGCCATCGACCTCGTTCCCCGCCAGGGCCGCCCCCGGCGGGAAGCGGCGGCGGTACAGCGCCTCGATCAGCGCCGCCGTTCGGGGGGCCGTCTCCGGGGACGGGGCCGGCCGGGACGCGCTGACGCGCCCCTGGTGAATCAAATACCACACCTCTCCGCCTTCGGGGCCGCGTACCGGGTAGACGAACGATTGTCCCTGGCGCAGTTGTCGCAGCCGTGCCAGGTGCCCGCCCAGCCATTGCAGCGCCTGTAAGCGGTCGCGGAGGGCCGCGGCACGCTCGAAGGCCAGCGCCGCCGACGCCGCGGTCATGTCGCGCTCCAGGGCGGCGAGCAGCGCCCCGTCGGTCCCTTCGAGGAAGGCGCGGGCTTCGCCGACGCGCCGGGCGTACGCCGCCTGGGTGCAGGCGGCGGCGCAGGGGCCGAGGCAGGTGCCGATCTCGTGGCGGAGGCAGCCGGCGGCGCGCGCCTCGGGGAACAGTTCGCCCTGGTCGGCGAAGATCATCTCCTGCTTCTGCGGGCAGTCGCGCAGGGCGAAGCCGTCGTTGAGCCGGCGCACGGCCTCGCGGGCGCGCTCGTCGCCGGGGACCGGGCCGAAGCAGGCGAGGACGTGCGCCGCCGGCCGGCTCGACAGGAAAACGTAAGGCGCCGGCCGGCGCCCCACGCAGACGTAGGTGTGTCGCCGGCGCTGCGGTTGCCCCTGCACGTTGAAGCGCGGCCGCCAGCGGCGGATCAATTCCAGCTCGCGCAGCAGGGCCGCGAACTCGCTGGGGACGATTTCCCAGACGAGGGTGCGCGTGTGCTGGAGGATGCGCCCCGCCTTGTCGTCGCGGCTGTTGGGGCGGAAGTAGCTGAGCAGGCGCGCCCGCAGCGACTTGGCCTTGCCGACGTAAATCAGCCGGCCGGTCTCGTCCAGCATGCCGTACACCCCCGGCCGGCGGGAGCACTCCGCCCGGACGGCGGCGCGCAGCACACCTGGGCGGCGTCCCATCGCGCGATGCAGCGGAGACGGCGGGGAGGTGGGGTCGAGGCCGTCCGGCCCGAAGCCGGCGAAGACGGGGCGGGAAAACAACCCTTCCACGGCGACGGGTCCTTCCGGCGAGACGAGGAATGAGCGGCCGCCCGCCGTGGGGTTGGCCCCACGGCGGGCGCCTCAAGCTCCGCAAAGCGTAGCGATTGTAGCGCCGCCCCGCGGCCCCTCTCGGAAAAATGGTCGAGTGAACTCTTGACCAGTAGCCCGAGGCAGGGTATGGTTGACATCGACATCTCGGGGATGTCAGCACCGGCACCGCCCGGCTGGGACATTGGGGCGGTGCCGGCTCGCTTTCTTTCTACCAGCGCGCAGCTGACGAAGAAACTGATTTCTTCGGAAAGCACAGAACGATTCTCCCGCCACTTCCTTCTTGACCTTTCGCCGGTCCGACCTCCGGGTTGCCGTGTCCTCGTCCGGTCCGGGTTCGTAAAGTGGCCCGGTGGGGCGAGGCCGCGAAGCCCGGCTTGACAAAATGTACGGCTTCGGGCATGTAGGGCATTTCGACCCGAGGGCCTGCCCCGGGAGGGCCGGCACGACGGCCCGATTGTTCAGGAGGAAGGAAAAATGAAGACCCTGTCGCGGCTCCTGCTGGGGGCCGCTGTGGCGGTGCTGTGCGGTACGGCGGCCCTCGGCGAGGCGGTCGGCGTGGACGGCAGCAGCACCACGTATGAGACGAAGATCGAGATCACCGTCGCCGACAAGGCGGTCAAAATGGACCTGACCGGCGCCGCCCTGCGCAAGCGGGTCATCTTCAAGGTCTACACCATCGGCAGCTACGTCGAGGCCGGCGCCGGCGTGGGCTCGGCCGAGGACCTGGCCGCCGCCGATTGCCCCAAGCAGCTCCACCTGGTCATGGAACGCGACGTGGAAGGCAAGGAGATGGCCGAGGCGGTCGAGAAGGCGATCCACAAGGGCCGCGGCGACGACGCCTTTCCCGACGAACTGAAGAAGATGGCCGAGACGATGAAGGGCCTGGAGCTGAAGAAGGGCGACCACATCTACCTCACGAACATCCCCAAGAAGGGGCTCGAGTGCAACGTGGTTGACAAAAAACAGGTGACGATCGAGAACAGCGACTTCTCCAAGGCGATCTGGGAGATCTACCTCGGCAAGAAGAACATCGACGACGACCTCAAAAAGGCGCTGGTGTCGCGCCTTTGAGCACCCCGCCCGCTTGCGGCTTCGCAAGGTGCGAAGCCGCAAGCGACATTTCTTGACCTTGCCCACCTCCCCGGAATGGGTTATCACGCCGCCCGCGGACCTGCCGCGCCTGTTCGGGGTCTGGTCACGGAGGATCGTCATGCCCATCCTGGAAGTGAGAGGGCTGGTGAAGTTCTACGGCCGGCGCAAGGTCGTGGACGGCGTCAACTACGAGGTCAACAAGGGCGAGGTCGTCGGCCTGCTCGGGCCCAACGGCGCCGGCAAGACCACCAGCTTCCGCATGACCACCGGGCAAATCGTGCCCAACGCCGGCGTCGTCGTCTTCGACGGCCACGACGTCACTCCCCTGCCGATGTACAAGCGCGCCCGCCGGGGCATGGGCTACCTGGCGCAAGAGAGCAGCGTCTTCCGCAAGTTGACAGTCGAACAGAACATCCTCGCCATCTTGGAGGCCCTGCCGGTCTGCCGCAGCCTCGGCCGCAGCCTCCGCCGCAGCGAGCGCTGGGAGCGGACCAACGCGGTGCTGGAGCAGTTCGGCCTCAATCGGGTGCGCAAGAACAGCGCCACGCGCCTGTCCGGCGGCGAGCGGCGCCGCCTGGAGATCGCCCGCTGCCTGGTGTGCGAGCCGCTGTTGATCCTGCTCGACGAGCCGTTCACCGGCATCGACCCCATTACGATCAGCGACATCCGCCAGATCGTCCGCGACCTGGCGGCGCAGGGCATCGCCATCCTGGTGACCGACCACAACGTGCGCGAGACATTGAAGATCACCGACCGCAGCTACCTGATCAAGGACGGCCGGGTAAGGACGCACGGCACCCCGCAGCAGATCATCCACGACCCCATCGCGATCAACGAGTACCTCGGCACCAGTTTCATCGACGACGGCTTCGGCGGTCTCCCCCATTCTCCCGCGCCGCTGCCGCCGCACCGGGACGAGCCGGCCCCGGCGGCCGGTCCGGCGGCGCTCCCGGCGGCGACGATGCAGCTGGTTTTGGAACAAGAGAAGGTGCATCGGCTGATCGAGGCGCTGAAGGGCCCCAACCACGTCGCGGCGGCCAACGACCTGTTGCAGCGCGGCCGGGCGGTGGTGCCGGCGCTGCTGGAGGCGATGGAGCGGCGTGACGTGGAACTGCGGCGGCAAGCGTTCGCGGTGGTGCAGCGTCTGCTCGACTGCGGCCCGGCCTTCGACCCCTACGCCCCCGAGGCGCAGCGGCGGCAGCAACTCGCCCACCTGCGCGAGCGGGCGGAGCGCCGGGCGGGGTGACCAGGAGCACGTTTAGCCGCCGCCCTCGGGGCGGCGCGCTGAGAGCGCCGCCCCAAGGGCGGCGGCTAAACGAGTTTGGTCTGGCCGTCACGAGTAACTTGCTGCAAGATTTCCTCCAGGCCGTCGAGCGTTGACGGCGCCGCTCGCCCGCACCAGGAGTCTCACCATGTCCTCCCTCGCCGAGCTGATCGACAATTACCTCGCCGGACCCCGCACCCTGCGCCAGGCCGTGGCCGGCCTGAGCCGCGAGCAGCTCCTGGCCCGGCCGGTCGCCGGCAAGTGGAGTACCCTCGAAGTCGTCTGCCACCTTGCCGACTTCGACCCCATCATCGCCGAGCGCATGAAGCGCGTCCTCGCCGAGGAGCGGCCGCAGCTCCTGGGTGCCGACGAAAAGCGCTTCGCCGCCGCCCTCGCCTACCACGAGCGCAACCTCGACGAGGAGTTGGCCATCATCGAGCAGACGCGCTCGCAGATGGCCCGCATCCTGCGGACGCTGCCGCCCGAGGCGCTGGGCCGCGTCGGCGTCCACAACGAGCGCGGGCCACGGACCCTCGAAGACCTCCTTACGGGGGCGACAAATCATCTCACGCACCACGTCAAATTCATCGCCGACAAGCGACGGGCGCTGGGGTTGCCCGCCTGAAATCCTCCCGGACGTCCCAGGCCAAAAGGCGGCGGCGCGTGGGCTTTTTCGTTCCCGGCGCCGCCGCCCCAGGTCATGAGCGGACAGGAACTTGCGGCGATTTACCCCGCCGGCGCAGAAAGGGTCCGGGGTCGCTTGACAAGCCAGGCAGACTTTACTAGCAAGAGAGTGCTATCCACCCCAAGAGGGGGTCATCGGACGCATCTCGGTCCGCCCCGGCGAGGGGCGGGGCGGGGCCGGCGGATTTCACGAAAACCGGGTTGACAACCGCCGCGTTGGAAGTACAGTGCCATACCTTCCCGCTGGGGCGGATGGGCAATCGACCCGACGGGAAAAGTGAAGCGCTGCAATGATTCTGCCCTGGGTGGCCGATAACAACGGGGGCATGGCGGAAGAGCATCCCCCCCATCTTCTTTCCGTACCCGTGATTGAGGGCACACTGATGTTCGGTGGTACACTATTAGTCCCCACTCGGCCGCACGCGGAGCCGGAGGCCCTCGAGGAGCTGTCGCCGGGCAGCGGCATCGAGGAAATTGTCACGCCCGTCGCCCGCGACGAGGACGAGGACGCGGACCTCGACGACGAAGAGGATGAGGACGACGACGACCTCGAGGACGATGACGACCTCGACGACGACGACGACCTCGACGACGACGACCTCGACGACCTCGACGACGACGACTTCGACGACGAGGACTTCGACGAGGACGAGGAGGACTTCGACGACGAGGACTTCGACGAGGACGACGACCTGGACGAGGACGAAGACGAGGACGAAGACGAGGACGTCGATGAGGCGCCGTAATCGTCGCTCAAGCCTCGGCCGCGCGGGGTGCCGCCGGCGGCGCCCCGCGCGGCGTTCGTCGTTGATGGCTGGCTCGGCGCTTGAGAAGGTCGTTCCCTTTCCTTATGATGGGGAGTAGAGCCCGCCCCGTGGGGAGACCGTCCCCGTGTCAACCGCCGAGACCACACTCCTGAGCCCCGAGCGGAAGGCCAAGCGCGACCGGCTGTTGGAGGTGCTGCGCGGGCTCGGCGGCGCCGCGGTCGCGTTCAGCGGCGGTATCGACAGCACCGTCGTCGCCCAGGCGGCGGCCCTGGCCCTCGGCGGCCGCGCCGTCGCCGTCACCGCCGACAGTCCCAGCGTCCCGCGCGCGGAGATTGAGGACGCCCGCCGCCTCGCCCGGCACATCGGCATCCGGCACGAGGTCGTCTCGACCGAAGAGTTCAACGACCCCGATTACGTCCGCAACGACGGCACCCGCTGCTACTACTGCAAGAGCGAGCTGTACGCGCGCCTCGAGGCGCTGCTGCCCGAGCTGGGCGTCTCGGTCATCTGCAGCGGGGCCAACCTGGACGACCGCGGCGATTACCGGCCGGGGCTGAAGGCGGCGGCCGAGCACCAGGTGCGCCATCCGCTGCAGGAGGCCGGCTTCACCAAGGCCGACGTGCGGGCACTGGCCCGCGCCTGGGACCTGCCGACGTGGGACAAGCCGGCCTCGCCGTGCCTGTCGAGCCGGCTGGCCCCTGGCGTCTCGGTGACGCACGAGCGGACGGCCCGCGTTGAGGCCGCCGAGGCGTACCTGCGGGCGCTCGGCTACCGCGACTGCCGGGTGCGCCTCCATGAGGGGGAGCTGGCGCGCATCGAGGTGCCGGCGGATGGGCTCGCCCGGCTGGCCGAGCCGGCGGTGCGCGAGGCGCTGGCGCGGCGCTTCAAGGAACTGGGCTTCCGCTACGTTACGCTCGACCTGGAGGGCTTCCGCTCGGGCAGCTTGAACGACCTGGTCAGCCTGGAAAGCCGCCGACTGTACCAGGGCGCACCCGACGCCTAGCGAACAGGGCAGACGCAGGGGGACTACCGAAGCAGGGAGGCTAGGATGTCCCCCCAGGATGAGGTTACGCTGTGGCGAGGAGTTCCCCCTAACTGTCGTGACCCGGCCGGTGAAGTCGTCAACGGCTATGCGGCCGTTGATTATCCGGGGAATGGTCCCTACTTCGCAACCGAAAGGCAGATTGCACACGCCTTCGCTTTCTCCTACGGCTGCGGTATACAAGAACTCCACATTCCCAGGCCACTATTCGAGGCACTGGTAATCCAAGGGGTTATCCTGGCGGATCGTTACTATCCCCCGGGTCAGTCCTGGCATGTGCCTCCTGGTGGACTGGCGGACTTTAACGCTGCCATCCAGCAGGGGACTCCCAACCATTACCACCCCCCACCGCCGTAGGGGGACGGCAGCGGCTAACGGCAAGCCAAGCAAGCGAAAGGCGGGCGGGATGGTTGAGATCGGTTTCGTGATCGAGGCAGTTGTTACCCATGTCGAGCACTACGGCGTCTTCCTCCGTCACGACGGCGAGGAGGTTATCGTCCTCATCCCAGAGTTCTCCTGGCGCCCGGTGAAGAACCTTCGGGACGTCGTTCGGGTTGGTGATCGGCTCAAAGTGCTCGTGCTCCGCTACAACTACAAGAAAAGACAGATCGTCGCCTCGGTCCGCCGTCTCCACCAGGAGGACAACCCGTATCGGGAACTCTCTCGCCTCCCACCCGGCGAGGTTCTGGAAGGGACGGTCACCTTCGCGGCCGGCGAGGATTTGACGATAAGGCTGCCTAACGGTGCCTGGGGCGACCTCCCGAAGCGGTCCCTGGGAAGAGAGGCGAGCGTCGGCGACAAGGTAAACGTCGAGGTCGAGGCCCTGGAGGTCGATGAAGGGCGCCTCACCCTGGCGCCCGCGGGTTCCGCTGTCGAAGCAGTTCGGTGAAGGAGGACGTCATGACACCCACGCCCCTGGCTGCGAACAAGGCCCTGGATTCGTACTTCCTGGACGCGCGTGCCCGGCTGCTCGACCTGGCGGCGGTCCTCGACCGCATCAGCCGCGGCACCGGCGCCGCTGGCGTGGCGGACGACCCGCGGCTGGCGAAGATCCGGCAGGCACTGGAAGTGCTCGGCGACGAGAGCGGCGGGCGGGCGGAGCGTATTCAAAAGATCTTCTCACTCGATTACGACGCCGCCTGGGAGCGGCCGCAACCGCGCTAAACCGTTCGGCATCCTCCTGGCTGCGTGTCGCTTCCTCCTTTTTTCCGTAGACCTCTCGACGTCCCGCCAATAGACTCTCCGGTGCGGATCGCGCGTAAACGTACGAACTCCCCGCTTCACATGACGACCGGACACGATCTTGCGATGGCCCTCCGGGCCGCGTACCTGGCGATGCACCGCCGGACCGACGCCGCCCTCGCGCGGCACGGGGTGACCGCCGACCAGTTCGTCCTCCTGGCCGCCCTGGCGCGCGGGGACGCGGTCACCCAGCGGGACCTTGCCCGCCGCACCACGTCCGACCCGAACACCGTCCGCGCCATGCTTCTCCTGCTCGAGAGCCGGGGTCTCATTGCCCGGCGCCGGCATCGCACCGACGCCCGCGCCCGGACGGTGACCCTGACGGCGAAGGGGCGGCGGGCGTACGAGTCGCTCTGGGCGGCCGGCGAGCCGGTCCGCGAGGAGCTGGTGACCGCGCTCGGGCCGGGCGAGGCGGAGACCCTGCTCGGGCTGCTTGGAAGCGTGACGCGGGCGATGGGTGGCACGGACGACGGGGTCGAGAGGGCCGAAGTGGCGAGTGAATAGGCTTGATCAGACAGGGGGTGTGCGATGAATCGATGGGTGTTGGCGTGGGTGGCGCTGGTCGGCCTGAGCGTGCCGGC
Organism: Gemmataceae bacterium; assembly: GCA_035266225.1. GTDB lineage: Bacteria > Planctomycetota > Planctomycetia > Gemmatales > Gemmataceae > DATFNV01. The sequence continues at coordinate 29,902 of DATFNV010000635.1, forward strand.
GGCGGCGCAGGACAAGGAGCCGGCCGGCAAGCAGGTGCCGAAGCACTTCGAGAAGGAGGTCAAGGTCAAGGTCGGGCTGGATTACCTGCTCTACCTGCCCAAGGGCTACGAAAAGGGCGATAAAGAGTGGCCGCTCGTGCTCTTCTTGCACGGCGCCGGCGAGATCGGCACCGACCTCGAGAAGGTCAAGGCCAACGGGCCGCCGAAGCTGATCGCGGCCGGCAAAGACCTCCCGTTCCTCGTGGTCTCGCCGCAGTCCCCGCGGTTCTGGTGGGAGCCGCAGACCCTGAACGCCTTGCTCGATGAGATTACCGCCAACTACAAGGTGGACAAGGACCGCGTCTACGTGACGGGTCTCAGCATGGGCGGCATGGGCACCTGGTCGCTGGCCGCCTCCCGGCCGGACCGGTTCGCCGCCCTCGTCCCCATCTGCGGCGCCGGCAACCCGGCCGACGCCAGGAAGCTGAAGGACCTGCCCATCCGCATCTTCCAGGGGGGCAAGGACCCGTTCGTCCGGCCGGAGACGGCCGAGGCGATGCTCAAGGCGCTCAAGGACGCCGGCGCCAAGGACGTCGAGCTGAAGGTGTACCCGGAGGCCGGGCACGACTCCTGGACGCAGACCTACGACGACCCGAAGGTGTTCGAGTGGCTGCTCCGGCAGAAGCGGGTCGCCCGGGGCAAGGGGGGCGAGAAGGACAAGCCGGAGGGCGTTGGCGTCTCATCCGAACGACTGCGGCGGATCGACGACGTGGTGCGGCGCCACATCGATGAGCACAGGATCGCGGGGGCCGTCACACTGGTCGCCCGCCGGGGGCGGGTCGTCCACTTCGAGGCCTACGGCCTGAGGGACGTCGAGGGGAAACGGCCGATGGCCAAAGACACGCTCTTCCGCATGGCCTCCTCGACGAAGCCGGTGACGGGTGTCGCCGTGATGATGCTGGTCGAGGAGGGCAAGGTCCGCCTCTCGGACCCGGTCTCGAAGTTCATCCCCGAGTTCAAGGAGCTCCAGGTTGCGGTGGAGCGAGACGGGAAGGTCGAACTCGTCCCCGCCGAGCGGCCGATCACGATACGGGACCTGCTGACGCACACGTCCGGCCTGGGCAGCGGCGGGCCCGGCACTCGGAAAGCCCCTCCCGAGGCCCTGCGGCCGGGTGGGGAGGACACGCTCGCCGACTACGTCCAGCGCCTGGCGAAGGTGCCGCTCGATTTCCAGCCGGGGTCGCGCTGGAGTTACAGCGGCCTCGCCGGCATCGACACGCTGTCGCGCGTGGTGGAAGTCGTTTCCGGGCGGCCATACGACGAGTTCCTGCGCGAGCGGGTCTTTGAGCCGCTCGGCATGAAAGACACCTCCTTCCTTCACCAGACGGACGACCGCAACACTCGGCTGGCCTCCATTTACCGGGGCATCGGGGACAAATTGGAGAAGCTGCCGCCGTTTCTCCGCTTCCCGAAGGGCTACTTCTCGGGTGCCGGGGGGCTCATCTCGACCGCCGAGGACTACTTCCGCTTCGCCCAGATGCTGGCCAACGGCGGCGAGCTGGACGGCAAGCGACTCCTCAGTCCCCGGGCGGTGGAACTGCTGTCGTCCAACCAGGTCGGCGAGATGTTCGGCGGACAACTCGGCAGGCCGACGGGGATGGGCTTCGGCCTCACCGTCGAGGTCGTGGTGGATCCGGTGCGAGCGGGGACGTTCCGCTCCGAGGGCAGCTACGGCTGGGACGGGGCGTTCGGCACCCACTTCTGGGTCGATCCCAAGGCGCACCTGGTCGCGGTCTTCCTGGTGCAGTCGCCGGCCGGGCCAGTCGTTCGCGGCACCCACGGGGACTTCGAGACGGCCGTCATGCAGGCGATCGTCGAGTAGGGGTTCCATTGATCTCCGCCCGAGCAGGGCGAGGAGAAGACAGGACTGGCGGCGCGTTGGCAATCGGCTGTGCGGCGGGGTTCGGCGGCGACCGGCCGGTCGCAGGCAGGCTCGTCGCGTGCGGCGGTCCCGGCGGCAAATTGGTGTCGGTTCTCTCTTGCGCTCGAAGTGAGAACCGACACTAAGTTCCACCCTTTTGCCGAGACTGTAGCAACATCGGTGAGGGAATCCGACCCCTGCCGGCTTGGAGATCGTCCAGCTTTTAAGTGGTGTTGGTCACGGGGTTTGCGGCGGCCGCCTTGGCCTGCTTGGCCCGGAGCTTCGTCTCCTCCGCCTCCACCGTTACCAAGTTATGCGCCAACACCATCAG
>DATFNV010000636.1:0-5393 GCA_035266225.1 Gemmataceae bacterium
TCATGAGCGGGCCTCCGTTAGGGATGAGGTGTCAGCTGCAAACCCACCCTATCCCGCGGAGGCCCTTTTGACTATACCCCGAGCAGCCGTAACTCCACCGAGGAGAACCGATTACGTCACAGCGGACGAGCGGTTACGCCCTCCGGCTTTTCCATCTTCTCCAGCTGCGCGCGCAGGTACTCGCCGCTCTTGACTTCCTTGCCGTCCTTGAAGCGGATCGTGTACGGCTTGCCGGTGGTCGAGGAGACGCTGGCGACCTTGTCGATGAAATCGGTGGCGGTCTTGACGTCGGGCGTCTTGTCCCACTTGCCGCGCAGGAATTTGCCCGCGGTTTTGGCATCGTAATCGCTGCCGTTGCGGACGAAGACGGCGTCCGGCAGCCCCTCGACGGTCTTGATGAGGGCCTCGATCTTCTCCTGTTCGGTCGGGCGCTTGCCCTCGGTGGCCGTCTGCGAGGACTCCGGTGCCGTCGCGGCGCGCTGATCGACGGGGCCGCAGCCGCAGGCGCTGAGGAGGACGAGGAGGGTCGCGTGACGGGACATGGCAGTTCCTTTCCATTCGTGGGGTAGGCCGCCGGCCTGCCTCAAGGTGCCCGCTTGATCTCCGTCTCCGCTTCCTCGCGAAGCAAGCGCTCCTCCAGGCGTTGGCCCCAGTAGACCCAGCGGACCTCTTTCTTCTCCGCCTCCGCCGCCTTCCGCAACCATTGCCGCGCCTCATTGGGTTTGCCCGTCCGGGCGTAGGCCAGCGCCAGCCAGAGCATGGAGCCGACCGACCCATCTCTCGCGGCCACCTTCAGCCGCTCCAGCGCCTCGGGATGCTTGCCGGCGCGGTACAGGGACGTCCCCAGCGCGTGACCCGACCGGGGATCATCCGGGTCGTCCTTGTAAACGCGGTCGGCCAGCCGCAGCAGCGATTGAGGATCGGTCACGGCGCCGGGGGCGAGCGTGCAGACTCCCAGCAGATCTTGTGCGCCGGACCGAGCTTCCGGCTCGCCGACCCGGCTCAGAAGGCGGTTGCACATCTGACGGTAGCCCTCGGTGTCGCCGGCGCCGAGCAGGGCTGCCGCAGCGTTCTCCAGGGCCCAGGCTGCGGCGCTCTCGTCGAGGGCCGCGTAACGCTCGAAGTCAGCGGCTGCCTCCCGCCATTGTCCCTGCTCGGCGCGGGCGGTCGCCCGGCGCTTGTGTAGGCGAGGCGACTTCGGTTCTGCTTCCAGGAGTGGTGCGAGGTGTTGCGCCAGCACCTCCCACTGGTGCGCGCGCTCGCAGCGGTCGGCCTCGCGGTCGTGCCACGCCAACACGTCCGCGGGTGCGGCGGTGAAATCCGGCGGGTATGCCTTCCGCAGCGCTTGCCAGCGTCGCTCAAAATCGGCGCGGTCCCACTCGACGGGCAGGCAGCCGCCGCCAGCGTGAACGCGCTGCCGACTCAGGAAGTGTGCCAGTTCGACCAGGTCGTCCCGCGGCCGTTCGTCCGGCGACACGTCCCAGAGCCATCCGCCGTCGTCGCTTGCCGTCAGCAAGCGGCGGCTGTCCGGGCTGAACACCGCCTGGCTCACGAGTTTCTGGTGCGGTAAGGCAGGCGTCAGCGCCTGGCCGGTGGTCGCGTCCCAGACGCGCGCCTCGCAGGGGCCGGGGCCGGAAGGCGCACTCGCGTCGCTCACGACGGTGACAAAGCGGCGGCCGTCGGGGCTGAAGAACACCTTCATGAGGACGCGGTGGTCGCCGGCCGGCGGCGTCAGCGGCTCCCCCGCGATCCCGTCCCACAGGCGCCACTCCCACCGGCTTGCCACTCCGCTCCCGGTCGATGTCACCAGCCTGGACCCGTCGCGGCTAACCGCCCACAGGTGGACCTGCGAGCCGGCCTGCAGCGCGGGGGCCACCTCCTTGCCGGCGGCCGGGTCCCAGACTCGTACCTGCGTGTCGAGGGCGGTCACCAGGCGTGAGGCGTCGCCGCTGAATTTCATCTCGCTGGGGCGGGTGCGAAAGGGTAAGAGGTCGCTCCGGCCCTCGGCGGGCTTCCAGACGCGCACCCCTTCGTGGTCAGCGACCAGGACGTCGTGGCCGCCAGGGGCGAACATCGCCTCGAGGAAAACGCCGCGGTAGGCGAGGGTAGGCCAGAGCGCGCGGCCGGTGGCCACGTCGTGCAAGCTCACCCCGACGCCCGTGCCGCCCTCGCCGGCGGTGAGCAATTGCTTGCCGTCGGGACTGAAGGCGACGCGCACCACGCGGTGGGCGAGTTGCAGCAGCGGCGTGACTGGCTGGCCGGTAGCCGCCTCCCACACGCGCGCTTCGCCGTTGGGGAAGCCGCCCGCAGTGGCCAGCAGCCGGCCATCGGGGCTAAAGGCGGCAGCAACGTTCATGCCGGGGTGCGTCAGGGACGGCGTCAGCGCCTTCCCCGTCGCCGCGTCCCAGACCCGTACCTCAGCCTGCCACTCCTGACCCGGACCGCGCGGCCCGCTACTGCCGGTTAGCACGCGGCTCCCGTCCGGGCTAAACATCGCCCGCCCAATGCTGTCCGGCATGCTCAGCAGCGGCGTGATGGCTGCGCCCGTGGCAACGTCCCAGACCCGGGCGTCGCGGTAGCTCACGGTGAGGGCGCGACGGCTATCGGGGCTGAAGGCCACCTGCCTGACGCCGATCAGGTGCCGCAACGGCGGAGCAGCGTGGGCCATCACGGCGGTATCCCAAAGCCAGACGCTCCCGTGCGGCCCACCGGTGACGACCCTGCGGCCGTCGGGGGTGAAAGTGGCCGGGCACGCGCCCTCGTGAGGCAGCGGTGGCGTAACCGGGTGGCCGGTGGCCGCATCCCAGACGCGGGCGGCGCCGAGACTGGCACTGCCACTCGTCGTGAGCAGACGGTGGCCGGCCGGGCTGAAGCGTGCCCCCGTCACGTTCCCCTCATGAGCGAGCGGCGAGCCGATCGGCTTCCCGGTAGTCGCGTCCCACAGGCGCGTCGTTCGGTCACCGGACGTCAACATCTGGCGCCCGTCGGGCCCGAAGGTTGCAAAGAGGGTGGGATCACCCTGTCCCGGCACGACCGGGAGCGCCTGGCCATTGTGGGCATCCCAGAGCCGTGTACTCCCCGAATCGATGGTGATGATGAGCCGGCCGTCTGGGCTGAAGGCAGCGTACTCAATGGGCGCGGCGGTTTTGAGCACCAGCGTGGCAGCCTCCCCCGTGCCGGCATCCCCCAGGCGCGCCTCGAAGTCTCCGCCCGGCCGCTGCCGCTTCTTGGCGAGTTTGAGCCAGCGGCTGCCGTCGGGGCTGAGGACGGTGCGCAACACTTCTGCGTCGGGCTCCTGTTCGTGGAGCGGCTTGCCCGTCGTCGTGTCCCAAACGCAAACCTCGCTCCTGAGTTCAAACCAACCGTGGCTCGCGTGGTTGCCCACCGTCACGAGACGGGCACCGCGGCCGTCGAAGGCCATCTCGGTCACCTCGTCCTCGGTCGGCAATGGCGGCGTCACAGGTGCCCCGGTTCGCGCGTCCCACACGCGCGCCTCGCCGGCGACGTGGCCCTGCGCCGGCCGGCGCGGACCGCCAAGGGCGATGTGTCGCCCATCGGCGCTGAAGGCGCCGCAGCCCAGCGACGACCCTTCCCCTGGCCTGAGCGGCGGGATGACGGCGGCTCCAGTCTCGATGTCGTACACGCGCGCCTCGGTGCGACCGACGACGAGGACGACCTTGCCGTCGGGGCTGACGGCGACCGACTGGGCCCCGCCCTCGGGGAACCAGACCTGTGTGACGCGGGGCAGTTGCCGGAGGACCGTCCCCAGTCGCGTGCGGTGCAGCGCCTCTTGCGCGGGGTCGCCCTCGGCCTCGTGCAGCGCGGCGGCGAACCACGGCAGCGCCCCGAACAGGTCGCCGGCGTCCAGCGCCCGGCCGCCGCTGGCGACGTGCATCAGCGCCAGACGCTCGGCCGCGAGACGCCGCTGCGCCTCCGCCGCCGCCCGCGCCTCGCGCTCCCCGGCGGCCGCGCCCTCAGCCTGCCTCTGAGCCGTCCGGGCGTCGTCGGCGCTCTGCTCGGCCTGGTCGCGGGCGCCGGCGATGCGAACGGCGGCGAGGGTGCTGATCGCGCTGGCGGCCAGCAGCAGCACGGCCACCGCAACCGTCAGCCCGGCGACGACCGGGTTGCGCCGGCACCAGCGGGCGAAACGCTCCCCGCCCCCAACCGGCCGCGCCTTGATCGGCTGACCGTCGAGGAAGCGGCCAAGGTCGTCGGCCAGCGCCTCCGCCGACTCGTAGCGCTTGTGCGGCTCCTTCTGGAGACATTTCAGGCAGATGGTATCGAGATCGCGCGGTACCCGGGGGTTGAGGCGGCGCGGCGGTACCGGCTCCTGCTGGACCACCTGCATGAGCGTGTCGAGCGGCGTCGCGGCGACGAACGGCGGCCGGCCGGTGAGCATCTCGTAGAGCATCGCCCCCAGCGCGTAGATATCGGCGGGCGGGCCGACGGCGTGAGTGTGGCCGGACGCCTGCTCGGGGGCCATGTACTGCGGCGTGCCCAGGAGGCTGCCGCTCTGCGTGTTCGCCGCCGGCAGGTCGAGGCGCTTGGCCAGGCCGAAGTCGGTGATCTTCGGCATGAGTGTGGCCGCTTGCGGCTTGGCGTTCGGCGCTGAGCCGCAAGCGGCCAGCAGGATGTTTCCCGGCTTCAGGTCGCGATGCACGATGCCGCGCTGGTGGGCGACGTGTATGGCTTCCGCCAGGGTGCGGACGAGACGGGCGGCGGCGTCCGGCGCTTGCGGCGTGCCGTTGAGGCGTTCCGCCAGGCTGCCCCCCTCGATGTACTCCAGCGAGAAGTACGGCCGGCCGTGGTATTCGTTGACCTCGTAGATCTGCACGATGTGCGGGTGTTGCAAGCGCGCCACTGCCTCGGCTTCGGCGCGGAAGCGGGCGAGGGTGACAGGGCCGGCGTGGGCCCCGCCAAGGATCATCTTCAGGGCGACGATGCGGTTGAGTCCCTTCTGTCGGGCCCGGTACACCACGCCCATGCCGCCGCGACCGACCTCGGCGATGATTTCGTAACCGGGCACGTCGGGGATGTCGGCGGGGCCGGCGCCGGGCGCCTCCAGCGGCTGCGTCTTGCGGGGGTCGTAGTCGCGCTCGTCGGACGAAGGGGAGCCGGCGCCGCCGCAGACCGGGCAGGGGGTCACGTCGGCGCCGCCGTCCGTCGGCTGCCACGCGTGGCCCTGCGGACAGGTGAGCAGACGCGCCATGAAGCGATCTCCGGGGCGGACGAGGACGATCGCTCGATTATCGCAGACTCGCCGCCCCGATCAAGCAATGTCAAGCCCGTGTTACGTTGGGTCAGCCGTCACGGCCGGCGGAAGAGCCGCTGCCAGAAGCCGGCCTTGCGCCCCTGCACCGGCTTGCCGTCCAGGTAGCGGCGCAGGTCCTCGG
>DATFNV010000637.1:0-27732 GCA_035266225.1 Gemmataceae bacterium
CTCTGCCTGAGGTGCATCGTCGCATATGTGATTGGCTCCTGGAGCAGGCACGACGCGAACGGAACGATCGGCAGTGCGACTCGAATGATCGGCAGCGCATCACTTTCTTCCGCCCAATGCGCAATTGACAAAGCCGTACTACGCCCTGCGTTCGCTGGCGGGGGGCCTGTCGGCGGTGGCGGCGCGGCTGGGGCCCAAGGAGGCCGCAGCCACGGCCGCCGTCCTCGCCCAGGCCATGAGCCAGACCACCGACGCCAACGCCTTGTCTGCGCTGGGGCAGGGCCTGTCGGCGGTGGCGGCGCGGCTGGAGCCGAAGGAGGCCGCTGTCACGGCCGCCGCCCTCGCTCAGACCATGAGCAAGACCCTCGACGAAAACGCCCTGCGTTGGCTGGCGGGGGGCCTGTCGGCGGTGGCGGCGCGCATGGAGCCGAAGGACGCCGGCCGTGTCAGCGCGGAGGCCGCCGCCGTCCTCGAACAGGCCATGAGCCAGACCACCGACGCCAACGCCCTGAATCAGCTGGCGCGGGGCCTGTCGGCGGTGGCGGCGCGGCTGGGGCCCAAGGACGCCGCAGCCACGGCCGCCGTCCTCGCCCAGGCCATGAGCAAGACCACCAACCCCACCACCCTGAATTTGCTGGCGGGGGGTCTGTCGGCGGTGGCGGCGCGGCTGGAGTCGAAGGAGGCCGCTGCCACCGCCGCCGTCCTCGCCCAGGCCATGCGCAAGACCAACGACGCCGAAGCCCTGTCTGGGCTGGCGGGGGGCCTGTTGGCGGTGGCGGCGCAGATGGAAGCCAAGGACGCCACCCGTGTGAGCGCCGAGGCCGCCGCCGTCCTCGCCCAGGCCATGCGCAAGACCACCGACGAAAACGCCCTGTCTGCGCTGGCGGAGGGCCTGTCGGCGCTGGCGGCGCGGCTGGAGTCCAAGGAGGCCGCCCGCGTCAGCGCCGAGGCCGCCGCCCTCCTCGCCCAGGCCATGAGCAAGACCACCAACCCCACCGCCCTGAATGAGCTGGCGGGGGGCCTGTCGGCGGTGGCGGCGCGGCTGGGGCCCAAGGACGCCGCTGCCACCGCCGCCGTCCTCGCCCAGGCCATGAGCAAGACCATCGGCGCCGACGCCCTGAAGGAGCTGGCGGGGGGCCTGTCGGCGGTGGCGGCGCGGCTGGAGCCGAGGGAGGCCGCCCGCGTCAGCGCCGAGGCCGCAGTTATCCTCGCCCAGGCCATGAGCAAGACCACCGGCGCTAAAACCCGGTTTCAGCTGGCGGAGGGCCTGTCGGCGGTGGCAGCGGGGTTGGAGCCGAAGGAGGCCGCTGCCACGGCCGCCGTCCTCGCCCAGGCCATGAGCCAGACCAACAGCGGCAACGCACTTCACGGCCTCACGCAAGGCCTGTCAGCGGTCCTCAACGGTTGTGAACCACCCGAGCGCTCCCGGCGAGCGGTCGCCGTGGCCGGCGCCGTCGGCACCCTCGCCGGCGCGGGCTGGGCCGTTCCCACCCCCGCGCTGCTCGGGCCGTCTGTCGAGCCGCTGCCGTGTCGCCTCTCGACCGAGCAGCTGGTCGATCTCCTCAAGCAGCCAACGTGCCTGGCCCCCGCGCGCCGCATGATCCTCAACTATCTCGAGCACCACTACCACCGCTCGTTCCGCGATCACTGGGAGTTCGTCGAGTACGCCCGCGAGCACCTCCCCGACGTGGACCTGAATAGCCCGCCGAAGCGCCCGGGCCGCTGACAGCCTGGCCGGAGCCCCCACCGCCGGAGGAGTTCCGCTTGTCCGGTCGCGGGGATCGTGGCACAATCCTCATCGTCGGTCTGTTGTTATCCAGGGAGGGTGAGGAGATGGCCCGTCGCAAGCCGAACCCCGAAACGAGCCTGGTCAAGAGCCGGGCGGCGGGGTCGCTGGATTATGGCGCCCTGGTGGAGGCCAGGCCCAGGCCCATGTCACAGCGCAGTGCCGAACCTCGAAACCATCCGCGACTTGTTCCTCCGCTACCCGATTCCGCAATCACTGATTGCGGAATTCGGATTCACGGCTCCCCAGGGTGAGGGTTCGGCAAGCGCTATCCGGAGATGTTCCACCAGTTCTCTCTGCGCTGCCGAATTGCGAACAGACCATTTTCGCAATTCGGCAGCGATAAGGCAGGCCCTGGGGCCGGCCTGGTCCAAGCCGAGGGAACAGTGATGGGGGGGTCGGTTCGGCAGCGCGGGCGGCGCTGGGCGGGGTTCTGTGCCAGCCCACACCCTCTGAAACCGTGGCACACAACTCCTTTTCTCGCCGTAAACCAAATCCTGACAAGGGATAGTTCTGTGCCACGCGCTGGCACAGAACTCGGGCCCGCTGGCACAGAACTCGGGCCCGCACCGACCCCCGCGCCGTGTTACCCGAGCACCCCCGGAGTTGAACCAGGCCGGGCCATCCGTGGTGCCACCCTCGCGTTGGCATCAGCCGCCGGGACAAACCCGAGTTGGACCACCCGGGGCCGATCCCGCAAGGCTGAACCGGAGCCGTGAACCATGTCGAGGAAGTTCGGCCACGGTAAGATGAAGGTTTTGCTCGTCGGCGGAGCGAGCGCGAAACGTAAACAGAGAACCCCATGTCCGACCACCTCTGCGCTTACCTCGTCGCCCCCGGTCAGGTCGAGCTGCGCCGTGTCCCCATTCCCGAGCCCGGCCCCGGCCAGGTGCTGCTGCGGCTCGAGCGCGCCCTGGCCGGCGGCACCGACCGCAAGGCGTTCGCTCGCGGCCACCCGATGATCCCCATGCCGGGTCCGTTCGGCCATCGCTACGCCGGCACCGTCGCCGCACTCGGCCCCGGGGCGCCGCGGTTCGAGGTCGGCGAGCCGGTCATGGGGGTCCACAGCGCCCCGTGCTTGACCTGCGACCTCTGCCGCAAGGGTCGCGAGAACCTTTGCCCCGACGTGATGCGCGAGAAGGTCCTGGGCGCCTTCGCCCAGCACCTGTGCGTGCCGGCCCCGGTGGCGCGGCAGAACCTCTTTCCGCGGCCGCCGTGGCTCGACAGCGAGAGCGCCGCCCTGCTGGAGCCGGCGGCCTGCGTGGTCCACGGGCTGGACTTGTTCGACTGGGGTGGCGCCGAGCGCGTCCTGGTGCTTGGCCTCGGCGTCATGGGCCTGCTGTTCGCCCAACTGCTGCCGCAATACACCACGGCCGCCCGCGCCGGCGCCGGCCGCAGGGCGGCGCGGGTCGAGGTCGGCCGCTGTGTCGGGCTGCGTCCCATCTGGGACGTCACCGCGGTGTCACTCCGCGATCAGCTCCCGGCCGAGGAGCGCTTTGACGTGGTCATCGAGTGTACCGGCCGGCTCGACGGCTGGGAGGAGGCGTTTGCCCGCACGGCGCCGGGCGGACAGGTGCTGCTCTTCGGCGGCCTGCCGCGCGGCACCCTGTTCCCGGTCGATAGCTACCGCGCGCACTACGAGGAGGTGCGCATCCTCGGCAGCTTCCACTTCTCCCCGCACGACGTGGCCAAGGCGCGCGAGTTCCTGCTCTCGGGCGACCTGGAACTGGACGCCTTGATCTCGGGGTGCCTGCCGTTGACGGAGTTACCGGAGGCGCTGCGGCGCCTCGAAGCTGGCGAGGCGCTGCAGTACGCCATCGACCCCTGGGCGGGCGCCTGAGCCGCGGCGCTCCACTTCCCGACCTCATGCCGTGCCGTGTGCTATCTTTCCGCAATCCGCGCGAAGGGTTCGGTGAAGGGGCCGCGCGGCGTGTCAATCGCTTCCCAGGGCTCGGGGACTCCTTCATGCATCCGTTCCTGCCCCCCACGGCAACCCACGGCCAGGACATCGGGCGGCGGCGGAGCAATCGCGGGATTGCCTGACGACCTGCAGTCGCAATCTCACCACCTCCGCCATCGATATCCGCCCGCGCGGCGTTTCGCTGTCGAAGCCGTTAACGGGGGCGGGGCGAAGAGACCCCCCGCCCTGCCCCGTTTCCTGGGAGCGCTCCCTGGCACCGGCCTTCGAGGCTATCTGGGAAGCCGGTGGCTGCTGCGGTGGCTGGCGGAGGTTTGCGCACAATTGGGGGGTTTGCTCACAATTCCCCGCGAATTGTGAGCAAACCCCCTGGCGAGCGCAAACCCTGGTTGAGCAGCACCTTGCGCCGTCCCGCGGCGGCGCCGAAGGGCATGGTTCAAAGCCGGGTAACACTTCGGGCTGTGAACGTCCGCACAGGTAGCAGCCAGAACCGCTTTAGAATTAGGCAGTTCAGCCGTGAACCTCTCGGCCCTTCGTGCCGCACACTGTTACCCGAAAAGGCCCGGAATTGAACCATGCCCGCCGAAGGGCATGGTTCAGAACCGGGTAACACCTTTTCGGATGTGAACGGCCGCACAGATGTTGGCAGCAACCGCTTCAGATTCAGGCAGTTAAGCCGTGAACTGCTCGGCCCAAGAGGCCGCACAGTGTTACCTGAAAAAGCCCGGTTCTGAACCATGCCCGCCGAAGGGGGGTTTGCTCACATTGTTGTTATACGCGCAAACCCCTCCCAACAAGCATGAGCCTGGGCAACCCGAGGAGCGGAGGGACCTTCCCGGATGGCCTCTCAGTTCGACTTCTGCCCTTTCTCGAAGGGAGTGACGCCAGGAAAGCTGCGGGGAAAGCGGCGGATTCCAGTTTTTGCAAGCCCCGCCCCGCCCGGGGGTGTGCAAAAAGTCCTCCGGTTCTGCTTGAGCGCCGAATGCTCGGCCCTCAGCTTTTCCGGAGGTTGACCGCTCTGACCCAACCGTGGCCGGCGCCTGCCAAAAGGGCAGAAGTCGAACTGAGTGGTAGTTTCAGGGCCGCCGCTTGCGGCGTAGCGCTCGCGTCACCACACGCGAGCGCTACGCCGCAAGCGGCGGCCTCAATCCTTCCCATCCCTCTGCTGACGGCGTCGGGCCCAGGCGGCAGCGTCCAGCGCGCGGACAGTGCCGTGGGCGTCCAGCTCCATGCCAACCAGCACCTGCGCCCGCAGCGCCACGCGCCCCACCTCCTCGGTCACGGGCTCCGGCACCGGCCAGAACCTCGCCTTGCTGTCCTCGCACCCGGTCAGCACCACCCGGCCGTCCGGGCGGAAGGCCACGGCGCGAACGGAGCGCGGGTGGCGGAACGCCAGGCCGACCGGGTGGCCGCTCGCCCGGTCCCACAGCCGCGCCTTCTCGTCCTGGCACCCCGTCAGCAGGAGCCGGTCTCCCGCGCCGAACGCCACGGCGAGGACCGAGCTCGGGTGGACCAGCGGCTCCCCGAGCGCCTCGCCGGTCGCTGCCCGCCACGTCCGCGCCGTCCGGTCCTCGCTGCCGGTCAGCAGAGTCTGTCCGTCGCGGCTGTAGGCCACCGAGCGGACCGTGCCCAGGTGAATCAAGGGCGGCCCGATGGGGCGGCAGGTGGCCGCGTCCCACGACTGGGCCGTCATGTCCTCGCTGCCGGTGAGGAAGCGGTCGCCGTCGGGGCTGAAGGCGACGGCCCAGACGGCCTTGTCGTGGTGCTTCGCCACGGCCGGGAGTGGCTCTCCCGTGGCCATGTCCCAGAGGGTGACTTGGCCGTTTTGACACCCGGTCAGCAGTCGTTTCCCGTCGGGGCTGACGGCCACCGCCCGCACCCGGTCCGGGTGTACCAGCGTGTCTTTGAGACATTTCCCCGTGGCGGCATCCCAGAGGCGGGCCCGCCTGTCCTCACAGCCGGTGACGATCGTCCGGCCGTCCGGCGCGAAGGCCGCCGTGAGGACGAAGTGCGGGTGCCGCAGCGGCTCGCCGCGCTCCTGTCGCGTGACGGCGTCCCACGACCGGACCGTCGTGTCGCTGCTCGCCGTCAGGGCCGTCCGGCCGTCGGGGCTGAAGGCCACCGCCGTCACCCAGCGCTCGTGGCGCAGCGGCTCCGGCGGCCGGGCCGTCATCTCCCATAACCGCGCGCTCCGGTCCCGGCTGAAGGTCAGCACGGTGCGGCCGTCCGCGAGGAAGGCCACGCGCGTCACCTCACTCAGGTGCGGCAGGAGGGCGCCGAGGGGCTCTCCCGTGGCGGCGTCCCACGACCGCGCGGCCTGGTCCCAGCCGCCGCTCAGGACGGTCTTGCCGTCGGGGCTGAAGACCACCGAGGCGACGGCGCCGTCGTGCCGCAAGGGCTGCCCGCGGGGCTGGCCCGCCAGCGTCCAGACCCGGGCCGACTGGTCCGCCCCACCGATCACGACCCGCTTGCCGTCCGGGCTGAAGGCGACGGCCGCGATCGGCCCCGGGTGGCGCAGGACGACGGGGCGGGGCGCCGCGGTCTCGGGGTCGAACGCGGTGTGCGGCCCGGCGGTGGCACTGTCCCAGACCCGAGCCGTCCCGTCGTAGCTGCCGGTGAGGACGGTCTTGCCGTCGGGGCTGAACGCCGCGTCCCCGATCTTCCGATCGGGCCGGTCGTGCTTGAGGCGGCCGAGGAGGTCGCCCGTCGCGGCCCACAGGCAGGCGGTCGGGTCTTCGCCCGCGGCCAGCAGCGTCTTCCCGTCGGGGCTGAAGGCCACGACCCGCACCGCGAGGGCGGGCCCCTCCAGCTGGCGGAGTGGCTGGCCCGTGGCGGCGTCCCACAGGCGCACCACCCCGCCCCGCGTCCCCGTCAACAGCCTCCGGCCGTCCGCGCTGAAAGCCGCCGCCATCACGTCGGCCTCGCTGGCCAGACCTTCGGAGGCGATCGGCTCGCCGTTGGTCGCGTCCCACAGGCGAGCGCCCTGCCGGGCGGTGCCGGTCAGCAGGATCCGGCCGTCCGCCCTGAGGGCCAGGCAGCGCACGCTGTCCTGGTGCTCGAGGACGTGACGGCACTCGCCGGTGGCGGCGTCCCAGACGCGCGCCTTCCTGTCGTGGCCTCCCGTCGCGAGGGTCTTGCCGTCCAGGCTCCAGGCGACGGCGAGGACCGCGCGCTCGTGGGTGAGGAGGGCCCGCAGGGGGTGGACTCGCGCCTCGCCGGCGGCCAGGTTGGTGCGGACCGCCCGCCGCAGGTCCTCGTCCTCCTCCGGCGCGAGTTCCAGGGCGCGCACCAGGGAGAGCAGTCCGCGGCCGACGTCTCCCTCCTCGCACGCGCGCAACCCCTCGTCGCGGACGAGGCGGGCCGAGAGCGCCTGGAACCGCCGCCGCTGATCCGCCTCGCCCCGCAGGGCCGCCTCCTTCTCCTGGAGCTGCCGGCGCTCGGCCTCCCGGGCCTGGTCGGCGGCCTGATGCTGTTCGTGCTCGGCCTGCCAGGCGAGCCGCGTCTGATACCACTGCCAGCTCACCAGGGGCAAGCCGACCAGCAGGACGGCGGCGCTGAGGGCCAGGAGGGCGGCCACGGCCGGCCGCCGCCGCGCCCACTTCAGCCCACGCTCCCAGGTGCCGACCGGCCGGGCGCGAACGGGCTGGCCGTCGAGGAAGCGGCGCAGGTCGTCGGCCAGAGCCAGGGCGCTGGCGTAGCGCTGGCGCGGCTCCTCGTGCAGGCACTCGAGACAGACCGTCTCCAGGTCGCGCGGCACGCCGGGCTGCAGGCGGCGCGGCGCGACGGGGTCGCCGGCCATCACCTGCAGCAGGGTATCCACGGGCGTCGCGCCGCGGAAGGGGGGCCGGCCGGTGAGCAGCTCGTAAAGGATGGCGCCCAGGGCGTACACGTCGGTGGCCGGGCCGGCGTCCTTGCCGCGGCCGGCCGCTTGCTCCGGGGCCATGTAACTGGGCGTGCCGAAGACGTCGCCGGTCTGCGTGTGGCTGGCGCCGCCGACGAGCAGCTTGGCCAGGCCGAAGTCGGTGATTTTGGGCACACACTCGTTTAGCGGCGACCCGGAGGGGAGCGCGTCGGACGCGCTCCCCTCCGGGTCGCCGCTAAACGAGAGCAACACGTTGTTCGGCGTCAGGTCGCGATGCACGACGCCGCGCTGGTGGGCGTAGTGCATGGCCCGGGCCAGCACCGCCAGCAAGGCGGCGGCAGTCCGCGGCGGCTGCGGCGCGCCGCGCACGGCCGCGGCCAGGCTACCCCCCGCGACGTACTCCAGCGAGAAGTAGGGGCAGCCGTCGTGCGTCCCGACTTCGTAGAGGCGGGCGATGTTCGGGTGCTCGAGGCGCGCCGCCGCCTCGGCCTCGGTGTGGAAGCGGGCCAGTTCGTCCGGCCCGGGGCCCGGCCCGGCCCGGACCATCTTCAGTGCGACTAGCCGGTGCAGGCCGGCCTGCCATGCCAGGTAGACCACGCCCATGCCGCCCCGCCCCAGCTCCCTGAGCACTTCGTAGCCGAGGACCGCTGGCGTGCCGCGCGGGGAATCGCCATCGGGGGTGCCGGCCGCCAGGGTCGGCGCCGGCCAGGTCGGTGGGCCGGCGGGCGACGGCTCCGCCTCCAGCGCCGCGTGGACCTCGAACATCTCGCGCAGGGGGCCGGCCAGGGGCGGGAAGCGGGCCAGGTACTCGTCCAGCCGGGGCGCTTCGCCCCGCTCTTCGCGCAGCAGCAACTCGTGGTTGAGCAGGTCGAGGAGCCCGGCGGCGTCGCCGGCCAGCTCGGGGTGCGCTTCGAGGTAGGACTCCACCAGGGGCCGCTCGCCGGCGTGCCAGCGCAGCGCTTGCTCGTCCTGGAGACGTTCGAGCAGGAGCGCGGTGTCACTCATGGCCGTCCTCGTCCAGGCCGAGTTCCCGGGTGACGCGGGCGGTGCCCCGGGCCAGTTGCATCCGCAGCGCGTCGGGGCGGCCGCCCAGCGCCGCCGCGATCTCCGCCCACCCCTGCCCCCCCTCGCGCATCTCCAGCAGCCGCCGCTCCTCCGGCGACAGCCGGCGCAGGGCCTCGGCCAGCAGCTCGCGTGCCTCGGCCTCGCGGGCGGGGCCCGGGCCGGGCGCGGCCACGTCGTACCCCTCGGCCGGCGCCGCGCCGGGCCCCGGGTCGTGACGGGCGGCCCGCTGCTTCTTGCCCTGGTTGATGACCTTGTTGCGGGCGATGGTCGCCAGCAGCTTGACGAGGTGCTCCGGGGTGCTCAGGTCGTACTGGCCCAGGGCGGCGCGCACGAAGAAGCTGGCCAGGACGGACTGGCAGACGTCCACCGAGTCGAGTAGGCGGCACAGGCGCGGGTCGCGGCGCAGGCGGAGGCGGACGGCGCGGCGGAGGGTCGGCTCGTAGCGCAGCACCACCTCGGCGGCGGCGCGGGCGTCGCCGGCGCGCACGCGGGCGATCAGCTCGCCGAAGGAGGCCGCGTCGGACATGAGGACGACTCCGGAGGGCGGTAAGAGAGAGGACAGAGCGATAGCGTATCCTTCCTGCGCCGCGGCGCCTAGCCGATTCCCGGCCGGGGGACTCCAGAGAAAACGCGAAACAGATTTGTTCGGTCGCGCCCGCCAGCTTGATAGCTCTCACGATGGGGCGGGGCGCCGGGCCGGGTGGCCCGGCGAACGACACCGCCCTAACCTTCCGAAAACCCGAGACGGCTGCAAGTCAGCCAGGAGTTTCCCATGCGACGATTCATGAGCAAGCTGGTGAAGAGCCTCCGATCGACCAACAAGGCGCGGGCCACGAAGGGGGGGCCGCGCCGCGCCTTCCTCCAGGTGGAGGGGCTGGAAAACCGCGAACTCCTCTCGAGTTCTCCGCTGCCCTTCCTCGATCCCATCCAGGCCAAGTACCAATCCCTCGCCCGGGCCGGCACATTCCTAGGCAATGCGACCAGCGCCGAGATGCCCACGAAGTACGGCGGCGGCATCATGCAGAGCTTCCAGAACGGCGACATCTACTACTCGGCGCAGACCGGTGCCCACGACATTTACGGCGCCATCCGGTCCGAGTTCAACCAAACGGACGCCGAGCGCGACGCCTACGGTGCGGACGTCCAGCAGATCCTGGGGCTGCCGGTCGCCGACGAGACGCAGGCGCCCGGCGTGGCCGGCTATGCCAGGGAGACCCAGTTCCAGGGCGGCGCCCTCTACTATTCGGCGGCCACCGGCGCCCACGCCGTCTACGGTGCCATCGGCGCCAAGTACAACGCCATGGGCGGCCCCACCCAGTTTGGCCTACCCATCAGCGAGGAGGCGCATGCATTTGGCTTGCTGGGGAATGTCCGCGTCACGCGGTTCCAGAACGGCGGCGACATCTACTGGTCGCAGGCGACGGGGGCCCATTTCGTCCATGGCGCCATCGGCGCCGAGTATGACCACACGGGGTACCGTCACGACGCCTTCGGCAATGTCGTCAGGACAGTGCTGGGGGCGCCCACCAGCGACGAGATGGACGTCTCCGGCGTACCGGGCGCCCGCATGAACACGTTCCAGGGCGGCGCCATCTACTATTCGGCGACCGCCGGCGCCCACGTCGTCTACGGTGCCATCGGCGCCAAGTACAACGCCATGGGCGGCCCCACCCAGTTTGGCCTACCCCTCAGCGACGAGGTGCCTGCATTTGGCTTGCAGGGGAATGTCCGCGTCCAGCAGTTCCAGAACGGCATCGGCGGCGCCATCTACTGGTCACAGGCGACCGGGGCCCATTTCGTCCACGGCCTCATCGGCGTCGAGTATGCCGCCACGGCGAACGAGCGCGACTTCTTCGGCCGGAACGTCCAGACGTTGCTGGGGGCGCCCACCAGCGACGAGATGGACGTCCCCGGCGTACCGGGCGCCCGCATGAACACGTTCCAGGGCGGCGCCATCTACTGGTCGCCGTCCACCGGCGCCCACGTCGTCTACGGCGCCATCCTCGCCAAGTACAACAGCATCGGCGGGCCGGCGAGCTTCCTCGGCCTACCGATCACGGACGAGCTGGGCTTCCCGGGCGGCCGAGTCAGCTACTTCCAGCACGGCCGGATCGTGTGGACGCCCTCGGGTGGGGCGGTCGTGCAGTAAACCCGACCGGGGCGCCCGTCGGGCGGGGGGGCCTCGCCGTGCCACGCGGCACGGCGAGCCGCCCGACGGCCCGGTTCCGACCTCACCGCAGGGAGCCCGGATAAGGGGCCAGCGTACTTTCCAGTGGACAAGCAGTTGTGCGCCTTGCACTCGAAGCATGCCGCCATCGTGCTTCAAGAACAGGTGCCGCTTCCAGTTGAGGTCACGGCGGCTCCGGGTACAGTCGCAGGGCGGGCAGGATCTTTTGCATGGCTGGGAAGTGGGGATTGCGAGACCAAACTTCCATGTTGTTCTCGATGCCTAACGTGGCGATGACGGCATCCGGAAGCGGGACCGTGACCCCTTTCGACCGCAATGCGGCCAAGTTATCGCCCATCGTGTCCCAGATGGAATCGGGAATTGCAAGCTGATTGCAGGTTGCAAGCAAAGTCAACAGATCGGCGCGGTGTTTGGGATCACGGGCGCCGCACAACAGCTCCGTACGCACGATGCCGCAGACCGCCAGCGAGAGGGTGGGCAGGTGCGCCGCCAGCTCGGCGTCTTTTCCCCGCGCCTAGTCAATGACCACGGAGGTATCGACGAGGATCATAAGAGATGATCGGTGGCGTGTTTCGCGTCAAAGTCACGTTGCTCACGCCAGGCATCGAAGTTGTAGCCGGTTTCCCGAAGCCGTCGTGCGGCGCGTTCGGCGGCTTCCCAATCGCCGGTTCCGGGCGTGATTTGGGGATCCGTCTCCTCCTGGATGATGATTTCCACCGTCTTACCGATCAGCGGCCGCAATTCCGGCAGGTACAAGGTTTCCGAATCGAGCTTTCGGCGTATTCGAACCATGGCGCGAACCTCCTTCCTCGATCCATTCTACGCCTTTTCGCCTGAGGGAAGCGCGAAACTGTTTTCCCCGAAAGGATTTGGGCCGCGGTTCAGTCGAGCAGTCCGTCGGAAGAGAAAAAGGGCCGGCGTGAATTGTTCCCCCAAGGCAAGCGAAAAGGTCGGCAAGCTCAGCAGGGACCGCAATTTGCTACCTGACGAATCGTTTCATTGCCCCCCCCGCGGGGTGTCTGCCAAAGTCGTGAAACGAATGGCACTCACCGGCCGTAAGCTGGCGATTCCCAAGGACATGCGGAAACACGATTCGTTTCACCGGGCGGTGAAACGAATCGGCCGAGCAGGCCGCGCGGCCGTGGCCGACGCCGCGGGCCGCCGGGCAGTCGGCCGCGGCGGACTTTCACCGCCGGCGCATCGCCGAGGCGGACCACGGCGGAAAACGGTGAGTCAGAGAGGGCTGGGTACACACGTTCGTGGTGCGGGGCCACCCGCACCACGACGGGAGACCGCTCACTTCGCCTTCGCGGCCTGGGCCTTCTCCTTCGCCGCCTTCCTGGCGTCGGCCAGCTGCGTCTTGACGTCCTTGTGCTTGCTCTTCAGTTCCGTCAGCTCCGTCTGCCGCGTCTGAATCTTGGCGGTCAGCTTCTCCAGCTGACTCTGCAACTGCTTGGCGCTTGCCACGGTAACTCCTCCCATTGAGAATGAATGATGGCGGCCGTGGCTGGCCGCCCGTCTCGCCAGTGTTGTTATCGTGAAGGCTGCCGCGAATGAAAAGAGATTACTTGCCTGTTTTCCGTTGTTAACCCCGTTTTCCCCCCTATCCTCTGTCCCGCATGGCCCCCCATCATCCCGATTCCTCTGTCATGCGGCAGGCGCTCATCGCCGGCCCCGAGCGCTTCGAGGTCGTCAGCGTGCCGCGGCCGCGCCTCGAAAACGACGGCGAACTCCTCGTGCGGACCGCGGCCTGCGGCATCTGCTCCGGCGACCTGATGCCGTGGTATCTGGCGAAGAAAGTCGGCACCGTCCTGGGACACGAGGTCGTCGGCCGCGCCGTCGTCGTCGGCAAAACCGTGGCCCACGTCCGGCCCGGCGACCTGGTCTTCCTGCATCATCACGCGCCCTGCTTGTCCTGCGCGGAGTGTGCGCGGGGCGCGTTCGTCCACTGCCCGACCTGGCGCCCCAGCAAGCTAGATCCCGGCGGCATGGCCGAATTCATCCGCGTGCCGGCGGAGATCGTCCGCGCTGACGCCTTCGCGGTCAACGACCTGGCGCCGGAGCAGGCGGTCTTCATCGAGCCGCTCGGGTGCAGTCTCAAGGCGCTGAAGCGCTTGCCGGGGCTGAAGGGGTTGAGCGGCGTCGTGGTGGGCTGTGGGGTGATGGGACTGCTCAACCTGGCGGCGGCGCGGGCGCTGGAGGCGGGGCGGCTCGTCGCGGTCGAGCCGGACTCCGTGCGTCGAGGACTGGCGCCGGCCTTCGGGGCCGACGAGACGGCGACCCCGGATGAGGCGTATCGCGAATTGCGGAATACGGCCGACTTTGTCGTGATCGGGCCGGGACATCCCGACGTCATTCGGCAGGCGCTGGCCTACGTCCGACCCGGCGGCACGGCGCTGCTGTTCACGCCGACTCCCGTGGGGGTGGCGACCGAGTTGGACCTGCACGACCTCTACTTCCGCGAGGTGAGCGTAGTGCCGTCGTACTCCTGCGGGCCGGACGACACGCGCCAGGCTTACGAACTCCTGAGGGGCGGTCGTGTGCGCGTCGAGCAACTGGTGACGCACCGCTTTCCTCTGGAGCGCGTGCAGGAGGCGTACGACACGGCGCGCCGCGGCGGCGCGGCGCTGAAAGTGCTGGTGACGTTCGAGTGAGGGTCCGACGATGAACGAGACACCGAGTAGCTGCGAAGTCGCCACACGCCCGGAGGAAGAGGCGCCTCGCGCCGCCGGCTCGCGCGTGCTGCGCTGGCAGCCGGGCTTCCGCTGGGACGGGGTTCCCGTCGAGGCGTACAAGGCGTCGGCCGACCACTGGTGCGGCATCAACCGCACCTCGCTGACGGGCGAGCGCGGCGAACAGACCGCCTTCCACGTCCGCTATTTCGAGATCGCGCCCGGCGGCTTCTCGTCGCTGGAGCATCACGCCCACGAGCACGTCGTCTTCGTGCTGTGCGGCCGCGGTGAGGTCCGGCTCGGTGGCGACGTGCATCCACTCGGCTTCGGCGATGTCGTCTATGTGGCGCCGCACGAGGTCCACCAGTTCCGCAACGGGTCGGACGAGCCGTTCGGCTTCCTGTGTATCGTCGATGCCCGTCGCGACGTGCCCATCCCGGTCGGGTCCGTTTAGCGGCTGCCCTCGGGGCGGCGCTCAACGCGCCGCCCCGAGGGCGGCCGCTAAACTCATGGCGATGGCCTCGGCGGGGCAGACGGCGGCACACAAGGCACAACTGACGCAGTCGGCGGGGCGCGGCAGCCAGGGGAGGGGTCCGGCCATTTCCAGGCAGCCGGTTGGGCAGACGGCGACGCAGTCCCCGCAGCCGGTGCAGCGCGTTTCGTCGAGCGTTGGCAAGACGAAGCGGGGAACCTCGGCCGGGGCGGGTGGCTCCGCGGGAGCGGGGCGGTCTCGTTCGGCGAGGCGGCGACGCCAGCGGTAGAAGGTGTCGAGGGGTAGCTGGTGGCGCTCGCAGAAGGCGCGAACGGGGAGGACCGACTGCTCCCAGAGTTGGACTTGCCGCCGCCAGAAGGCTTCCTTGGCGGCGTCGCGCAGCTTCCCGGTCCCGGGCATCGTCGGGTTCCCCAGTGACATGTCATCCGCCCATCGCGGTTTCCATCAGCCCCAGCACCACGGGCAGCAGGGCGTCGCGCGGCTGCGGCGGGGCGAGGACGTAATCGGCGCCCAGGTCCCAGGCGAGTCCCGTCAGCTCGACGCCAGCCACGTTACTGACTGCAACCGTCGTGGCCTCGGGGCAGAGCCAGGTCAGTCGGCCGAGCAGGGCCAGCTCGCGCTCCACGTCGCCGCCGACTTCGACCACCAGCACCGATGGCCCGCCCTGGCGCAGCGCCCGCACGATCGCCGCCTCGTCGCGCAGCTCGCGCAGCGGCCATTGCCACACCTCGGCCGTCCCGCGCAGCAGGTCGGCGATCCAGCGCTCCGACTCGCAGACGACGATTTGCGGGGCGCGCATCGGTCAGCCCTCCTCCCCGGAAGAGCGCTTGCGCTTCGGCGTCGGGTCCACGACGCCAAGGGCGGACATGCGGCGCAGCAGCAGCGGCCGCCACACGGCGAGCAACTCGGCGGCGTGGCTCTTGTTGCCGCCGGCCCGGCGCAGGGCCAGTTCGATCAGCCGCCGCTCCGCCGCTTCGAGCAATTCCTTCAGCGGCAGCGGCCGGTCCCCGGCGGCGGGCTTTGGCCCCAGCCGCAGGTGCAGCGGCAGATCGAGGGCGTCGATGCGCTCGCCGGAGGCGCGCCCGCAGGCGCCGGCGAGGACGGCGTACAGCTCGGCGAGGTTGCCCGGCCACGAGTAGGACCGCACTACCTCCCAGGCGGCCGGCGCCAGCGCCGTCACGCGCCGTCCCGCTGCCGCCCCGGCGCGCTCCAGGAGGCGCTCGACCAGGTGCGGCAGATCCTCGCGGCGCTCACGCAGCGGCGGCAGCCGGATCGTCAAGGTGGCGAGCCGCGAGGCCAGGTCGTCGAGCAGCCGGCCGGCACGCACTTCCTCGTCGGGGTCGCAGAGCAGGCCCGCCAGCAGGCGCGGCCCGCGCCCCTCGTCGCCAGTCCCGAGCAGCGCCCCCAGGCGCTGCTGCATCTCGCGCGGCAGGCGCGACGGCTCGCGCAGGTAGAGCGTCCCGACATCGATTGACTGGGCCAATTCCCCCTCGCCGAAGAGGACGCCGGCCAGCGCCGCCGGCGCCAGCCGACCGCAGTCCAGGGCGACGAACGGCCGCCGCCGGTCGGGGCCGAGCGCGTGGATGGTGCGCCCCAACCACTCCTTGCCGCTGCCGCGCTCGCCGACGATCAGCGCCGGCACCCGCACCCGGGCCGCTAACCGGGCCTGTTCGGCGACGCGGCGCATGGCGGGCAGGTCGCTCGCCAACGACTCGATGCCGTAACGGGCCAGGACCGGCTCACGCAGGGCGAGGGCGCCTTCGGGCAGAGTCGTCGGCCCCGCACTCGTCGCAACGGCGGCGGTGCTGATGCGGCCGAGGATGAAGAGTAGCCCCCCCTCGTCGCGGAAGGGGAGGAAATCGATGTCCCACCAGCAGCGCGCCGGGTCGAAGCGGGGGACGCGCTGCCGCGTGTGTCCGGGCCGGCCCTCCAGCACCTCGTCGGGCGGGCGCAGCAGGTGCCCCAGCAGATCCTCCCACGCTTCGGAGGCGCGGCGCGGACGGCAGGCGATCTGCCGCGCCACCTTGGGGGCGAGGCCGGTCAGCCGCTCCCAGGCGCGGTTGACGAAGACGATGCGGCGGTGGCGGTTGAGGACGAAGATTGGCTCCGACGTGCGCTGAAACGGCGGCCAGGAGTGCCAGCGGATCACCGCCGGCGGCCCACTGCTGTCGGGGGGCCGACCGCCTTCGATCCGCTTCCGCGTGGCTGGCTCGTCCATCGTGGCGACCCTACCGGGCTCAGTTCCCTGTTTAGCGGCGGGTCGCAGACCCGCGCGGGTCTGCGACCCGCCGCTAAACGGGAGTCACTCTCCGATGGCCGTTCAGATGAGCGCCGCCAGCACGTACAGCACGACGACGATGACGACGAGGAACAGCAGCAGGCGCAGGCCCCAGCGCAGGGCCTCGCGCAAGATCAGGTTCCACTGGTCGAAGCGCGTGGCGCTGTAGACCAGGCTGATCAGGACGAGCAGCACCGGCACGTGGACGTAGTACAGCAGGTGCGAACTGGCTTGCGCGAACAGCACGGGAACCTCAAGGAGTGACGGAGGGGAGAACGGTGGCATTCGCTGGTGGTTCCTCCCTGCGGCCAGGCCGGACGACAAACGCCGGGCCGGCGAAGGCGTCGTAAATCACCATGACGTTCAGGACGCCGGCAATCACGGTGTAGACCCAGGCCAGGTCCCAGGTCTTGTCGCCGTTGCGCTGCAGCTCCTGCAAGACGGCCTCAGACGGCTGGCGCTCGAAGCCCCCCAGCGGCGGGTCGTCGTTCCGCCGCGGGTCGTAGACGTTGTACTGGTAGGCGGCCGGCCAGGCGGCGACGCCGACCCAGAACTGCCCGACGAAGTGCGGCCGGTTGTACAGGTTAGCGGCCCAGCGCGGCAGGTTCCAGGGGTTCGTCTGGCTGTCCTCGCCGGCGGTGTCGGGCAGGTAGACGTTGCGCCAACTGCCGAGGGACATGCCGTAGAAGAACAGGGTGTAAACGCAGACGAAGAAGAGGATGCCTTTGCCGACGCGCCCCTGGTAGATCTGCCCCAGCCCCGGGACGAGGTAACTGAGGAAGGCGGCCAGCGCGGCGTTCTCCGGCGGCGGGACCTTATCGTATGCGGGATTGGCCATGTCGTCGGTCTCTGATGCCGCTTGCGGCCGGGTGCTCAGCCGCTGATCGGGAATGTCCTTCCCATTCTATCGGGATCGCCTCACCAGGTCCAACCGATCCGGTCGAGGAAGGCGAGCGCCACGGCGGCGGCGAGCAGGAGCAGGCCGACGAGCCCCAGCAGGGTGCGGCCGGCGGGGCGGCGCAGCCACCGGCCGGGCGCACCGAGGTTGAAGGCGAGGGAATCGAACTGGCGGTTGAGCCAGAGGAGCGGCCGAAGCAGGAAGGGGATTCCGCGCGGCCGCGAAGCGGCGAGTGCCTGCCGCGGCGTCTGCGGCCGCTCGGGCGGCGGCAGGACGGGAGCGCGGCGCTCGGCCGGCGGCACCGGGTTGAGCAACGGCAGCTGGACCGACTCCCTCGGGGCCGCGGGGCGCGGTGACGGGCGCCGGTCCGGCGGCGGCGGCGGTTGGGACGGCGCGGGTGGCGGCTCGGGCTCGCTGAGGATCATGTTGCCGGCCGGCGGATCGGGGTAGCGCGGGGTCGCGTCGGCTGGGCCGGCCGCCTTGGCGTCGGCGGGATCCTCGCCCGGGTTGACCGGCAGCGCGAGCATCCGCTGGAGCAGGGCGTCGAGGTCGTCGAGCTGCTGGCGCGTCGGCTGGGGCGGGGGGGTGGCCATGTCTGTTCCCATCCTTGGGGCCGCGGGCCCGCGCTCGTAGTGACCGCATTCATGCGGTCCTCCTCGCTCCCTGACCCGATAAATCGGGTCACTACGAGCGCCGCCCGCTCGTAGTGACCCGATTTATCGGGTCCTGCCGAACCTGACCCGATAAATCGGGTCACTACGAGCGCCCAGCGGCTCAGCGCCGGAGCCTACCACGCCTGCCCCATTGTTGCAACGCGGGTTGGCCCACGTATCCTTACCCTCATGTCCGAGCGCTATTACATCGATCAACCCCTCGCCCTCGGCCTCGTCGGGCTCGCGGGCCCCGAGGCCCACCACCTCGCCGTCGTTTGCCGCGTCCGCCCCGGCCACCGCGTTACCCTCTTCAACGGCGACGGCCGACAGTACCTCGCCACCGTCACCGAGGCGGGCAAGCGCGGCGTCCGGCTCGAGGTCCAGGGAGTCGAGGAGCCGCGGCGCGAACTGGGCTTCCGCCTCGAGGTGGCGGCGCCGCTGCCCAAAGGCGACCGTGGGCAGTTCCTCGTCGAAAAACTGACCGAACTGGGGGCGACCGACTTCGTACCGCTGCGGACGGCGCGCAGTGTCGTCCACCCCAGGGACGTCGATAAGCTGCGCCGCCACGTGATCGAGGCGAGCAAGCAGTGCGGCCGCAACGTCCTGATGCGCGTGGCCGCGCTATGCGACTGGGAGGACCACGCAACTCGGGCCGAGCCGCCTGCGCTCCGCCTGCTGGCGCAGCCGGGTGGTGAGGTGCTTGCCGTCTCCCGAGCGGAAGCCATCCGGTGTGCGGTCGGACCGGAGGGCGGGTTCAGCGACGAGGAATGCGCCCTGGCACGGGCGGCGGGCTGGCAGGGGGTGAGCCTTGGGCCGCGCATCCTTCGCGTGGAGACGGCCGCGCTCGTGCTGGCGGTCGCTTGCAGCCTCCCACTCCGCTGATTGCGAAGCCGCAAGCGACTGGACAATTTCGGGAACCGTGGGCTACCGTACCGCGTCAAACGATGGTAATGATTACCGGCCTCGATCCGTGAAGCGGGTCGGAACGGAATCACCGATCGAGCCCAGGATAACCTTCTTCCGCAGCGTTGTCCCCGCAAGCGTGCTAGATTTACTTCGCGCACCGTTCGTCGGTCCGATTCGCGCTACCGCGGTCGCACCGGACTCACCCGCCGTGAGTGCCGGATGTTCCTGGGGAGCCGACTTGGAGGTTTGGGGAGTCGCCGGTACTATAGTCCCCAGAAAATGCGTCGGTCCCCTTCCCCGGACGGTTGACCTAAGAAGTGCCTCGGAACACGTCGGCCCGATCCTCCCCGCCCGCGCTCTCGGGCTGTACCCGGTCCACGCATCGCCGATGCGTCCGGGTGGTTTTCGAGACGTGAGGAGCGACCATGCGGGTGTGGCTGGTGGATGAGCAACCAGGCGAATCCAGTCCGCCGCTGGAGCCGGTGCTGCGGCAACTCGCCGAGCGCGCGGGCGGACGGATGACGCTGCTGGGCTGCGGCCCGCTCCGCCCCGGACTGCTAACCGAATTGCGCGGCTGGCAACTGGACCTGGTGGTCATTCGCGAGCCGTGCTGGCCGGACGGCCTCGAGGCCCAGGCCCTCCTCGACCTTGGCGTCGGGGTGGTCGTGGTGGCGGCCGAAGACCGGTGTGAGCGCTTCCTGTCGCTGGCGGAGACGTACCCCCTGGCGCTGGCGCCGCCCCCGGCCCAGGCGGGCGACCTGTGGCCGGCGCTGCTTACCACCCTGGCCGCCTGCCGCCGCCACCTGCGCGGCAAGACGGAACTGGAACGCCTTCAGCAACGGCTCAACGACCGCATCGTCATCGAGCGCGCGAAGGGCATTCTGGTCCAGCGCCTGGGGATCACCGAGGAGGACGCTTACAAGCGGATGCGCGTGATCTCGCGCCGGCAGCGCCGGCAAATCCGCGACATCGCGCAATCGCTGCTCGACACGGAAACCTTACTGCTGCCGGAGCTGAACCGTTTTCTCGACGGAGACGAGCCGGAGACCCGCAAGCCGTCGGCCGGATGAAAAGAAAAAGAATTCCGTGGGCGCGGGGTTGTCGCTCGAGGGAGTCCGGGGACAATAGACAAACAGAAGCGGTGGGGCGGGGTATTCAGCCCGCAGCCGGAAAATTAGCGATAATGCTTGACAGGCGTGAGCGGCTCGCCTACATTCGCATACTTCAGGGAGGCTGGCCCTGTTCGCCAGCCGCCCTCGGACAGTGCAGGAAGCACGCCAAAGTGGAGGGCTCCCTCTGTCGGAGCCCTTGGCGACAGGCCACGTCTGCCTTCGCTTGCCTACCTCCCGATTGGGTCGTATTCACGCTTCCACGGACGATGGGCGGAGACGACGGGGGTATCCCTCCACGCACCAGTGCGGCTGCGTGAAGGCTGGGAAGGGCCGCCGAAGGCCCCTTCTAGCCTGCCCGCGGCGCGGAGGGGCGGACCCCCGCGTGTCCAGGATTCGCCGGGAGGGGGATGACCCCAAGGGAATCGCCTTGCGAGACCTCGCCGTCCGCAAGGGACCTCGGCCCGGCCGCTCGGTTCGGCTCATCGAGTCGCGCCTCGCGGTTGGGGTGAGGGATTCCAGGACTCACGTCAGCCCGCCTCATTTCGCATGGGGGGAGGGCTGTGCGGTTCCACAGGACACCGCCGTCGCTCACGGGGGTTGGCTTACCTGGCCGGACCCGACCGCGGCGGTCAAGGAGGGAGACGAGCGATGATAGGCAGCCGCGTTGCGCTGGTCGCCGACGACCAGCGGTTGGCGAACAGCATTCAGACGGTCCTCAAGCGGGCCGTCGGACAGCCGGCGTTTCACTGCAAGTTCGACGCCATCCGCAACCATATCGGCCGCGATACCGACGGGGTCTTGATCCTGGCCCTGACCGACACCGCCGAGGCCGAGCCACTCCTTCGGCTGTTCCAGGAAGTGGCCCTCCAGAAGCTCGAGTTGACTCCCATCGTCCTGACGACGGACGGCTTAGCCGATTGCCGGGAGCTGGACCTGCTCGAGCCGCACTTCGCCGCGCGCCTGGCCTGGCCGACCGACGGTCAGGCGCTGGCCGCCCTGGTGCGCGACCGAGCGGCGGCCGCCACCACCTTCCTGGGCACGCGCGACGAGACGCTGGAGGAGGTCATCCGCCGCCGCCTGCTCAGCCTGACGCCGTCCTTGTGTCAGGAACAGATGGTCGAGCGCATCGCGCTGGCCGCCGCCCACGACGTGACCGTCCTGTTGACCGGCGAAACGGGGACTGGCAAAACTTACCTCGCTCGGCTGATGCACGACTGCTCGCAGCGCAAGCACCACCCCTTCCTGGCCGTTCCCTGCGGCGCCCAACCGGCGAACCTGGTCGAGAGCGCCTTTTTCGGCCACGTCAAAGGGGCGTTCACCGGGGCCGACCGCGCCAAGATCGGCAAGTTCGCCGCCGCCGGCAACGGCACCCTCCTGCTCGATGAAATCGATACCCTCGGCCTGGAGCAACAGGCGGGGCTGCTGCGCGTCATCGAGACCGGCGAGTACGAGCCGGTCGGCAGCAACGAGACGCAGGTTTGTACGGCCCGCATTATCGTGGCCAGCAACTGGGACCTGGAGGAGGAGGCCGACAAGGGGCGCTTCCGCCAGGACCTGTATTATCGCCTCAACGTGATGTCGTTCCACCTGCCGCCGCTGCGCGAGCGGACGCAGGACATCGAGCCGCTGGTGCGCGGCATGGCGTCGCGCTTCAACACCAAGTTTCGCAAGGACCTGTTCGACGTGAGCAAGGACGCCCTGGCGGCGCTGCGGGCCTTCAACTGGCCGGGCAACATCCGCCAACTCGAGAACGCCGTGCAGCAGGCCGTCCTCGTCAGCAGCGGCCCGGTGCTGCTGCCCGAGCACCTGCCGCCGCCGATCCGCGAATACGCCCCGGCGATGCTCGTCAACGGTAACGGCCATCACAAGGCGGCCGACGAGTCGCTCTCCAACAGCATCGACGCCGTCGAGCGCAACTTCATCCTCAAGGCGCTGGAGAAGCACGGCAACAGCCGCGCCCGCGCCGCCGAGGCGCTCGGCATCAGCCGCGTCACGCTCTACAAGAAGATGAAGAAGTACAAGCTGATGCCCGAGTCGGTCCGCGCCGCTCGCGTCGCCGAATAGCCGCTTGCGGCTTAGAAACTGTTTCAGAAACCCTCTTGCCGCTTGCGGCTTCGCAGGAACGATTGCGAAGCCGCAAGCGGCGAAGTCCTTGTCGTTCCAGTTTCTAAGCCGCAAGCGGCCGCTCACCCCTTCAAGATCGCCACCACTTCCGTCTGCGGGTCGCCGCCGGTGACGTGGACCTTCTCGCCCGCATCCACGAACACATTGACCTCGCTGCGCACACCGAACTCCGGCAGGTAGATGCCCGGCTCGACCGAGAAGCAGGTCCGCGGCAGGACGCGACGGTCCTCGCGCGTTTCCAGGTTGTCCATGTTGGCGCCGTTGCCGTGCGTCTCCTGCCCGATGGAGTGGCCGGTGCGGTGGCAGAACGCCTCACCGTAGCCGGCCGCGTCGATCACGGCGCGCGCCGCCTGATCGACCTCCCAGCCCTGCAGCGGCCGGCGCGTCGCGAAGGCGTCGCGCACCTTGGCGATGGCGGCGTCACGGCCGCGGGCCACGATGCGGAAAATCTCGGTGTAGCGGGCCGGCACGTCGCGGCCGACGAAGCCGGTCCAGGTCAGGTCGCTGTAGACGGCGTTCGGCCGATCGAGCTTGGCCCACAGGTCGATCAGGACGAATTGCCCTTCGCGGATGGTCCCCTCGGCACCGGGCTTCGGCTCGTAGTGCGGGTCGCCGCTGTGCGGTCCGACGGCGACGATCGGCGGGTGGTCGCAGGTCATCTTGTGTTCCGCGAAGTGGTCGAGGATGCGGCGCTGCACGTCCAGCTCGTGGACGGAGCCGTCGCCGCGGACGCGCTCGGCGAGGAAGCGCCAGGCAACGTCGTAGGCCGAGCGCGTGTGCCGGGCCGCCTCGAGGTGCATGGCCCACTGCTCGTCGCTCCAGGTCGCCTCGAACAGTTGCACCAGGTCGCCGGACGGCACGACCTCGGCGCCGCAGGAGCGGACCAGTTCGACGGTGCCGGCATCGACGCGCGAGACATAGGGGTTGGCGTTGCGCGGGACGTACTCCATCGCCACGCGCTTCGCCCCCTTGACCAGTCCCGCGACGCCCGCCTCCAGCTCCTGCCAGCGGAGGTAGATGGTGCGCGACCCGGGGAAGGCGTCGAGGGCGCCCGACTCGATACGGTGGACGAGCTTGCGCGGCTCGCCGCGGGCGGGGATGAAGTAGAACCAGCGCCGCGAAAGCATGGCGTCGGTGGCGAGGCCGAGGACGCGGCGGGCCAACACATTGAGGCCGCGGAAGTCGTACAGCAGCCAGCCGTCGAAGCCGAGCTGCTGGATGGCCGACTGGATGGCGGGGAGCTGCGGCAGGCCGGAGTGGGACATGATGGACCTCGTAGGATGAGAATGTTTAGCCGCGACCCGCAGGGGAGGGCGTTGGACGCGCTCCCCGACGGGTCGCGGCTAAACTAATCGGTTTGGAACCGCGCCGCAACCTCCTCTATAATCTTTCCCATGACCAGCCACCGAGTCTCCCTTGCCGTCCTGCTCGCGGCCGTCCTGCCCGCCTGGGGCGCCGACGCCGTCGATGCCGGCGCCCTGCGGCCCGGTCTCGTCGCTGGCTATCGCGACACGGCCAGGCCGGCCCCCAACGAAGTCATCCGTCTGGAACCGACCATCGCCCTCGCGCTCAGGGCGGGCGAGGCGCCCCACCCGCGCCTCGGCGCCGCCGGCGGCAGCGTGCGCTGGGAAGGCTACCTCAACGTGGTGCGGGCCGGCGACTATCGCTTCCGAGCCCTGGTCCGGGGACAGCTCCGGTTGACCATCGGCGGCAAGGAGGTCGTGGCGGCCGCCGTGAAGGACGAGGCTCTCGCCCTGAAAGAAGGACCAGAGCTGCGGGTCGAATCGGGGTGGCAGCCGCTCGTCGCCGAGTTCACGCGCCTGCCGGGGGCGGCGCGCGTCGAGGTGTTCTGGGAGTCGAAGGGCTTCCCCTACGAGCCGCTGCCTCACGACGCGTTGCGGCACCTGCCGGCGAGTGTACCGGCGCGCCTGGCCGACGACGACGCCGCGGATCACGGGCGCTTCCTCGTCGAGGAGCGCAACTGCTTCGCGTGCCACCAGCCGGACGACAAGGACCGCATCGCGGCGGGGCTGATCGGCCGCCAGGGGCCAGACCTGTCGAACGTCGGTGAGCGCGTGTACGCGGGGTGGGTCTACCGCTGGCTGGAGGCGCCCGACAAGGCCCGCCCCGGCGCCGTGATGCCGCGACTGTTCGCCGACGACGAGACGGGCCGGGCGGAGCGCTACGCGGTGGCGGGCTACCTCGCCTCCCTGGGAGGTCCGCTGCTGGCGGAAACAGGCGACGCCGCCAGTAAGGGGATCGCCGAGCGCGGGCGGCAACTCTTCGCCGGCATCGGCTGCCTCGCCTGCCACAAGCGTCCCCTGACGGACCTGGGTGCCAAGACGACGCCCGGCAAGCTGGCGGCGTACCTGATGAATCCGCTGGCCATCGACCCCAGCGGCCGCATGCCGCATGTGCTCCTCAAGAAGAAGGAGGCCGAAGACCTCGCCCGCTACCTGTGCCAGGAGGGTGCCGAGACGAAGCTGCCCGATCAGCCGGCGAAGGAGCAGGTCGTCGCGGCCTTTCGCCGCGTCGAGGACCGGGCGGACGAACTCGCGGCGTGGCAGAAGCTGCCGCCCGAGGCGCGGATGATCGACCTCGGCAAGCGCGTCGTGATCGCCCGGGGCTGCAACAACTGTCACACGATCGCGCCGGACGGAAAGCCGTTCGCCTCGGTCCTGGCTTCGACGACGTTCGACGGACTGAAGAAGCCGGCGGCGCAGGAGCGCGGCTGTCTCGGCGCCGCACCCGCGAAGGACGGACCGACGCCGTGGTTCGCGCTGAGCGCGGCCGAGCGCAAGAGCGTGCGCCAGTTCCTCACGGGCGGCACGGTGGGCGCCGGTTCGCCGGCCCCGGCCTTCGCGGCGCGGGTAACGATGCGGCGCTTCAACTGCCTGGCCTGCCACACGCGCGACGGTGAAGGAGGGCTAAACGCCGAGTTGGTCGCAGATTTGCGGAGATACGAGAAGGCTGAGAATGTCGAAGCGGTGCTGCCGCCGTCACTGACGGGCGTGGCCCACAAGCTGCGAACGCCGTGGTTGCGTGCGGTGTTGACCGAGGCGAAGCAGGCGCGGCCGTGGATGAGCCTGCGCATGCCCCAGTTCGGCCCGGACAACGTCGGCAAGCTGCCCGAGGCCCTCGCCGCCCTGGAAGGGACCGAGCCCGACGAGAAGGTGCCTGCCGTCTCCTCGACGGCATCCCGAATCGCGGCGGGCCGGCAGCTCGTCGGCAAGAAGGGATTCGGCTGCATTTCCTGCCACGACCTGGCCGGCATCGCCAACTCGGGCACGCGCGGGCCGGACCTGGCGTCGATGACCCAGCGCGTGGGCTACGACTGGTATCGGCGCTGGCTGGAGCAACCGCAGCGCATGTCGCCGGGGACGCGCATGCCAAGCGTCTTCACCGCTGGCAAATCGCTGGTGGAGAGCGTCCTCGGCGGCTCCGGCGACGCCCAGGCCGAGGCGATGTGGGCGTACCTGTCGCTGGGGCCGGGGCTGCCGCTGCCGGACGGCGTGGAGCCGGCTGGCGGCAAGGACAAGGGGACACTCCGACCGATGCCTGCCGACGACGAAAGGCCCACCTACCCGGCGACGCGGACTGACGACGTTGTCGAAACGCTGCACGGCGTGGCGGTGGCCGACCCGTACCGCTGGCTCGAGGACGGCGACGCCCCCGCGGTCCGGGAGTGGGTCCAGAAGCAGAACGCCTTCACGCGCACCGTCCTCGACAAGTTGCCGGCGCGCGACAAGGTCCACGAGCGCCTCGGCGCACTGCTCGACGTCGGCACCCTCGGCACCCCGGCGCCGCGGAAGGGGCGACTGTTCTACACCGCGCGCCAGGGCAAGCAGAATCAGCCGATCCTCTACGTCCGCGACCGGCGGGGCGGCGAGCAGCGCGTCCTCCTCGACCCGAACAAGCTCGCCGCCGACGGCACCGTCGCCCTCGATTGGTGGTATCCCAGCCGCGACGGCAAGCTGCTCGCCTACGGCCTGTCGAAGAACGGCAACGAGCAATCGACGCTGCACGTCCGCGACGTGGCCACCGGCGAGGACCGGCCCGACGCCATCGAGCGGACGCGCGCCTGCTCGCTGGCCTGGCTGCCCGACGGCTCCGGCTTTTACTACACGCGCTACCCCGGCGGAGAGAACTACAACCGCCGCGTCTTTTTCCACCGCCTCGGCGACGACCCGGCGAAGGACGTCGAGGTCTTCGGGGAAGGCCGCGCCCGCGAGGACTGGCCGAACGTCACGCTGTCGCCCGACGGTCGCTGGCTCGTCGTCACCGTCGAGCAGGGCTGGGCGAAGTCGGAGGTCTACTTCAAGGATCGCACGAAGGACGGCGACGAGTTCAAGCCTCTGGTGGCCAGGGTCGATGCCGTCTACCACGTCGTGGTGCGCGACGACTGCTTCTACGTCCACACCAACGAGAAGGCCCCGCGCTACCGCCTCCTCCGCGTCAATCCGCTGACGCCGGCGCGGATCCTCTGGAAGGAAATCCTCGCCGAGGGGCCGGACGTACTCGACGGCGTCGTGGCCGTCGGCGACAGCATCGTCGGGCAGTACATG
Organism: Gemmataceae bacterium; assembly: GCA_035266225.1. GTDB lineage: Bacteria > Planctomycetota > Planctomycetia > Gemmatales > Gemmataceae > DATFNV01. Next base: position 26,521 of record DATFNV010000637.1, read on the forward strand.
CACCAGGCATCGGCGCGGCTGCGGCTGTTCGACCGCGACGGCAAGCCGCGCGAGGAGGTGAAGCTGCCGACGCTTGGCTCTCTGACTGGGCTCGGCGGCGAGTGGGACGGCGACGAGTTGTTCTTCGGCTTCCAATCGTGTACGCTGCCGCAGACCGTGTACCGCCTCGACCTGAAGACGGCCAAGGCGGAGTTATGGGAGCAGGTGAAGGCAGACATCGACTTCGCCGCCTACGAGGTCGAGCAGGTTTCGTACAAATCGAAGGACGGCACACCCATCACCATGTTCCTGGCCCACAAGAAGGGGCTGAAGCCGGACGGCAAGACGCCGGTATTGCTCTACGGCTACGGCGGCTTCAACGTTAGCCTGACGCCGTCGTTTAGTGCGTCGCGTTTCCTCTTCCTGGAGCGCGGCGGGGTCATCGCGATTCCCAACCTGCGCGGCGGCGGCGAGTACGGCGAGGAGTGGCACCAGGCGGGCATGCTCGGCCGCAAGCAGAACGTCTTCGACGACTTCATCGCCGCCGCCGAGTGGCTGATCGCCAAGGGGTACACCGACCGCGAGCACCTGGCGATCCAGGGCGGCAGCAACGGCGGCCTGCTCGTCGGGGCGGCGCTGACGCAGCGGCCGGACCTGTTCCGGGCGGTCGTCTGCCAGGTGCCGCTGCTCGACATGGTGCGCTACCACAAGTTCCTCATCGCCCGCCTGTGGGTCCCGGAGTACGGCTCGGCGGAGAACGAGAGCGATTTCGAGTGGTTGTATCGCTATTCGCCGTACCACCACGTCAAGGACGGCACGAAATACCCGGCGGTGCTACTGGCGACGGCGGAATCGGATAGCCGTGTCGATGCGCTGCACGCGCGGAAGATGGCGGCGCGGCTGCAGACGGCGACGGCGTCCGACCGGCCGGTCCTGCTGCGCCTGGAGACGAAGGCTGGGCACGGGGCCGGCAAGCCGCGCGGCAAGGTGCTGGAGGAACTGACCGATACGTGGAGTTTTCTCTTCTGGCAATTGGGTATCAAGTAGGGCATGCTCCGCATGCCGAATTCTGCGGGAGGTCCTGATGAAGCGCTATCGCTACGTCATCCTGAGCAGTCTCGGCGCCAGCTGGGACATCTCGCGCGAGATCGCCAAGCCGGGCGGCGGCTTCCTCCAGGTGCCCTGGTACGGCGACGAGAAGTACCAGGACTTGCAAGAGCTGCTCGACAAGGG
>DATFNV010000638.1:0-7212 GCA_035266225.1 Gemmataceae bacterium
TCGTCTACCGGGCGGTCCAGCGCAAGCTCAAACGGCCGGTAGCCCTCAAGATGATCCTCGCCGGCGAGCACGCCGACCCCGGACAGATCGAGCGCTTCCGCGCCGAGGCCGAGGCCATCGCCCGCCTGCGCCATCCCAACATCGTGCAGATCTACGAAGTCGGCGAAGAGGGCGGTCGCCCCTACTTCTCCCTGGAGTTCGTGGACGGCGGCAGCCTCGACCGGCACGTCCGCGGCAATCCCCAGCCGGCGCCTCTGGCCGCAACGCTCGTGGCGACCCTGTCCCGGGCGATGCACACCGCCCACCAGTCCGGCATCCTCCACCGCGACCTCAAGCCGGCCAACGTCCTCCTCAGCCGCAAGCCGGACGCCGACCCCGAGGCGAATGAGGCGGGGGGCGAGGCCGAACCGCCGCTGGAGGCCTTCGAGCCGAAGATCACCGACTTCGGCTTGGCCAAGCGGCTCGACGCCGACAGTCGGCGAACGCAACGCGGCGATATCCTGGGCACGCCGTCGTACATGGCCCCCGAGCAGGCGGAGGGCCGCACCGACGACTTCGGCCCCGCGACGGACGTCTACGCCCTGGCGGCCATCCTCTACGAATTGCTGACCGGCCGGGTGCCTTTCAAGGGGGCGACGGTCCGGGACACCCTCGAGCTGGTCTGTACCCAGGAACCGCTGCCGCCGTCGCGACTGCAACCGAAGGTGCCGCGCGACCTCGAAACCATCTGTCTCAAGGGCCTGCGCAAGGACATCCGCCAGCGCTACGCCAGCGCCCGTGAGTTGGCCGACGACCTGCAGCGCTGGCTGGACGGCCGGCCGATCCTGGCGCGGCGTGCGCGGTTGTGGGAACGCGGCCTCAAGTACGCGCGGCGCAGGCCCTGGGTGGTGGGCGCCTGGGCGGCAGGGGTCGCGGCCTTGCTGTTTTTGCTGGCCGGTGGCGGCTACTACCTCTACCGGCGAAGCCTCGACCTGGAGGCGGAGTTGTCCCGCCAGAAAGCCACGGCGGACACCCGCGTGCGCGCCTCCACCGGGGTATCGACGGCCGAGGACGCCCTGAAGAAGCGGGATTGGCGAGGCGCTGTGGCTGCTGGTAACGAGACGCTGGCCCTGGTCGGAGACGAATCGGCGCTGGCCGACCTGCAAGAGCGTGCCCGAGGTTTGCGCGATGCCGCCGAGGGCGTGCTTCGCTTTACCGAGTACCGCGACAAGGCGATGTTCCATGCCGAGCTAGCCTTGGAGGAGGGCGACCGGCAGAGCCACCGGGAGGCGGCCCAGGCGGCGGCCCGCGAAGGACTCGCTGTGTTCGGCCTGACCCGCGACATCCCTGCCACGCCGGCCCGGTTCGGGAGCGGCCTGTTCAGCGCGGACGTCGAGCAATGGCTCGCCGCGAGCTGCTACGAGATGTACCTGACTTGGGCGGAGGTTCTGTCCCCCCCTGCGACGGCCACCCCGGAAGACCGCCGCGCCCGGGCCGACGAGGCACTGCACCTGCTGGACCGGGCCGCGCAGCTGGGACTGAGCACGCCCTCCTTCCACGAGCGCCGGGCCGAATTCCTCCAGGCGATGGGGGAGGAAGCCCGTGCCAAACAGGAGCAGGAACAGGCCGCGGCCCTGGCGCCAGCGCATCCCGTGGACCACTTCCTCCTGGGCAAGACGTTCTATCGCGCCGGGAACCTGGAACAGGCCCGGACACACCTGCAAAAGGTCTTGGAGCAGCAGCCGGATCACTTCTGGGCTAGCTACTGCCTGGCGGGCTGCTACTTACGCATGCGGCCGCAGCGCTTTGAGCGGGCGCTGGCACCGCTCACAGCCTGTATTCACCTGAAGCCAACCTTCGTCTGGTCGTATCTGCTGCGCGGCCTCGTCAACGGCGAGCTGCGTGATTTCGAGGCCGCCTTCGCCGATCTCGAGGCGGCCGAGAAGCTGGATCGCGACGACGTAGCTCGCTACGGCCTGTGGGTCAACCGGGCGGCGGTGCGCGTGCGGCAGGGGATGGACCACGAGGAGCGGGCGCGGGCGCTGCGCCAGCGCGGCCAACCGGGCGAGGCCGGACGTGAGGTCGAATTGGCCGCGGCCTGCTACGACGCGGCGGTGCCCGAATTGGGGCGCGCCGTGGCGCTGCGCCCGCAGCAGCCGCAGGCCTACGCCAATTTAGCGGAGGTCCACCTGCTCCGCGGCCGGGGGAAGGAAGCCCGGCCGCAGCTGGACCAGGCGATCGCCCTGGCGCCATCGGCGCGACTGTACCGTACGCGCGCGGGGCTGCACGAGAAGCGAGCGGCCTACGCCGAGGCGCTGCCGGACCTGGAGGAAGCGATCCGCCTGGCGCGAGCGGAGGGCCGCCTCCTGGAAGTGGCTGGCGATCAACTCCAGCGCGGGCGGATTCTGTTCCGGCTGGAGAAGTACCCGGAGGCCCTGGGGGCCTTCGACGAGGCCCTGGCCGCAGACCCGAACCGGGTCAAGGCGCACCAGCTGCGCGGCGAAACCCTGCTGGAGCTAGGCCGCATCGCGGAGGCGGTGGCCGCCCTGGACCGCTACCTGGAGAAGGGGCCGCCGGATGCCGTGGCCTCGAAGGCGCGGGGGCTCGGCCGCACCAAGCTGGGCGACTACGCCGGGGCCGTCGAGGACTACACCCGAGCGCTGGAAATCGATCGCGTGGAGGGCAAGCCTGCCGACCCGGTGACGCTGGCCTATCGCGGCTGGGCGTACCTGATCCAGGACGCACCGAAGCTGGCGCTGCGCGACTTCGACGCGGCGCTGCGGCTACGGGGGGGCAACCAGGCGGACTGCTACGCCGGCCGGGGCTACGCGCGGGTACAGCAGGGCCAGTGGCGGGATGCGGTCAGCGACGCCGACGCCGCCCTCAAGGAGGAAGCGCCCACAGCGCGGACGTTGTACCTCACGGCGCGGACCTACGCGCAAGCGGCCGCCAGGGTGCGAACGGACCCGGCGCAGCGGGACTGGCGGGGCGAGGACCTGGGCCGGCAATACGAGCGCCAGGCGCTGCACCTGCTGGGCCGAGCCTGCGCGAAGACGCCGGCGGCCGAGCGCGCCACCTTCTGGAAGCAATACGTCGAGGCCGATCCCGCTCTGCGGCCGATCCGTGGCACCGCCGAGTTTGCCCGCATCAGAAGTGAGACTACCGCGCCGATCAAGTAAGCGGCCAGCGATGAAAAAGTCCCTTGTTGAGCGGCGGGTCGCAGACCCGCGCGGGTCTGCGACCCGCCGCTCAACGGAAGAAATTCCTCTGGGTGTGATACAAGAGGAGATTCCATGAAACGCGCCCCCCCACGCCACAGGTTTCCGGACTGGTTTCGCAGCCTCCTGGCCCCAGGGAGCCGCGCGCCCCTCCGCCGCTGCCGCCCGCACCTGGAGTGGCTGGAGGATCGGCTGGCGCCGGCCGCACACGATACGCTGGGCACGGCCATTCCCCTGACGGTTGCCGGCGGCCAGGCCCAGGTGTCCGGCACCCTGGCCGGTCCCGGCGCGGTGGACCTGTATGCTGTGTCATTGGCCGCGGGCGACGAGGTCGCGGCCGACGCCACCCCCCAGGGCCCAGGCAGTCCGGCGACGTGTCTGCGGGTTTTCAACGGGAGCGGCGGGCAAGTCGGGTTCCAGGCGAACACGAGCGGCAGTACGGACACCAGGCTGACATTCGACGCCCCGGCAGTCGGGGTGTACTACGTGGGTGTTTCCAGCAACGGCAATTCCAGCTACGACCCGAACACCGCGGGCAGCGGCGGCGGCGGTTTGACAACCGGTTCCTTTACCCTGAATCTGACCCGCACTTCCATCCTCGTCACGGAGGGCCCGTCCAACTACACCCTCGGGACGTCCCAGCCGATTACCCAGAACACGATCCTCCAGGGAACCTATGTGAACGGCACGACCGAGTATTACAGTTTCACAGCCACGGGCGCCGGCGGCCTGACCGCTTCGGCAACAGCGGTGGACGGGACGGTTTTCCTGCCGCGGCTGACGCTCTATGGAGACTCGGGACAGCTGTTGATCCAGTCGGATGCTAGCCCTGGCAATGCTTCGGCTCAGTTGAGCCAGCATTTGCAGTCCGGTACGTATTACCTGGCCGTTTCGCCGAGCACCGCTGACCTTCCGGGCAATCAGGGCTACCTGCTGGATTCCACGTTTGCTCCCGCCCTGCCGGCGTTTCAGGCGCTGCCGACGGGGAATGGGCCCACTGCCGTTGCGGTGGGGGACTTCACCCACGACGGCAACCTCGACCTCGTTACCGCAAACTCCACCAATGCGGTGTCGGTGTTCCTGGGTCGCGGCGACGGCACGTTCCAATCCGCCGTCCCCTACACCGTGGGGAACGGCCCCCTTTCCGTGGCGGTGGGGGACTTCACCCACGACGGCAACCTCGACATCGTCACCGCCGACTCCTTTGACAATACGGTGTCGGTGCTCCTGGGCAACGGCGACGGCACCTTCCAGCCCGCCGTCCCCTACCCCGTGGGGAACCGCCCCTATTCCGTGGCGGTGGGGGATTTCACCCACGGCGACAACCTCGACATCGTCACTGCAAACTCCTCTGACAATACGGTGTCAGTGCTCCTGGGCAACGGCGACGGCACGTTCCTGCCCGCGGCCACCTACCCCGTGGGAGTCGGCCCCTTATCCGTGGCGGTGGGGGATTTCACCCACGACGGCAACCTGGATATTGCTACCGCCAACGACTACGCCGGCACGGTCTCGGTGCTCCTGGGCAACGGCGACGGCACTTTCGTTCCGACCGCTCCCCTTGCCGTCGGGAGCAATCCCGAGTCGGTGACGGTGGGGGACTTCAACCACGACGGCAACTTCGATATTGCCACCGCCAGCTATACCGACAATACGGTGTCGGTGCTGCTGAGTCGAGGAGGCACGTTCCAGCCCGCCGCCACCTACTCGGTCGGCGTCTTCCCCCTCGCCATCGCAGCCGGGGATTTCACGCACAGCGGCAACCTCGACCTTGTCACGGCCAACAACGGGGTCCTCGGGGCTGATTGCACGGTGTCCGTGTTGCTGGGCCGAGGCGACGGCACCTTCCTGACCATCCCCAGCTACGCGGTCGGCGTCACCCCCAAGTCCGTGGCGGTCGGGAGCTTCAGCCGCGACGGCAACCTGGACCTCGTCACCGCCAACCGTGCGAGCAGCACGATTTCCGTAATGCTGGGCCGAGGCGACGGCACCTTTCTACCCGCAGCGACCTACCCGGTGGGCAACGACCCCGAGGCCGTGGCGGTGGGAGGCTTCAACGGCGACGGCAATCTCGACATCGTCACCGCCAACTCTGCGGACGACACCGTGTCGGTGCTGCTCGGTCGCGGCGACGGCACCTTCCTGCCGGCGGCCTCCTACGCCGTGGGCAACGACCCCGAGGCCGTGGCGGTGGGCGATTTCAACGACGACGGCCATCTCGACATCGTCACCGCCAACTATGGGGACGACACCGTATCCGTGCTGCTGGGTCGAGGCGACGGCACGTTCGAGCCCGCCGTCACTTACTCGTTGGGTACCCCGCTTTCCATCCTGTCCCCATCGCTGCCCATCTCCCCATCGCTGCCCATTATCAGCATCCCCGGTAATCCGGTGGCCGTGGCCGTGGGCAATCTCACTAACGATGGCTACCCCGATATCGTGGTGAGCAGCGTCAGCGGCAGTGTGACCAATTCCGTATCGGTGTTGCTGAACCAGGGCAACGGCACGTTCGGGCCCCCAACCAGCTACCCCGTCACCGGCACTCCCAACTCCGTAGCCCTGGCCGATTTCAATGACGACGGCAATCTCGACATCGTCACCGCCAACAGCGGGCTCGTCGGCGGCGGCGTCAGCAGCAACTCGCCCAGCGCAACGGTGTCGGTGCTCCTGGGCAACGGCGACGGCACCTTTATGCCTGATCCTTTCTCGTCGCCAGGGTTGCCCCCCGGCACTTTCTCCGTGCCGGGCGGCCCCGAGGCAGTGGCGGTGGGCGATTTAGCCGACAACGGCCATATCGATATCGTCACCGCGAATGACGACAACACGGTGTCGATCTTGCAGAACCAACCCGTTTACAACGTGCAGACCGGCACCGAGCAGTACGGCAACTTCCTGCTCGAAGCAAGCTATCCGGTCGGAAACAGTCCGGCTTCCGTGGCGCTGGGCGATTTCAACCACGCCGGCAACCTCGACATCGCTACTGCCAACAGCGGCGACAATTCGGTGTCGATCTTGCTGGGCAATGGGCAAAACCCGATCAAACCTGCCGTCACTTACGCGGTCGGCAACATTCCCGCGTCCGTGGCGATCTGCAACGACAGCGGGGGCAACAGCGTTGACGTCGTCACGGCCAATCAGGGCGACAATACGGTGACGGTGCTCCTGGGCACCGACACTGCTGCCGGCGGCGACGGCACCTTCCCGTCCGCCGTCACCTGCTCGGTCGGGGACGACCCGGTGGCTATGGCGTCCGGCAATGACAGCGCCGGCAACCTGGTCATCGTCACGGCCAACGCCGGCGACAATACCGTGTCGGTGCTGCTGGGCAACGTCGATGGCACGTTCCTGCCTGCCGTCCCCTACGCCGTCGGGAACCACCCCGATGCCGTGGCGGTGAGCCGCGACAACAACGGCAATCTTGTCGTGGTCGCGGCCAACGCCGGGGACAATACGGTGTCGGTGTTGCAAGGGAACGCTAACGACACCTTCCAACCCGCCGTTACCTATGCGGTCGGCAACGACCCCGATGCGGTGACGATGGGGATCGACGCGGCCGGCAACCTCAACATCATCGCTGCCAATGCCGGCGACAATACCGTCTCCGTCTTGCAGGAAACTCCCGGGGGCCTGGTCCTGGCCGCCACATGCCCCGTCGGGAACGACCCCGACGCGGTGTCGGTGAGCCCGGACGCCGTTGGAAACCTGGTCGTGGCCACGGCCAACGCGGCCGACAATACGGTTTCGGTGCTGCAGAGCGACAGCGCCGGCACCTTCCAGTCCGCCGGCCCCTTTCCGGTGGGAAAAAGTCCCATTGCGGTGGTCGTCGGCTACGACAACTTCGGCAATTTCGGTTTCGTGACGGCCAACGCCGGCGACAATACGGTTTCGGTGCTGCACGCCGACAGCAGTGGCAGCTTCCAAAGCGTCGCCACGCTGCCCTTGCCGCGCAGCATTTTGGGCACTCGTCCTTCGGCCATGGCGGTAGGAGCATTCAACAGCGCCGCCAACTTCGAGA
>DATFNV010000639.1:0-14030 GCA_035266225.1 Gemmataceae bacterium
CGGTCGCGTCGAGGAGGATGTTGGCCGGCTTGACGTCGCGGTGGACCAGGCCGCGCTGGTGCGCATGGTGCAGGGCCCGGGCCACCTGGGCGACGAGGTCGGCGGCCTCGGCGACGGGCGGCCGGCCCTGCGCCAACCGGGCCTGAAGGTCGGTCCCCTCGACGAACTTCGACACCAGGTAACAGAGCCCGTCCGCGGTGCGGCCGAGGTCGTACAGCGGCACGATGCCGGGGTGGTCCAACCGGGCCAGCGTGCGGGCCTCCGCCAGGTAGGCGTCGGCGTCGGCCGCCGACCCCACCCGATGCCGGTGCGGCACCTTGATCGCCACCGGGCGTTGGGCCTCGGGGTCGTAGGCCTTGTAGACCACGCCGTACGTCCCGGCCCCGAGCCGCGCCACGATTCGGTAGCGGTCCAACCGCTCGGGGTCGGGTGACGCGCCGTCGGCCGGCGGCGCGGGGAGCGTCGGCCTCGGGTCCCTCGCAGGGCTCAGAAGCTGACCGAGCCCCCGCAGCTGGTGGAGGCGCCGCGCCACCTCCTCGCGCAGCTCGGGACAGTCCGCGCACAACTCCTCCGCGGAAAGCTCATTCCCCCGCTGCCGCAGCTCTTCCCAGCGCTGGAGCAAATCGAGGACACGTTCGTCGGTTGACATGGCTCTACCCCTGGCGGTCGAGGAGTCGTTCCCATCCCGGGATCCAGTCGGCCAGTTTCAGGCGGGCGCTCAGCCAGCGGCGGCTGACCGCTTTCTCGTGAACGCCCAGGAGGCGGGCCGTCTCGGCCTGGGACAGCTCGTGATACCAGTGCAGCTCGACCACGGCCCGCTCCTCCTCCGGGAGTTCATCGACCTTGGTGTGGAACTCGGTCCACATGGCGACGGTGGCCGGGTCGGCACTCGGGTCGGCCGGTTCCGCGTCCGCCTGCGCGGCCTCATGGCGCCGGCGGTCGTGGTAGCGAATGAGGTCCAGCAAGGTGCGACGGATGATGACCGCGGAGTGGCGGAAGAAGTCGAGCGGCGTCGGCCACGGGGCTCCCCCCGCGGACGTCTGCAAGAGGCGCAGGACGGCCTCGTTGACGATGCTGTCGGTCCCGTGGAGGTTCTCCAGGCGCGCGAAGTCGTGGTGGAAGATGTGCCGGGCCAGCAGGCGGAGCCGGTCGTAGGCGCAGGCGATCAGTTCGCCTCGGGCCGCGCCGTCGCCCCGCCTGAGGCGATCAATCAGGCTTTCCAGCCGCGTGCTCTGGTCGAGGCTCATGGCAGTGCTCCTTCCCGGGTGATGACGGCGGCGTCACAGGGCTACCCGGACCTGCCTTGCGAATGGTACGCGGGCGGGGGGAGAAAGTCCAGGAGAATGCGCCCGCCGGAGTCGCGAATTCGGCCCCGAAACGACCCCGGCGCGAAATTCGTGTCTGGGCGGGGTCGCCTGCACGCTTGGTGTAGTAGAGGCCGCCGTGGCCGACACCGTCCGAGTGACCCCTTCCCCAACCCGTGGAGCGATCCATGTTCTCCTTCGTCACCAGGCTGCTGGGCCGCCGAGGCCAGGTCAGACGCCGGTCCCGTGCGGGCCGCCCCGCCCGGACCAACGACCGTCACGCCCGCCCAAGCGTCGAGTCCCTCGAGGACCGCCGCGTCCCGACCATCGTCTTCAGTCCCTACTTCGGGCCGGAAACCACCTACCCCCCCCTCACCGCGGCGCCCAACGACGGCATGCAGAACCCGAACGTGTACTTCATCTTCGCCGGGGCTTACTGGAGGCAGGCCGGCCAGGCGCAGGAAAACTCAGTGGTGGCCTCCGCGAAACGCCTGCTGAGCGGCCCCTACCTGAGCGGGCTGACACAATACGGCAGCGACGGACGGGCCACCTTCGCCGGGTTCTGGCAGGACGACCACACGGTGGCGGAGACCACGGCAGGCGACCACCCCGAAGACCTCGTCGATCAGTTCGTGCAGAATAGCATCGCCAGCCACCCCGGCCATGCTCCCGGGTCGAACGACGACGCGCAGCACGCTCCAATCTACGTCGCCGTCTTCGATCCGACGCAGGGAGGATCCACCTTGTCCTGGAACCACTGGGACCTCAACAACCACCAGATCCTTCACATCGTCTCGCTGGCAGCGACCTTCCTGCCGCATACCAGCGTGCTGGATAACACGATCACCGCGACATTCTCACACGAGCTGGTGGAGACCATTTCCGATCCGGACAAGAACGGGGTCCATGCTTATCCCCCCGCCTCGCTCCCCGCCTCGCTCAGCCCCGGCGGCGGCCAGATCTGCGACGGCCCCGAAGCCGGCAGCTACAACTACCGCTTGAACGGCGACCTGGTCTCCCCCTACTGGTCCCGCCAGGACAACGCCTTCATCGTCCCCGACGGCAACTCGCAGAAGTTCTACCTGAGCCCGCTCTGGAACAGCAGCAATAAGTTCACCGGCAAGTACGACCTCAACGTGAACGGCGACCAGCTCGGCAAGAATTACAACGACAACATCCGTGTCGATGACACCTACTTCGCCTCGGGCGGGGGCTACGGCGTCAAGGCCACGCTCAATGGCGCGTCGGCCACCTTCGACCCGGGCGTCATCCGCACCCTCAACGTCAACACGGTCGGCGGCATCAATAACGTGCAAGTGGCCGCCGTCCCGTCCGGCGTGACCGCGAACATCCAGAGCTGGAGCATCAACGGCAACACCCTCAGCTCGGACTCGATCGTCGTCGGCAACGACAACGGCTCGCTGGCGGGCATCCAGGGGACGGTCAACGTCAGCAACACCTCGGGGCGAAGCTCTGTCCTGCTCAATAGCTACAGCGACGGCCCGCAGCACATCACCATTACGGACCATTCGGTGGCCTACGCCGGGCTGACCACCATCAACTACACTAGCGCCTCCAGCAACGGCCTCGGCGTGACCTCCCTGGAGCTGTACGATTCCCGCGGCGCCAACCAGATCGATGTGGAAAGCGTCCCCGATCCCTTGCGGACGTCCGTGTTCATCGTCGGCAGCTGGCAGGACAAACTGGGTGGCCCGGCCAGCAGCAACGTCCACCTCTACCCCTGGCACTAACCGCCGCCGACCCTCGCCCGCACTGGCCTGGAGGAGCTGAGTCATGTTTTCCCCGAATGCGATCGCTGAATTGATTCCGTCGCCTTCCCCACCGGAGGCCCATGTCCTGAACCGCCGGGCGATCGAGCGCTTCGTCCGGCGGGACCTCGAGGGGGCGCTGGCCGACTTTCGTCAGGCGGTGCAAAACGACCCCAGCTACGCCGAGGCCTGGAACAACAGCGGCCTGGTCCGCCAGCTCCTCGGCCGGCTCGGCGAGGCCGTTGCCGACTTCGACCGGGCCGTTTCCCTGCGGCCCGACTACCCGGAGGCTCTGAACAACCGTGGCCGGGCCCGCCTGGCGTTGGGCGACGCGGCCGGTGCGATGGCGGACTTCGACCGGGCCCTGACAGGCGCCGCTGGCCGTTTCCGCGCCTCAGTTCTGCACAATCGAGGGGCCCTCAAGCAGGGCGCCGGCGACCTGGCCGGCGCCCTGGCTGACTTCGACCGCGCCCTGGCAATCGACCCGGACCACATCGTTACCTATCTCAACCGCGGCAGCGCCCGCCAGGAGTCCGGGGACCTGGAGGGGGCGCTGGCCGACTTCGAGCGGGCGCTGGCCCGGCTGCCACCCGAGAGGGCGGCCACGGCCTACCACAAGCGCGGCGGCGTTCGTGTGCTGCGCAACGACTTCGCCGGCGCCATCGCGGACTACGACCGGGCACTGGCTCTCGAGCCGCGGAACGTCTGCTTCTACGTCTCCCGCGGCAACGCCCGCTATCACCGGCGCGACCCGCGGGCCATCGCCGATTACCAGATCGCTTTCCGGATCGACGCGGAGGCCACGGCACGCGAGATCGTCCGCATCCTCGCCGGGGACGTGCGCCGCGGCGCCGAGGACGTGCTGGACAACTGCGCCCGGCACCTGCGGATCAGCGGCCGAGACGTGCTGGCCCACGCCCGCTGCGGGCTGACGCTGGTGCTGCTGGGGCGGGAGGCGGAAGCGGCGCCGCACCTGGCGCACTTCCAGGAGGCGGTCCCCGACGACGGGGCGTACTTCAGCCGGCTGCTTGCCCTGGTCCGCGGCATTCGTGTCTGAGAACGGTCCGCCGAACGCTTGGCGAAGTAGAGGCGGCCATCTTCAACGGCACGCTGCGGGAGAACATCGCCCTGGGCGCGCCCGGGGCGACCCTGGAGGAGGTGCTGGAGGCGGCGCGAGCGGCGGGGCTGGAGGAGTTCATCACCCGCCTGCCGGAGCGCTGCGAGACGGTGATCGGCGAGCGCGGCGCTAACCTCTCCGGCGGGCAGCGGCAGCGGCTGGCCATCGCCCGGGCGCTGCTGCGGAAGCCCCAGGTGCTCATCTTCGACGAGACAACCAGCCACCTGGACACCGCCACGGAACGCGCGACCCAGGAAAGCCTCCGCAGCGTGTTGGCAGGTCGGACGGTCGTGCTGGTGGCTCACCGCCTCAGCACAGTCAAGCAAGCCGATCTCATTTACCTGCTGCACCAGGGCCGGGTCGTGGAGGAAGGGTCCCACCGCCAGTTGCTGGCCCGGGCCGGCCGGTACGCAGCCCTGTGGCGGGCGCAGAGCGACGACGGCGTGCCTTCTCTGCGGCCGCCGCTCGCGGCCGCCCTGACTGGCTCGACCAACGGCAACTCATTCGCGGAAGGAGCGAGCCATGCGTAACAACTCCGTCATCGACCTGGCGGAATGCACCGAGTCCGGAAAGGGTGATGCCATGAACGAAACGAACCGTCGGAGCGCGGGGACGAACGGCCAGCCCGAGGCGGGGCTGTTGCGGGAGCTGGGCGCGGCGGAGCTGGCCGGCGTGGACGGCGGGCTGGGCCTGCTCCTCCTGCCGAATCCCTACCTGCAGATCCAGTTGCAGTACCAGGCGCACCTGGCGCACAACGCCTTCGCGTTTTGGGGCTTCTCTCCCACCTACGGGTGGTGATCCCGCCGGCACGCCGTCGGGTCGGGGCGCCGCACGGCAGGTCGTGCGGCGCCCGCCGGCCCGGTACTTCTCAGGAGGCCGCCGCCAGGCGGCGGCCCCATCACTGTTTCCTTCCCCCTCCCCGATCTGAGCCGTCCCAGATAAGTCATTTTTCAGGCAGCATAAATCCCTAATACCGCCCCGCTTCCGCCGCCGGCGCCGCGCCGGCCGCCTTCTCCGACCTGGCGTTGCGCCTGTTGGCCCGGGAGCCCGGCGACCGGCCGGGCCGGAGCGGTGGTCGGGGCCCTCGCTGCGCTGGAGGCCGGCGAGGGGGAGCGGCGATCACCCGCCCCCCGCGATCACGGCTCGTCAATGTCTACCCGGGGCCGTGAGGCACCGATCGCGTGCCGTCCGGGGCCGAACCGGCCCGGCGACTACCAGAGGGACTGCCGCGTCAGGGAGCAACGACGGCGCCGCGGCGGCCGGGACGCCTCGCCTGCCGCCGCGGGCTACAGTAATGGACACTTCTTCCTTCCCGCGGTACAATTCCCTTCCCCAACTTAGGATACCTGCTGTGTTAGCCGGAGGCCGACGATGCCCGCCAAACGTAGCGCCCCGCCCTCATTTTGCGACAACCTCCGGGCCAGCGGGTTGCTCAGCGACGCCCAGCTCAACGAGCTGCGGACGTGTCCCGAGGCGATGGATCCGGCCCCGACGCCACTCGCTCGCGTGATCCTCCAGCGCGGCTGGCTGACGCGCTTCCAGCTCAACGCCGTGGCCGCCGGCCGCGCCGGGGACCTGACCATCGGGCCGTACGTCCTCCTCGACCGCCTGGGAGAGGGCGGCATGGGGATGGTCTACAAGGCGCGCCACCAGCACATGCAGCGCGTCGTCGCTCTCAAGGTGATCCGCAAGGAGAAGCTCGGCAGCCCGGAGGCCGTCCGGCGCTTCTATCAGGAGGTGCAGATGGCGGCGGCGCTGTCGCACCCCAACATCGTGCTGGCCTACGACGCCGGCCCGGCGGGCAACACTCACTACTTCGCGATGGAGTACGTGGAGGGCATGGACCTGGCGCGACTGGTCAAGGAACAGGGCCGGCTGCCCTGGCCGCAGGCGTGCGACTACGTCCGGCAGGCGGCGCTGGGATTGCAGCACGCCCACGAGAAGGGCCTGGTCCACCGCGACATCAAGCCGGCCAACCTGCTCGTCAGCCGAGCCCCCGCCGCCACCGAAGTGAGCGCCTCGCCGGGCACCGCCCCGCGGGGCAACGTGGTCAAGTTGCTGGACATGGGGCTGGCCCGCCTGCAAGGGAGCGGTGACAAAGGCATGACGCGGCTCGGTGCGGTCATCGGCACGCCGGATTTCATCGCACCCGAGCAGGCGCTGAACTCGAAGGCGGCCGACATCCGCGCCGACCTCTACAGCCTGGGGTGTACCCTTTACGTCCTGCTGACCGGCCGGCCGCCCTTCGCCGGCACCGAGGCGACCGAGGTGCTGCTCCAGCACCAGATGGAGAAGCCGGTGCCCCTGGCCGAGCGGGGAGTGGAGGCGCCGGAGGGGGTGCAGGCGATCCTCGACCGCTTGATGGCCAAAGACCCCAAGGATCGCTACCAGACGCCGGCCGAGCTGGTCGAGGACCTGACCCCCTTCTGCCGGGAGGGGACGTTGGCCAGCGATGGGTTCCGACCCCTCCGCGACGCCGCCCGATCCGAGGACGCCTGGGCGTCCCTGACCCTCGACGACGCCCCGGAAAAAAGCCGATCCGGCCGCTCTCAGCAGGGCGGGCGGACGGCCGAATGGCCGCGGCGCGGTCGCAAGCCGGGGGGCAAGGACGGTCACCCGGCCGACGAGGCGGACCGCCGCAAGAAGCGCCTTTGGCTACTGGCGGCCGTCGGGGGAGGCATCGGCGTGCTGGTGCTCGGCCTGCTGGGGACCGCCCTTTTCTGGAAGTCGGCGCCGCCGCCGGCCGGCCCGGTGGCACAGGCCCCCGCGCCCACGCCACCGGGCCGTTCTGGGCCGGAACCCGCGCCCGACGCCGGGAAACCCGCGCCGCCGAAGGGGGACAGCAACCCCGTCCCGCCGCCCACTCCGCCCGCACCTGCGCCCGGGGACGCGCCCGGGGACGCCGGTTCGGGGATGGTCCTCATCCCGGCGAGCCAAGGGGTGGGTGCGCCGATTGCTTTCTCGCCGGACAGCAAGCGTGTTGCCTTCGGGCCCAGCAAGATCCGTGTCTGGGACGTAGAACACAAGAAGCAGTTGCATGACTGTGCCGGCAAGAAGCTCGACTGGGCATCCTCCCTCACCTGGTCGTCGGATGGTCGCCAGTTGCTCGTGGGCGTCATCCAGGGCCACCTGGTGCTCCTGGACGCCGAGACGGGAGAGGTGCTTAGGAACTTCACGGGGCACACGACTGGGGTCAGCGCCGCGGCCTTCTGCCCGGACGGCCGCCACATCGTCACGGGCGCAGGGGGCCCCGTTCGTCGAGGGGACGAAATCGCCAAAGACGCCGACGGCAAATTCCTCTGGGAAGACAGCGAGGTTCGCCGCTGGGAACTGGCCACGGGCAAGGAAGTCGCCCGCTACCGGGGACCCAAGGGGCCGGTGGCTGTCGTTCGCGCCTCGGCTGACGGTCAGCACATCTTCGCTGCCCCCTTTCCCGACGCTGAGGACGGCGTTTGTTTTGATTGGCACGTGGAGAAGCCAGACGCGCCGCGTCGGCTGTCTGTCCCGTCGAGCGTGCGGGGGCGCGCGATCTCCCCCGATGCCCGGGAACTTGCCGTCATGGGGTCTGACCAGGTCGTACGCGTCTGCGACCTGGAGACCGGGAAAGAGCTGCGCAACTCCGGACCGCTCACCGACGCGTCCGTTCTGGTGAGCTGGTCAGGCGACGGTCGTTACCTCCTTTGCGGGAGCGGCTACGTTGACGAAGGGAACATTCGACGAAAGGGCCCGATCCGCCTGCTCGACGCCGCCACGTGCAAGGAGGCGAAACAGTTCATGGGCCCCAAGGAGCTTGTCGTCACGTACGCCCTTGCCCCCAACGGCCGGCACGTTCTCACCTGGGACTTCACGGACGGCATCCGCCTGTGGGACCCGGACGCAACCGCCAACCCGGACAAGCCCTTGCCCGAGCCGCCCTCCGACAAGCCCATTTCCGAGGGGCCGGTGCCCGACAAGCCGGCGCCCGCAGCCGAGAAGTCGCCGTTCACGGGGCATGACGGCGCGGTGCTGTCCGTGGCCTTCTCTCACGACGGCACCAAGCTGCTCTCCGGCGGCAAGGATCGGACCGTTCGCTTCTGGGATGTCGCCACCGGCAAGAATCTGAAGACTCTGAAGAGGCCCGTCGGCGCCATCACGCTGGTCGGCTTTGCCGGGAAGGGTTCGCAGGCCGTGGGCGTCGCCGGAGACAGCGGCTTCACCACCTGGGATCTCGAAACCGAGAAGGTCATCTACGAGGTCGGCACGGGCCAGAGGAGCGGCTGGGCGATCTCCCCGGACGGCGCTTCGGTGATCCTGACGCAGTCGGATGGTTTCGTCACGGTCCAGAAGACGACCGACTCTGGGCGGCGCGATCACCTCTTCTCGGGTACGACTTGGGGGAATCCCGTCGCCTCAGCCTTCTCGGCCGACGGCCACGGCCTCGTCTTCGCCACCAGCGGAGACGGGCTCATCCACGTCGCCGACCTGGTGGCCGATAAGGAGGTTGGCAAGGGGTTCGCCGTCCCGCGGGCGGAGATCATCTGCTTGGCCGTGGCGCCCAAGTTGACTCACGTGATCGTCGCCGACGAGAAGGACCTGACCCTGTGGGGCCTGCAGACCTTGAAGCCGGTGCATCACTTCGAGCAATACAAGGAGAAGGTGTTGTGCCTCGCCTTCTCGCCCGACGGCAAGCGCGTGGTCACGGGTGCGGCCGACAGCACTGTCCGCGTCTGGGAGGTCGCGACCGGCAAGGAGTTGAAGCGCTCGACGGAGCACAAGGAGGCGGTGCGCGGCGTCGCCTTCTCGCCGGACGGCAAGACCATCGCCTCCTGCGGCGACGCCATCAAGTTGTGGGATTGGCAGACCAAGCCGCCGGCGAAGCCCTAGCCGCCGGGCCGTCCGCGAGGGCCAGGTCGATGGAACCGCAATCCGTGGAGAGCGCCTGCAACCTGCTCGCCAAGAGCGGCCTGCTGACACCCGCGCAGGTGCGCCCCCTCCTCCAGCGCTGGCGCGCCGAGTCCCGCACCCCGGACGATCTCGTGGGCTTTCGATCGTGGCTCGTCGCCAGCGGCTACGTCACCGAGTACCAGGCCGGCCTGGTGATGCGCGGCAAGGTCGATCACTTCTTTTTTGGGCCGTACAAGATCCTCGAGCGCGTCGGCAAGGGGCGCATGGCCGGCGTCTACAAGGCGCTGCACACCCTCGGCCAACCCGTCGCCATCAAGGTGCTGCCGCCGTCCAGGGCCCGGGACCCCCAGCTGTTGGCCCGCTTCCAGCGCGAGGCCCGCCTGGCCATGAAGCTAAATCATCCCTGCCTCGTGCGCAGCCTGGAGGTCGGCGAGATCGACGGCTTGCATTACATCGTCATGGAATACCTCGACGGCGAGACGGCGGAGGACGTGATCCGGCGCCGCGGCCAACTCCCGCCCGACGAGGCGGTGCGGATCGTCTACCTGGCGCTTCTGGGCTTGCAGCACATCTGCGAGCAGGGGATGATCCACCGCGACCTCAAGCCGGGTAACCTGATGCTCGTCGGCAGCACGCCGGCGTCCACTCGGAAGGCCGCCGTGAAGATCATGGATATCGGCCTGGGCAAGGCCCTCTTCGACGAGGAGTCGGCCACATCGCCGGGGGGAAATTTCGAGCTGACCAACGAAGGCTCGCTGCTGGGGACGCCCGACTACATGGCTCCGGAGCAGGCCCGCAGCGTACAAACGGCCGACATCCGTGCCGACATCTATAGCCTGGGGTGTACTCTCTACCACGCCCTCGCCGGGCAGGTGCCGTTCCCGGAGACCAACCTCGTCCGTCTGCTGATGCGGCACGCCAGCGAATCGCCGCGGCCGCTGCCCGCGCTGAACCGTGCCGTGTCCGAGGGGTTGCAGCTCGTTGTCGCGTCGATGATGGCCAAGGACCCGGCCCGGCGCTACCCGACACCGAAGCAGGCGGCCCAGGCGCTGCAGCCGTTCCTGGTCGCGCGGGCGAAGGGTTAGAGGCGATACGGAACGCTTCCCCGCGCCTCGGGTACGGGAGCGAGGGCCTTCCCGGATCGCCGCTCTCACCCACCCCCCGGTGAGGGTGTCCGCCAAGCCGCGAGCGGCGCAGGCCCTTTTGCACCCCGAGGGTGTTGCAACCTTACACGGTTGGGTTAGAATCGCTGTCATGGGGCGCATACGTCGCCGGGCGACTTCCCAAGGGTTCACTCGCTCGCCGACGGGCCTCCTCTCGTGATGAGGAGGCGGTCCGGCTCGGCGGACGACACCGACAGCCCCGTTCTGTGCCAGGTCGCCCTCTCGCTTGCCGGAGAATCACACCATGGCGTCACTACCCCGCACCTGCCCTGAGTGTCGCGCCAAACTGGATTCGAGGCGCGCCGAGCGGAACGGCAAAGTCCGTTGCCCGGAATGCGGCGCACGCATCTCCTCGCGGCGCGACGACGATTCGGACGACGGCATCCGGTCGGGTTCCGGTTCCGTCCCCCCGGTGGCCCGCGGCGGGCGACCTTCGCGGCGCTATCACGACGAGGACGAAGCCCCTGCCCGCCCCAAGAGCGGCTCCTCGCTGGGCCTGCTGGTCGTGCTCGGTGTCGGCGTTGGTCTTTTCGCCCTTCTCGTTGTCGGCGGTATCATTGCCGCCGTCGTCTACGCCTCGAAGGGCCCGGATGCGGCAGCGGTCGCCCAGGCCGGGCCGAACGGGCCCGTCGCCGCTCCGGTTGAGGATCCGCCGGCCGCGCAGCCCGACAAGGGACCGGCCCCGGCGCTTCCGCCCGCGAAGGAGCCGATCCGGCCGGCCCCGCAAGGGGGAGACGGCCCGCCGGGCAAGGCCGGCGCTCTGCCCTTGAAGGAGTTGAAGGAGGCCAGCGTCTTCATCAAGGCGACGACGCCGACCATGTGGGCGACCGGCAGCGGCTTCGTGGTCCGCTCGCAGGGCGACACGGTCTACGTCGTCACCAACCACCACGTCGTCACCCCGCCGAAGGAAGCAGCAGCCGGCGCGCCGCCGCCGGCCGGGCCGTTCCTCCCGCGCCCGCCGCTCATGCCGCGCCCGCCCCGCCTCCCGCGCCCCCCGCGCGGGCCGATGGCCCTGGAAGGGGCCGGCGGCCACCCCGTCGCCGAACTGACGGCCATCTTCCGCAGCGGCACCGACCAGGAACAGGCCGCCAAGGCCGTCCTCGTCGGGGACGACGCCGACGCCGACCTCGCGGTGCTCAAGGTGAGCGGCGTCAAGAACACGCCGCGGCCGATCGACTGCGAGCACAGCCCGGACTTGCTGGAAACGATGCAGGTGTACGCCTTCGGCTTCCCCTTCGGCGAGGAACTCGACCCGAAAAACGGCCACCCGGCCATCACCGTCACCAAGGGACACGTGTCGGCCCTGCGCCGCGACCGCAATGAGTTGAAGGAAGTGCAACTGGCCCTCGACCTGAACCCCGGCAACAGCGGCGGCCCGGTGGTGGACGAACAGGGGGCCCTCGCCGGCGTGGCCGTCGCCAAGATCAAGAACACGGGCATCAGCTTTGCCGTGCCGGTCCACAAGCTGCACCGACTGCTGGAAGGCCGCATCGACGCGCCGGAAGCGCTCCGCTCGGTGGCGGTCGCGGGGGGCACCGAGGTCCGCGCCGTTGTTCGTGCCAACGACCCCCTGGGGAAGGTGCGCTCGCCCGCCGTGCTGTACGGCCTGGCGGACGAGGTGAAAATGCCCCGCAAGGGGGTGAACGGCTGGGACGGGCTGGCCGGCGCCCGCTCGAGCGAACTGACGATCGAGGGGACGCAGGGCGTGGCCGTGCTGGCGCTGGCCCCGCCTGCGCAGGGCGAAGTCAAGGTCCTCGTTCAGGTGTGCTTCCGGAACGACGCTGGCCAGACGGTCCACGGCGAGCCGACAACGTTGACCCTGGCGAGGCCCGGCGCGGCGCAGCCCCCGCCGCCGGTCGCCGGACCGGCCAACCCGGTGGATCCGGCGCGGCCGCCGGCGGTGGCGCCCCGCCCGGCCGGACGGCCGAAGGGCGAGGAGCTGACGAAGTTGCTGGCCGAGCTGAAAGCGCCCGCGGAGGAGGCCCGGCAGCGTGCGGCGAGCACCTTGCAGCAGGCGCCGCCGCGGGAGCGCCTCGACGAGGTGCGGCGCGGCTTGCAGGGGCTGCTGACCTCGGCGGAGGCCGCGACGCGGACGGCGGGCGTGCAGGCCCTGGCCGCTTGCGACCCGAAGGAAGCCGCCCCGGCCCTGGCGAAGCTGCTGGAGGATCCGGCGCCCGCGGTGCGCCAGGCGGTGGTCAAGGCCCTGAAGGAATTGAAGGATCCCCGCTCGGCCGAGGCGCTCGCGGCCCGGCTGCCGGCCGAGCCGCTCAGCGTGCTTGACGTCCTCAAGGCGATGGGCCCGGCCGCCGAGAAGGCCGTCATCCCGTACCTGGAGGACGGGTACGCCGGCCCCACTCGGTTCTGGGCGTTCAACGTCATCAAGGAGATCGGGAGCGCGGCCAGCCTTCCCGCCCTGGAGAAGGTTACCGGGCCGGACACGCTCCACGTCAAGGGGGTCATCGAGGCGGTCCGCGAGCGCGTGCCGTTGGCCAAGGACGAATGGGCGCAGGCGCTGGGCGACCTGAAGTCGGCGGATGCGAACCTGCGCCGGAAGGCCACCCGCCGCATCGCGGCCACGCCGCCGCTCGACGACCGGCGCCCCGAGGTCGTCTCGCGACTGGAGACGATGCTCAACGATCAGTCGGCGGAGGCGCGGGGCGCGGCCGCGCAGGGCCTGGCCCGCTGGGGCGGCAAGGCGGCGGTGCCGGCGCTGGCCAAGCGGTTGGAAGGCTTCGACCCGGGCTTCCACGCCGCGGTGATCGAGGCCCTGGGGGAAGTGAAAGGGGACGAGGCGGCGTCGGCGATCGCCCGGCGTGTGGCCGATGTCCATGACCGGGGCAAGGCGGTCCAAACCCTCAAGGCAATGGAGCCGGTGGTCGCGGAGAAGGCCATCCTGCCGCTGCTGAGCGATCCGAACGTCTTCGTCCGCAGCGAGGCGATCAAGGTGCTGGCGGACGTCGGCGGCAGCGCCAGCATCGCCTCACTGGAGAAGTTGGCGGGCGATAACAACGTCTTCTATTCCAAGCTGGCCGCGGAGGCGGTGGGGTCCATCAAGGACCGCATGGAGGACGACAAGAGGAGATAAGCCGCAAGATTGATCGTTTCGCGAAACGATGCCAAACGCCCGGACCGCCGGCATGGTTCACAAGCAGGTGGCGCGGGGCCGTGGGGCAGGCCGGCGGCCTGCCGGAGAATGCCGGCAGGCCGGCGGCCTGCCCCACGGCCCCGCGCCACCCAAAATGACCCCATTCTGAACCAGCCCCGGACCGCCCCCTGTTACACGCCATTGAACCCTGCCTCGTTTCACGCGCGACACAGACACACTTCGGGGCGGCCATGAAACGATTCGGCAGGGAGGAAATTGGGCCGAAGCGACGCGCGCTGTGAACCTCCAGCTCAACCGGGGAGAGGCCCCATCGACTGTCACTCACGACTCGGTTCGACGTAAGTCGTTCTCCCACTGGTGTTTATATTCGCACGGCATTTTTTCGCCTTTTCTTCTTGCCATCGCCACCTCGGCGTTGTAATCTTCCCCCCTGTCGATAAAGTCCGCACATTCGCACCGCCTCGGCCGCCGGGCCTCCTTGATCCCGTTCCCGGCAGCCGCAGGCTACGGAGGATGCGCATGCATCGCCGCAAGCGCCGCAAACCGCACGTCGATCCCCGGCCCACACGCCGACCGATCGTCGAACTCCTCGAACGCCGCGAGACGGTCGCCGACCTCTTCGGCGCCGTCGCCAGCGCCTTCGCCCTTGCCGGCGCAGCCCGTACAATCTCCGCAGCCCCCCCCCCC
>DATFNV010000640.1:0-19121 GCA_035266225.1 Gemmataceae bacterium
GTCGGGAGTCGAATTGAGGCCCAACCGGGCCGAACCAGCCGCGGCAGCTTCCGCTGGCCGCGTGAAAGATCAGCATGGAATCGGTGTACCTGGAAACGACGTTCATCAGCTACCTGGTCGCTCGTCCCAGCCGTGACCTGCTTGTCGCCGCGCACCAGCAGGCGACGCAAGAATGGTGGGCGAATCGACGGAGCGAATTTGAAAACTGCGTCTCCCAAGTCGTCATCGACGAATCCTCAGTCGGCGACCCCGCGGAGGTACAAAAGCGACTCGCGATCATCGCCGGCGTGCCGGCCCTTGCCGTCACGGAACCCGCGGAATCGCTGACTCGGGCTATCATGGCTGCCGGCATCCTTCCGCCGCACGCTTTTCCTGACGCCGCACATGTTGCCGTGGCAGCGGTTCACGCCGTTGACTATTTGCTCACCTGGAATTGCAAGCACTTGGCAAACGCGCAGATCGCGCGCAGAATAGCAGTGGTGTGTGAGAAGCTGGGCCACCGGATGCCCATGATCTGCACGCCCGAGGAACTCATGGGAGCCTAGCATCATGTGGGAAGACCCGATTGTCGCGGAAGTCCACCGAGCCCGCGAAAAGCTGGCAGCGGAATACAACTTTGACATCACCGCATTCTTCGCCGACCTTCGGAAGCGTCAAGCTGCGCTGGGCGGAAGGCTCGTGCATCCGAAAAAGCGAGCCGAACCAACGGCTGAAACTGACCGGGGCCGCCATTCTGGTTCTCCGGGGTCCACGTCCTCCGGGGCGGCCCCGGCAGCTTAGCCTGAGCGTTCGCGCGCCCTGCTGCCCAGACTGCCGCGTGAGATGTGCAGCACATTCGCCGCCTGGAGTTGGTTGCCGCCGGTGTATTACAGTACCCCCCTTATGGGCAGCCGTGCCAGCCGCTGCAGCGCCTTGGCGGCAAGCCTTCTTACGTCGGGCTCCCCTCGATCTCCGTCGTCAGCCCCTGCGCCATCTTGACCTCGGTGCCGTGGTTGACCGTCCACGCCGTCTTGTGCGTCACTGCCTCGATCAGCCCCGCCGCCGACGGGTGGCCGTTGCCGCTTTTCTTCACCCCGCCGAACGGCAGATGCACCTCCGCCCCGATGCACGGCAGGTTGACGTAGCCCATGCCGTAGTCGCACTCCTCGCGGAACAAGCGCATCGCCCGGTAGTCCTCGGTAATCACCGCCATCGACAGGCCGTAGTCGGTGTCGTTGTAGATCCGAACGGCATCCTCATTGGTCTTGAACGGGATCAGCGCCACGTGCGGGCCGAACACCTCCTCGCGGATCGAGCGCACCCCCGGCCGATAGTCCATGCGGTAGACGAATGGCGACAGGTAACAACCCCGGGCGTACACGCCGTGCGTCATGCGGCCCCCGTCGAGCAGCACCTGGGCCCCTTCCTTTTTCGCCAGCTCGTTGTAGCTCAGCACCTTCTCGACTGCGGCCCGGTGGATGACCGGCCCGGTGAAGTGGGCTGGGTCGAGCGGGTCGCCGACGTGCAGCCGGCGGGCCGTGGCGACGAACTTCTCGGCGAAGCGGTCGAAGATCTTCTCGGCGACGAGGATCCGGCCCGCCGACACGCAGCGCTGGCCGCTCGTCTTGAAGCCGCTGATGACAGCACTGGTCACCGCCAGTTCGAGCCGGGCGTCCTCGCAAACGATGACGGCGCTCTTGCTGCCCATCTCGGCCGCCACGATGCGGTCGGGCTGTTCCGCCGACAGCTGCTGGATGCGGCGGCCGACCTCGTAGCTCCCGGTGAACAGCACGACGTTGACGCCGGGGTTGCGGACCAGCGCCTCGCCGGCGACGTGGTCGCCGTGGACCAAGTTGAGGACGCCCGGCGGGAAGCCGGCCTCAGCGATCAACTCGACGAGCTTCTGGCCGATGGCCGGCGTGTCCTCCGAGGGCTTGAAGACGGCCGTGTTGCCTTCGAGCAGGCTGGGGCCGAGCATCCACAGCGGCACGGCGAAGGGGAAGTTCCACGGCGTGATGACGGCGACGACGCCCCACGGCTTGCGGCGCAGGAAGGCGTCCTTCTCGGGGATCTCCGAGGCAACCACCTCGCCGATGGGCATGCGGCCGGTGCCGAAGACGTACTGGATCATGTGCAGCCCCTCGACCACCTCGGCGCGGCACTCGGTGATGACCTTGCCGCACTCGCGGGCCATTAGCTCGGCCAGGGCGTCGGTGTCGCGCTTGACCAGCTGGGCCAGGTTGTCGAATAGCTCGGCCCGATGGATGCGGCTGCTGCGCCGCCACGCCGGGTAGGCGCGGCGTGCGGCGGCCACGGCGGCGTCGGCCTCGACGGCGGTGGCCGTCGGGAAGACGCCGACGACCTCGTCCTGGCGCGACGGGCTGCGGCTCTCGAAGCGGGCGCCGGGCGGCGCTTGCCAATCGCCGCCGATGAACAGGCGTCCGGCGACGGGGGTGGCGCTGCGGGTGGTCATGAGGCGTTCTCCTTGTGCGGCGGCACGCGGCCGAAAACGGCTTTTCCCGAGTGGTCAAGGGCGGGGAGGTGCGAAGGGAATCCGGGGCCGCGCTAGCGTATTATACGGCCCGTGGTGCCGTCACGGCGCCTTGTCCGTCAGCGCCTTCAGTAGCGGTTCGTGCCAGGCTTTCGCCTTGCGGTCATAGGCCGCGAAGCCGGCGCCGAATTCCCAGTAGGCCCAGCTGAAGCCGTGTTTCTCGGCCTCCCGAGCCACGGCCCGCGTCCAGCGCGCCCGCGAGTCCATGTCCGCGACGCCATACGAGCCGAATTCGCCGAGGAACAGCGGCCGCTCGTGCTTCTTCGCCCACGCCGCCGCCTTGGCGAAGTCCTTGCTCAGCTCCTCCGTCTCCTTCGCCGTGCCGGTCCAGGTCGTCCCCTTCCACTTTTTGCTCTCCGACAGCCACTCCGCCCCCTGGTGGGTGAAGTGAAACGGGCTGTAGTAGTGGAAGGTGACGATCAGGTTGCGGTCCTTCTCCGGCAGGCTGAGCTTGTCGAGCGCACCCAGGCCGTTCCACTGCCCCGGTCCGACAATCACGATCCGCTTCGGGTTGGTCGCACGCACGACCTCGAGCAACTTCGGGACGAGGGCGTTCCAGCGCTCCTCGGTGAGCTTGCCGTTCGGCTCGTTGAGCAGCTCGAAGTAAAGGCGGTTGGACCGGTCGCGGTAGTGCTCGGCGATCTGCTTCCACAGGGCCAGGAGTTCCGCCTCGTGCTTGTCGGGATCCTGCAACAACTCGTCGAAGTGGTGGACGTTGAGGACGGCGACGAGGTCGCGCGACAGGGCCTGTTCGACGGCCCAGTCGATGCGCTTGAAGAAGGCGGCGTCGATCTCGTGGGGCGGTTTGGCGCCGGCGTGTGCCGACCAGCGGATGGGGAGGCGCACCGAGTTGAAGCCGGCCTTCTTGACGCGCTCGAAGTAGTCCTCTTCGAGGGTCAGACCCCAGTCGCCCTCGCGCGGCGCCTCGAGGGCATTGCCGAAGTTGATGCCGCGGCCGAGCAGGCGGTTGTAGTCGGCGGCGCTCTTCGGGTCGGCGGCGCGGAGGGAGCCGGCCAAGGCGGCGAAGGCGCACAGCAGGAAGGGCAATCGCTTCATGGGTGTACTCCGGGGCGACACGGGACTGCGACGGCTGGTCAACCTGGTGGGGATTGTACGGTCGTCGCCGAGTCACGTCGCGGCTGCCCGCTTGACACCGTCAGCCCGAAAGCTATAACGCGCTCCCCGTCCTCGACACAATACGTCATGGCCAGTACCAGCACGAGAGGGGTTCCCGCCCTGGCCTCGCGCCGCCAGAGGGAGCACTGGGAGGAGGGGTGAGGGAGATGCATCGCCATGTACTCATTCCTTTTCGCCCAGGATGCGGGTGGAGCCGATGTGGGGTTTCTCGCTCTCTGCCGCCGCTGGGCCGACGTGGCCAGCGTCCTCGGGTTCGCGCTAAGCCTGGCGGGGATGCTGGTCAGCCTCGTCGGGTTCTTTCTGACGCTGCGCGGTCAACGGAGGATCCGTGAGGCGGCGGAAGGGGCGGCGCGGCGAGCCGCCTATCAGATCGCCGTCGCGGACGTCGGCACGCTCTTGCGACAAGTCGAGGGCATGCGCGACGCGGTGCGGCATCAAATCTGGCTCACGGCCGTTTTCCGCGGTGGGGAGGCGCGACTCGTCGCGATGGCGCTGGCGACCAACGACTCGCTGACGACAAACGAGCAAGCGTCGCTGCGCGATCTGGAGGAGGCACTGCGGCTGGCGATACAATACATCGAACAGCGCCTGCTACCCCAGGGGCACGGCGCCGGCGTGTTCGCGGCACAGCACCGCCGCGAACTGGATCGCAGTCTGCGACTGCTGGGCGAATTGCGCGGGCGGCTGCAGCACGTGTTAACGGAGCTTTGACCCATGCGGAACGATCTGGAGTATTGGCGGCGACTGCTGACCGCGGTACACAGCGCGACCGAACACGGGAGGATCCCGTGGCGCGACAACCGGCCCGACGAGCCGCGTTTGCGTGCCATTTTTCCAGACGGGATGATCCATCTGGCGCTGCCAGTCGAGGGCGCCTGGCCTCCCGAGGTGATTGTGTTCGGCCCCTGGCATGAGACCGTCGGCGTCTTCCGGCCCGAGAGTCCCGAGGATTCAAGGCTGGTCGAGCGCCTCTATCAACTGGCCGATCGGAGCAAACTCGGCGAAGAGGACGACATCCTGCACTGGTCCATCGGGAGGCGGCTGATCAAGTTGCAGGAAGTCTACCGGGACATCGAGAAGGAGCTGCCGGCAGGGCCTGCGGCGGTGGCTGGGAACGGCCCGGTCGCCGGGAAGGCCGGTCGTTGACGGCCGTGGGCCAAAAAAGTGTTAAGGTCGGCCCATCACGGGGAGTTCTTATGGCGTCCAACGGCGACGACCGCACCCGGGCCAGCTTCATTGAGGGGCTGAAGGAAGGCGACCCGAAAGCGTGGGAAGCATTCCAGCCGCGCTACGGAGGGATGATCTGCGCCCTGTTTCGCCGCTTCGGCCTGCGGCGCGAGGACTGGGAGGAGGTACTCCAGGACGTCGTCGTCAGCCTGTTCCAGAGGATCCGCAGCTTCACCCACAACCGGGAGAAGCCCAGCTTCCGGCCGTGGCTGGTGCCGTTCGTCCGTTGCCGCGTGATCGAGCACTGGCGGAAGAACGGCCGCACCTGGGCCCCGCTCGACGAAGAGAAGATGCAAGACCTCGCCGCGGGGGTGGCCGACGAGTGCGACCGGCTGCTGGAGGAGGACTGGCGCGAGCACGTTCTGTCCGAGGTCTTTCGTGGGGCCCGAGCCCGGGTGCCGCCGACGGAGTGGGACGCCTTCTCCCGGCTGACGGTCGAAGGGCAATCGGTGAAGGAAGTGGCCGACGCGCTGCGGCTGAGCGAAGGGACCGTGATCGTGTACAAGTCGCGGGTGCTGGCGGCGTGCCGGGGCGTGGCCGCGGAGATGAAAGTCGAGCTGTGAGGGGGGCCGCTCATGGACTGTGGGGTGGCGCGGCGGCAGCTGGAGCAGTTCCTCGCCGGGTCGCTCGACGGGCCGGACATGGCGCTCGTCGGCGAGCACGTCCTCACCTGCGAGCAGTGTGCGCAGGCCCTCCGCTCCCTCCCCCCGCCCGACTCTCCCTTCGTCCCGCGGCGGCCGAGCGACGCCACACCCTTCCCCGACCCGGAAGGCCGACCATTCTTCGAGCGACTCAAGAGCCTGCCGCCCCCCGAGTCGGTGCCGATCTTCGAGGGGCCGTACACCGAGCAGGCGCCGCTCGGCTGCCGCAAAAAGTACCGCGTCGTCGAGGAAATCGGCCGCGGGCAGGGCAGCTACGGCTGCGTCTTCAAGGTCCACGACCCGGACCTGAACCAGTACCGAGCGCTCAAGGTCTTGAAGCCGGCGGTGGTCGCCTGCCCCGGCGCCGCCGAGCGCTTCGTCAAGGAGGCGGAGGCGGCCGCCCGCGTCGAGCACCGGCACGTCGTCGTCGTCCACGAAGTCCTGCGGCCGGACGCCGACTTCCCCTGGCCCGCCTTCGTGATGCAGTACGTCCCGGGTGGGTCGCTGGCCGACCTGCTCCGGGAATGCGGCGGCAAGCTCGACCCGCGCCGCGCCGCCCGCTACGCGCAGCAGACGGCGGCGGGGTTGGCCGAGGCCCACGCCCACGGCCTGGTCCACCGCGACGTCAAGCCCCGCAACCTCCTGCTCAATCGCACCATTGACGAGGTTAAAATTACGGATTTCGGCGTCGTCCGTGTCCTGGAGGAGCTGCCGCGGCCCCAGGGCGGCAGCATCCAGGGGTCGCCGGCGTATTGGAGCCCGGAACAACTCGGCGACCCCGACAAGGTCGGCCCGGCCAGCGACGTGTATAACCTGGGGGCCACCCTCTACGAACTGGTCGTCGGACGGCCGCCGTTCGATGGCCCGCGGCGCGAGGGTGAGGTGATCGTGCCGCCGCGCCGGCTAAACCCCGACGTGCCGCGCGACCTGGAGGCCGTCATCCTCCGCTGCCTCGATCCCGACCCGCGCAAGCGCTTCCTCGCCGCCGGCCTGTACGAGGAACTGGGCCGCTTCCTCGCCCACGAGCTGGTCAAGTCGCGGCAGGATTACTCGACCCGGGAGCGGGCCGCCCTGTGGCGCCGCCGTTCGCCATTGGCGGCGACTCTCGCGCTGGTACTGGCCGTCACCCTGCTGGCCGGCACTCTCGTCTCCGCCGTCCTGGGATGGCGGGCCCACCGCAGCGCCGAGGAGGCCCGGCAGCACGCCGCGCGGTCCCAGGAGATTGCCGGACTGCTTCAAGAAGACAGCCATGCCCTGTCGCGGGCCGGAGTCTTCGCGGTGATGGCCGGTCGGCGCGACGAGGCCAAGCAGTTCTTCGAGACTGCCATCTCCGTCCGCCGGCGGCTGGTGGAGTTGTCCCCCGACGTCCCCGAGTACCGCCACGACCTGGCCCTTGCCCGCATGCACATGGGCAACTGGCACCTGACCGCCGGGCGCTACCAGGAAGCCATCGACGCCTACGAGCAGTGCCGGCCGGAGCTGCGCGACCTGGTGGAGCAGCACCCGACGGAGCCCCGGTATCGCTTCCAGTTCGCCAACACGCTCGACAACCACGGCATGGCCCTGCTGGCCCTGGAGCGGCCGGGCGAGGCGGAGGCGGTACATCGGCTGGCCCTGACCGAGCGCCGGCGGTCCCTCGAAGACTTTGGCGCCGACGACCCGACGCGCCGCGCCTGGTTGGCCAGCACGCTCAACCACCTCGGCAACGCCCTCAAGAAGGGCGGCAACGCGGCCGAGGCGGAAGGCGCTTACGCCGAATCGTTGCAGGTCCTCGAACGCCTCGCCGAGCAATTCCCGGACGTGCCTTCCCACCGGCAAGAACTGGCCTACGCCTGCACCAACCTCGGCAGCCTCTATCTCGACGAGGGCAAGGTGGGCGAGGCAGAGCCGTTGCTGGTCAAGGCCGTCGAGCACCAGCAGCGGCTGTACCGAGCCAACAAGAGGGTGCCGGACTACGGCGGCGAACTCGCGGCGGGACTCGTGAGTCTCGGCGATCTCCAGCGGCGGCGCGGCGCCACGGCGAAAGCCCTCGCCTCTTATGAGCAGGCGCTGGGGCCCGCGAACTCGGCCCTGGGGGTGGTGCCCGAGAGTCCCGTCGCGCAGCAATTCGTTGCCGAGGCCCACGCGGGGCGCGCGGCGTGCCTGCTGGAACTGGGACGCGGCGAGGAGGGGGTGAAAGCCGCCGAGGAGGCCGGGGAAGCGGCGCGCGGATCGTCCGTCCCCGCGGAGGCGCTAGTCAAGGTGGCGCGGGCGCTGGCGGCGGCCTCAGCGTCATCAGCCGTGGGGGCGCAGCGGCGCGAGCGCCTTGCGGCTCGCGCCGTCGAGCTGCTCCGGGAGGCGCGGGGGAAAGGCTACTTCCAGTTGGCTGCCCAGGCGGCCGAATTGAACGGCGCCGACTTCGCCCCGCTGCGCGAGCAGCCCGAGTTTCGCGCGCTGCGGGCGGTCGTCACCGCGCCGAAGTGAAGCATACTCGCGCCACTCGATTTCCGGGGGTGTAGCCGCGAGATGATTCATCGTTTCGCGAAACGATGAATCATCTCGCGGCTACAAGTCGGGGGACGCGGAAGCGACCGCTGCACTCGGGGCAGGTCGAGGCGGAGCCGGCCAGTTCCTCGTCAATTCGCAGAACCTGCTCGCATTTCGGGCACTCGACGCGTATCATCAGAAGTACACTCCGGGATGAGTTCCAGGCCTCTTCGTCATCGGGGAGGAAGACGGCATCGCTTGTCATGAGGGGAACCCGTCGGCGCGACGGACGGCGCCGCGCGGGGATCCCGCCCAAGAGAACAGCCCGATGGTCACCCTACAGATCACACTGCCCGAGCAGATGCTCATCTTCGTGGAAGCCCAGGCGACGGGTCGCGGGCTCGCCGGCCCGAGCGAGTACCTGCAAGCCCTCATCGCCGCGGCGGAGAAGAACCAGGAACAACTCGAGTTGGAGGCCCGCTTCGCCGGCGCGATCCGTGCGATCGAGCGCGGCGACCCCAATCCCCTGAGCCCGGACGACTGGCGGCGCTTGCAGCAGCGCGTCCTCAGCCGCCAGCCGTCTTCCCCGGGGACAAGCTCGTCCTGAGGCTCCGGAGCTACCGGCCCTCACTCCGCCGGCTCGTCGGTCAGCTCGGGGAACACGTCGTCGGGCAGGCCGGCGTGGCGAATCTGTTCCGACAACTTCTTGACGGCAGCGAAGCGGAAGTTAGCCACCTGCTGCTCGCTGATGTCCAGGAAGGTCGCCACGTCGCGGTTTTGCCAACCCTTGACCCAGAGCAATTCCAGCACCTTCAGCCGCAGGTAGTCGCCCTTCTCCTGCCACTGGCGCACCATCACCCCCAGGCAGCGCCTGATGGCGGCGCTTTCCAGCTCGCGCCGCTCGTCGCTGCGCACCAGGCTGGAGGCGGCGGCGTGGTGGTCCAGCTGCTGCGCCAGCACCTCGCCGCTGTCCGACGAGGTCTTGAGCGGGTGGCGGCCGACGCGCCGCAGATGGTCGGTCAGCTTGTGCGAGGCGATGGTGAACAGGTACGTTTGCAGCTCGCGCTTGTCATCGAAGTTGGGCAGACTGTTGAGGAAACCGACGAAGGTTTCCTGCACCACGTCTTCGCTGGCGGCGCGGTCGCGGAGGCGCCGGTCCACGAAGGCCAGCAGCCGGCCCTCGTAGCGGGCGATGAGTGTCTCCCAGGCGCGGGGGTCGCCCTGGCGGATTTCCTGGATCAGCAGGCGGTCGCTGTCGGACGACATAGGGGTCGGCCCGTGGGGGGGGAAAAAAATCTCCGCCCATTATACGACGGCGGGCGCAAGCCGAGCAACCGGCAAGCGTTCGGGAATCGAAGGGCCACACGGCGCGTTCTCACCAAAGGCTCACCGAATTTTAAGACCGATCGTCTTAAATACTGTCAGTCCTGCGGCGAATAACAAGGGAAGCTTCACCGGATTCCCGCGATCGCATTGACACGTACTCAAATGACGGTGAGGGCGGAGGCCGAAGCAGGAGGGTGTTAGAAGGGCTCAGTCAATTCGTCTGTAGTTGGGAATCGCGGCGGCAATGGAGGCCGGCGCGAGGGTGTCAACCGCGAAGGGGTGTCCAATGCGTTACCTGCTGGCCGTCCTCCTGCCGCCGGTGGCGGTGCTGCTGTGCCGTCAGCCGAGGCAGTTGCCCGTCAACGTGCTGCTGACCGCGTTCTTCTGGCTGCCGGGGAGCGCCCACGCCCTGCTGCTGGCGCGCGCCGCTGCGGAGCGCGAGCGGGCTGACCGCGTCGCCGACGCCGTCCTGGCTCACGAAGAGCGCCTGACGCGGGCGCGCCGGGACGCCCAGGCGCGAACATCGGTCCCCGCGGCGCGGTACGCCCGGCCGCGCGCCTGACGCAGCCCAAGGCCGGTGCGAAGGGGGGAGGGTGCCAGCAATGCCAAGCGGTCGCAAACCGGACCTGGAACGGCGGAGGAAGATCCTGAAGCTGCGCGACAAGGGCCTGACTCTCCACGAGATCGCGCGGCGCTTCGGCGTGAGCAAGCAGGCAATCTGGAGCCTGCTGAACAGCCGGCCGCAGCGGACGGCGGCCCGAGCTGTGGCCTGCACCGGCTGCGGGACGTTAATTCTGTCCGCCGGCGCCCTGCGCCGCGATGCCGCCACCGCCCTGTGCCTGGGGTGCCTGCGAGCCCGCCCGGGGGTGCCATTCAGCCAGCGCCTTACGGCGCTGCGCCTGGCCGCCGGCCTCTGCCGTGCCGAGTTGGCCGAGCGCTCCGGCGTGGCCCCGGGCTCGTTGCGGGCTTACGAGGAGGGCCGGCGCCAACCCCAACACCGCAGCGCCGCCCGTCTTGCCGCCGTCGTCGGCGACGAATTGCTCGACGGCACTGACCGCAAACCCGCCAAGAAACAACTCTGCGACGCCTCATAAGACGCGCTCCCTTCGGGGCCCGCTCAACAGGGATCAGACATTCGGGTCGCCGAAGGTGTGCGCCTCGACCTTTCCATCCGGCCAGTCGAGGCACAGCAACCGCTTGAAGTGATAATCCCCGCCGACGTTGTAACCGCGGAGGGCGCCGAGGCTGTTCTCGCGCGCCCGATGCGTGTGCCCACAGAAGGCGAAGGCGATTCGCGATTGGTGCTCGCGCAACAGTTCTTCCATCGCACGGTTGCCGCTGAAGGCGTCCCACAGCAACCCGTCGAGGTGCTCCGGGGGGGCGGGGCGCGGGAAGGTCAGGCCGTAGAACGGCGGGTGATGCGTCACCAGCACGGCCTGGCCGACGACAGCCAGCGCGGCCCGCAGCTGCTCGCGCAGGGTAGACACGACCTCGGCGGTGAACGTCGCGTCGTCGAGCGGCCAGCGGACGTAGTTCGCGTCATTGTGCCGGCCCCGGGTGAAGTGCTTCGAGCGCAGGCGCCCTTCCTCCCCCGGGAAGAGTCGGCGCAGGCTGTCGAGGGACCACGAGTAGTCGTACCAGTTCATCGACCCGACCAGCGCCAGGTCGGCCTCGGGAAGGAGGAGCGGCCCGCCGTCGAGGTAGTGGAACCCGTGGGCCGAGCAGAGGGCCGGCAGGTGTTCACGGTAAACGCGCAGGGAGTCGCCGCGGGGGTCGCCGCCACGCACCCAGACGTCGTGGTTGCCGGGGACGAGCGCCTTGCGGCAGGGGAGGCCGGCGAAGAGTTCCAGGCAGGGGGCGAACTCCTCCGCCGCCCCCACGTCGCCGGCCAGGACGAGGACATCGGGCGGGTCGCTCCCCAGGAAGGAGACGAGCAGCCGCGTGGCCTCGTCGCCCCGGGGGCGGATGCCCCAGTGCAGGTCGGCGGTAACGGCCAGGCGCAAACGTGTGGTCATGCGAAGGTCATTTCTCCCCGCCCCGTTCGCGAGAGGGGTTGACGGAGAAAAGAAGAGGCAAGCTGTCTGCCGGATACTCAGTACTCAGTACTCAGTACTCAGTACTCAGTACTGGCCGTCTCCCCCAGGGGCCAGGGGACAAGCGACTCAGCCGGCGCGGCAGGGTTGGCCCGCGCGATACAGCTCCAGCCGGCCGCGGTAGTCGGCCCGCTCCTTTTCGGGGAGCAGCGCGATGGCCTTCTCCATCCAGCGCACCGCCTCGTCAAAGCGGCCGCACTCGGCATGGGCGGCGGCGAGGGTGTCGAGGAATCCGGGGCTCTCCCAGCGCGTCAGCTCGCAGGCGCGCGTGGCGTGAGCGATAGCCTGGGCCCCGTCGCGCAGGCCGTCCTCGGGGCTGGTCGCCAGCAGCCAGGCGAGGGAGTTGCAGGCGTTGGCGTCGTCGGGGTCCAGCGCCAGCGCGGCGCGGTGGTCGGCGACGGCGGCGGCGCGGTCGCCCAGGGCGTAGTGGGCGGCGGCGCGCTGGTTATGCAGCACGGCACTCGGGAGGTCGAGGCCCAGGACCGCGGTGAAGTCGGCGACGGCCCCGGCGAAGTCGCCCAGGCGGTAGCGCGTCAGGCCGCGGTTGTAGTAGCCGCGGGCGTCGTCCGGCAGCCGCCGCACCGCCTCGCCGAAGTCGGCCAGCGCCTGCTCGAAGTCGCCGTTGCGCGCGTGACAGCGGCCGCGATTGTTGTACAGCCGGCCGTCGTCGGGCTCCAGGCGGATCGCCTCGCTGAAGTCGGCCAGCGCCTGCTCGAAGTCGCCGCGCGCGTCGAGGAGGTTGCCGCGGTTGGCGTAGGCCCAGGCGGCGTGCGGGTTGAGGCGGATCACCTCGGCCAGGTCGGCCAGCGCCTCCTCGATCTCGCCGCGGCGGACGGCGACCAGGGCGCGCTCGTGGCGGGCCTCGGCGTCGTTGGGGTTGCGGCGAAGGGCCTCGGCGAAGTCGGCCTGCGCCCGCTCGTAGTCTTCCCCCTCGGCGAATGCCTTGCCGCGCAGGGCGAAGGCGCCGGGGAGGGTCGAGTCGAGGCGCAGCACGGTGGTCAGGTCGGCGGTGGCGTGCTCGTGGTCGCCGCGCTCCAGCCGGGCCCGGCCGCGGTAGAAATAGGCGTGGGCGTACTGCGGCCGCACGCGGATGGCCTCGCTGAAGTCGGCGACGGCCTGCTCGACGTCGCCGGTGGCCGCGCGGGCCAACCCCCGGCGGACGTAAGCCTCGGCGCCGCCCGCGTCGAGGCGGATGGCTTCGCTGAAGTCGGCGACCGCCTCCGCGAAGGCGCCGAGGTCGCCGTGGGCGCTGCCGCGGCTCTGGTAGGCCAAGGGGGCGGCCGGCTCCAGGCGGATGGCCTCGTTGAAGTCGGCGACGGCCTGTTCCAGCTCGCCGCGCTGGGCGTGGACGACGCCGCGGTTGTGGCAAGCCTCCGCATGATCCGGCTTGAGACGAAGCGCCTCGGTGAAGTCGGCCAACGCCCCATCGAGATCGCCAGTCGTGACGCGGGCGTTGCCGCGCTGGGCATAGGCCTCGGACGTATCGGGGGCGAGGTCGATGGCCCGGCTGAAGTGGACGACGGCCCGTTCGTACTCGCGCCGCCGCGCGTAAGCGAGGCCGCGGCGCAGGTGCTCCGCGGCGTCGGGGGCGGGCGGGTCTTCAGGAGGTCGGTCGTCCATTCGCGTTGCGCCCCTCCGGAGAGAAGGTCAGTTTGTGCGACCCCTGCCGGCTTGCCCGGCAGGTGAAGAAGGTCGGTCAGCTACAAGGGGGCAGGAAAAGCACCCGCCCTCGACCCCTGCCGGCTTGCCCGGCAGGTGAAGGAGGTCGGTCAGCTACAAGGGGACGGGGAAAAACTTTTTTACCCCTGCTCTAGCCTGGCGACCTGCTTCACCTGCCGGGCAAGCCGGCAGGGGTCGAGGGCAGGCGCTCCCCCCCGCTCTAGCCTGGCCACCTGCTTCACCTGCCGGGCAAGCCGGCAGGGGTCGAACTCATGGGTCTCTTGATCCCGCAATAGTGACTAGTGACTACTCCGGAACGGCTTTCCCGCGCGGTACGACTCCTGCCGGGCGCGGTACTCGGCCCGCCCCTCCTCCGGGACCAGCGCCAGCGCCTGGCCCACCCAGCGCGCCGCCTCGTCGAACTGCCCGCACTCCGCGTGGGCGGCGGCCAGCGTGTCCAGGAAACTCGCGTTCTCCCAGTGCGTCAGGTCGCAGGCCGTCTCGGCTAGCTCCAGGGCGCGGCGGCCGTCGCGCAGCTGGTCCTCCGGGCTCGTCGCCAGCAACCACGCCAGTGCGTTGTGCGTCGCGGCGTCCTGGGGGGCCAACTCCAGCGCTCGGGAGTGGTCGGCGATGGCCCCGGCCCGGTCGCCCGACAGGCAGCGCGCCATCGCCCGGCGGTTGTACGGCTCGGCGTTCGTCGGGTCCAGACGGACCAGCTCGGTGAAGTCGGCGACCGCCCGGGCATACTCCCCCTTGTCGTGGTAGCAGCGGCCGCGGTGGTAGTACGCCTCCCGCGCGTCGGGCTTCAGCTCCAGCGCCTTGCCGTAGTCGGCGATGGCTCGGTCGAGCATCCCCCGGCGCCGCAGCAGGAAGCCGCGCTCGCCGTAGTGGAGCGGGTTGCCGGGCTCCAGGCGCACCGCCTCGTCGAAGTCGGCCAGCGCCCGGTCCAGCGCCCCGCGCGCCGAGTAGGCCAGGCCGCGCAGGTGGTGCGTCTGCGGGTCATTGGGGATGCGCTTCAGAACCTCCGTATAGTCGGCAATCGCGCGCTCGTAGGCCTGGAGGCGGTGGCAGGAGACGGCCCGGTTGTACCAGGCGACGGTGTGGGTCGGGTCGATGCGGATGGCCTCGTTGAAGGCGAGGACCGCCTGCTTCTGGTCGCCAGCGCGGGCCGCCTCCAGGCCGCGCCTGTGGAACTCCTCGGCCTGCCGGCGGGTGGCCGCCGGCGTCAGCGGCAGATCGAGTCTATCTTGCCCCGCCTCGGCCCGCGCCCGGCGGGCGCGCTCGCGCTGCTCGGCGATGGCGGCGTCGTGTGGCTCCAGGCGGGCGGCCGCGCTCAGGTCCACGAAGGCCCGGTGATAGTCGCCCTGGCGCAGGCGCACCTTGCCGCGCTCGAACAGGGCCACAGCGGCGCGCGGCTCGAGGCGCAGGGCGGCGCTGAAGTCCTGCGCGGCCCGCGCCAGCTCGCCGCGCTCGGCCAGGAGCAGGCCGCGGTGGTAGTGCGCCAGCGCCAGGTCGGGGGCGCGGCGGAGCGCCTCGCTGAAGTCGGCGAGGGCGCCATCGAGGTCGGCGCGCGCCCGCCGCACCCGGCCGCGCCAGGTCAGCGTCATCGGGTTGCCGGGGGCGAGGCGCAGCGACTCCTCGAAGTCGGCCAGGGCGCGGTCGTGGTCGCCCAGCTCGAACCGGGCGACGCCGCGGTTGTTGTACGGCTGCGCCTCGGCCGGGTCGCGCTCGATGCAGGCGCTGTAGTCGGCGACGGCCTCGGCGTGGCGGCCGAGCTGCCCGTGGGCGACCCCTCGGTCGAAGCGAGCCTCCCGGTGCTCGGGGTCGAGGCGCAGCGCTTCGGTGTAATCGGCCACGGCGCCGGCGTGGTCGCCGGTTCGGGCGCGCACCCGGCCGCGCTGGTGGTAGGCGGCCGCCATCTGGGGGGCGAGGCGGAGGGCCGATTCAAAGTCGGCGAGGGCGGCGCCAAGGTCGTTGCGGGCCGCGTGGGCCAGGCCGCGGTTGTGGTAGGTCCACGCGTCGCGCTCGTCGCGCCGCAGCGCCTCGGTGAAGTCGGCCACGGCCCCCTCGGCGTCGCCCTTGAGGCGCAGCGCCTCGCCGCGGCAGTGGTAGGCGCGGGCGCTGTCCGGCTCGCGACTCAGCCACTCGCCGAAATCGGCGACGGCCCGGTCGTATTCCCCCTTGCTGGCGTGACAGATGCCGCGCAGCTGGTAGGGGGCGGCGGGGTCGGGGTTGAGGCGAATCACCTCGGAATAGTCGGCGATGGCGGCGTCCCAGTCGCCGCGGGCGCGGTGCGAGTTGCCGCGGTTCTGGTGGGCGCCGGCGTCGCCGGGGTTCAGCTCCAGGGCGGCGGTGTAATCGGCCACGGCGCGGTCGTGGTCGCCGCGGTCGTGGTGCAGGTTGCCGCGGTTGTTGAAGCTGCGGAAGTCGTCCGGGTCGAGGCGGATGGCCTCGTCGTAGTCGGCCACGGCCGCGGCGCGGTTGTCGAGCATCGTGTGGGCCAGGGCGCGGCGCTTGTAGGCGTCGGCGTTCTCCGGCTGGCGCTGGATCACCTCGTCGTAGTCGGCGACGGCACGGGCGTGCTGCTCGCGCGTGAACAGCAGCCAACCGCGGGCGAGGTACGGCTCGGCGTTGAACGGCTCGATGTTGATCGCCTCGGTGAAGTCGGCCAGCGCCAGCTCCTCCTCGCCCAGCTCGACCTGCGCCCGCCCCCGGTTGAGGTAGGCGGTGGCGTCGCGCGGGTCGGCGCGGATCGCCTCGGTGGCGCGGGCGACGGTGTGCGTGTTCGTCAGCAGATGCATCAGCTGGCTGCCGGCCGCGAACAGCGGCGAGTAGGGGCTCACTCCCTCCTCGGCGCGGTCGAGCGACTCCTCGGCCACGCGCAGCCCGGCCGGCGTCAGCAGCGTAAAGCGCACCAACTCGTCGGGCGGGGAGCGGTGGCGCTCTTCCAGGGCCATCCCGGCGGGGAGCGGCTCGGCCGCGCTGAGGACGGCGCGGGTCAGCTCCAGGCTCTGCTCGTCGGGCCAGTCCCAGTAGATCAGCGACCCGCCGGAGTTGAGACAGCGGGCGCTGCCGTCGGCGTAGGCGGCGAGGGTATCGACCGACCCGTCGATGTGTACTTCGAGGACGGCGCCGAGGACGAGGTCGGCGGCCTCGTCGGCCGGCGGCTCCCCCAGCCGGCGCAGGGCGTTCCAGGCCCACAGCTGCATGCGCGCCTCGATGCCGCGCAGGTCGAGCACCTGGCGCAGGGCCTGCCGGGCGGCGGCGCGGTCGCGCTGACGCTCCCGGGCCAGGGCGAACAGGAGCAGGCGCCAGGCGCTGTCGTCGTCGGCGCTTGCCGGCTCCGCCGCGGGCAGGGCTGCCTCGGCCTCGGCGGGCCGGCCGTCCTGCAACCGGGCCCGGGCCTCCGCCAGCGGACCTTCATCCAGCGGCGCGGCGGCGAGGACGTCTTCCAAATCCTGGTCGGCGAAGAGCAGAGCGCATAACTCGTCAATGTTGGCCGGCTGGTCGTCCACGGGCTCCTCCTCGGCGGCGCGGGGGATCGATGAGGCCGCGCCCCTTGCGACTGGGCGTTCGCCTCATCCCCAATCATACACGATCGCGGCGCGAAAAAGACCGCCGGAAAACGGCCGGAGACCGGCGCGGGAGCGAGGATCCTCCTTCCCCTTTCAACTGTTCTGCGTGGCCGGAGGAGAGCCGGGCTGCATGGCACTGCGGAAAGCATCCAGCGTCGGCGCCGCCAGCGCGGCGTCGAACCAACGGGTCAGGAGGTCGAGGTCTGTTATTTGCTCGATCGTGCGGGCGAGATCTGCGGGCACATCGGGCGTCCAACGCGCCCCCAACACCCTGAGCAGGTAATTGCGTTGCACCTCCAGGCGCCCCGCCGCCTTCCACTCGCGAATCACTTGCGACTGCCACATGTCGAACCCCTCCGTTCAGCCCTCAATTGGTCTGCGTGGCCGGAGGAGAGCCGGGCTGCATGGCACTGCGGAAAGCATCCAGCGAGGGCACTTTCAAGGCGGCACTCAGCCAGCTGGTCAGCACGCTCAGGTCCAACGTCTGTTGGATTTTCTGCACCAGGTCTGCGGGCACCTCGGTCTGGAATCGCTCTCGCAATACCAGCAGCAAGTCGTTGCGTTGCGCCTCAAGGCGCCCAGCGGTCTTCCACTCGCGAATCACTTCCGACTGCCACATGTCAAATCCCTCCAGTGTCTGTTTCCAGATCGGCAAACGGCCGGCGCCATCGGCAAACACCAGCGCCAGGCCCGGGTAATCCGCCCGGCGCTGGACATCCGGCTCATCGCTCGCCAGCCGCACCCACTCGGCGACCACCGTCGCCTCGTCGCCGCCTGCCATGAGCGGCACCCACGGCAAAATGCTCCGGCCCAGCTCGCCACGACCGATTCGCTCCAACGTTGCCGCCGCCGACTCCCGGGCCAGGCTCATCGGCCGCAGCGTCGCGGCCAGCTCCACGTCCGTCCCCGGCAAGCGCATCTGCAACTTCAGGTCCTTGCGACCGCCGCGCAGGAAGATCACGGCCGCCGCCACCAGATACCTGTCGCGGCGGTGGGGCCCGTGCCGCAGTTTGCGGAGCAGACGGGCCTCGTACTCCAGCACCCGGTCGAGGATCGTGGAGCGCGGCCGGGCCTCCGCCTCCAGCACCAGCGCCCACGGCGCCGAGCGGCCGCCGCGGCTGACCAGCTCGGCGACCGTATCGCAGCGCCGACCCGGCTCACCCGGGAAGGCGATGGTTTCCGTGTCCAGCCAGCGGGCGAAGACCAGGTCGGGGTCCAGGTCGGGCAGCAGCCAGCGAACCGCCTCGGCCGGAGCCATCTTCAGGACGTAGCGCGCCGTCTGGTCGAGTTCGGCCACGGAAGGGCCTCCTGCCGAGTAGTCGCCGTGTGGCGAAGGTTCCTCCCGCGAGTGTAACAAACGCCCTCCCCAGACAATAGAGAAACTGAAGGCGGCACCGCGGCGATCGTCGTGTCACCGCGGGGTTCCGCATTTCGCGGATTTCCCTTGACTCGGCTGTTTCGCCTGCGATGATGTGACGGTCCCGCCGTCTGGCGATTCGGTGATTGGGCGACGCCGGAAAGTTGGGCGGCGGGACTTTTCTACTTCTCTTCTCCCCCCGACACACTTCGCTTCGCATTCGTTCCGCCAGTTCATCTATTGGCGACCGAGCCAGCGGTCGGGTAGAGTCGTGCCAGGCGCGGGCAGCCGTTCGCCTGCCGCGAGGAACTTGAAGCAGGGAGCGAGACCATGCAGACGACACGAACGAGAGCGATGGCAACGGCCGTCGTCTCTTGGTCCCGTCCCGTTCGCAGAATGACCAGCGCAAAGTACGGCAGTTCCTGACCCCGTAGCGATTCCAGGTTCTCGACCACGCGCTGCGTCGGCGTGCCCACCTTGGTACAATGCCCAGAAAAGGAGAAGCATCCATGCCCGCGATCTGTCCCCCCGTTCACAGCGACCCGGACATCCTCGGCGGCACGCCGGTCTTCGTCGGCACGCGTGTCCCCGTCCGCACCCTGCTCGACTACCTGGAGGCGGGCGAGCCGTTGGACGAGTTCCTTGACGACTTCCCGAGCGTGACGCGGGAACAGGCCGTCGCCGCGCTGGAGTTTGCGAAGCAGGCATTGGTGGCCAATGCGCGTTCTACTTGACGAGTGTGTGCCTCGCCGCCTGCGATCGCACGTCGTCGGCCACGACTTGCGCACGGTCCCCGAAATGGGCTGGTCGGGGAAGAAGAACGGTGAACTGCTCCAGCTGATGGCTGGGCCGGGCTTCGAGGTGTTCATGACTGTCGATCAGAACCTGCGCTACCAGCAAAACTTGCGGGCCTCTGGCATCGCGGTCATCGTGCTGGTGGCGGCGGGCAATCGGCTGGCGGATCTCGTGCCGCTGATCCCGTCAGTGTTGGCAGCGCTGGCTACCGTCAAGCCCGGCGACGTAGTGGAGATCACCGTCTGACCAGTCACTTCAGCCCTCACGCGCCCCCCGCACGATCACCAGCGAGAAGTACGGCAACTCCTGCCCCCG